>SYKE01000179.1 GCA_005798285.1 Actinomycetota bacterium
AGCGGACAACTGCTCGCGTTCGTCTGGTGTGAGCGTCACGCGGTATTTCTTGGGCACAGGGATTACCTCCACACCAAGTGAATCACATCTTCGTCCGAGGCTCCGGTGAAGAATCAACTCCGCCCTGACAGACCACTAGTGGGTTCGGACGGTGGCGCCGAGTTGGCGGTCCCATTCCGGGGGCGGGAACTCTTGACGCACCCGATGTACAACCGGTCGACCGCGTTCACTGTGGAGGAACGGCAACTCCTCGGCATTGAAGGCCTCCTGCCCCATGCGGTCAGCAGTCTCGATCAACAGTCGCGCCGAGCCTATGAGAATGTGATGCGCAAGCCGGACGCGCTGGAGCGCTACATCGGGCTGGCAGCGCTCCAGGACCGGAACGAGACTCTCTTCTATCGAGTTCTGGTCGATCACGTTGAAGAGCTGATGCCGATCGTTTACACGCCGACGGTCGGCAAAGCGTGCCAGGAGTACAGCCGGATCTTTCGCCGCGCCCGCGGAATGCACATCACGCCGGAGCACCGCGGACGGATTCGCGAAGTGTTGTCCAATGCACCCTTCGAGGATGTTCGGTTGATCGTGGCGACCGACAACGAGCGCATTCTAGGCCTTGGCGATCAAGGGGCGGGGGGGATCGGGATTCCGATCGGCAAGCTGGCGCTGTATACAGCCGCGGCCGGCATTCATCCGGCGCAGACGCTTCCAATCAGCCTCGACGTCGGCACTGACAATCCTGCGCTCCTCACCGATGACCTCTACCTGGGCTGGCGGCATGCGAGGCTCCGAGGTCCGCAGTACGACTCGCTGGTCGATGAATTCGTGCAGGCAGTGAAGGATCTATTCCCTCGGGCTCTTCTCCAGTGGGAGGACTTCAAGAAGCAGGTGGCGTTCGATTTGCTGGACCGCTACCACGACCAGTTGCCTTCCTTCAATGACGACATTCAGGGCACTGCCGCCGTGGCGGCCGCCGGAGTCGTTGCGGCATCTCGCCGCACCGGAATACCCCTCACCGAGCAGCGCATTCTTATTCTCGGCGCCGGGGCCGCCGGGATCGGCATCGGACGGCAGCTCCAGGACCTGCTGGGCGCCGCGGGACTTTCGGGGGATGCGCTCCATTGGGCCGTGGCCGTGCTGGACAGCAAGGGGCTGCTGGTTGCCGACTCCCACATTCGCGACGTCTACAAGCGGCAGTTGGCCTGGAGCCCCGAACACGCCGCGGCGGTCGGTCTGGGCGATCCCACCCGACGGGGCCTGCTGGAGTCCGTTAAGGCGCTGAAGCCCACCGTACTGATCGGCGCGTCCGGTCAGCCGGGCACCTTCACGGAGGAGGTGGTCCGGGCGATGGCGGAACGTGTTGAGATGCCGGTCATCTTCCCGATGTCCAACCCGACCAGCCAGTGCGAAGCAGTTCCCGCTGACCTGATCGCGTGGACTCACGGCAAGGCGCTCGTGGCTACTGGAAGTCCGTTCAAGCCGGTCCACTATGGCGGCACGACGATCCGCGTTGGTCAGGGCAACAACGCTTACATCTTCCCGGGTGTCGGCTTGGGAGTGCTCGTTGTTGGCGCACGCAGGGTCACCGACGCGATGTTCTCTCGTGCCGCTGAAGCACTTGCGGCGTGCGTCAGCGAAGCAGACCTGGCGACGGGAGCCCTCTATCCGCCACTTTCGGAGATCCGGTCCGTTACCGCGCGCATTGCCGTGGCGGTCGCCGAGGAGGCAATTCGTTCAGGCGATGCGGACCCCCTGGAGGGTGGTTGCCTGGATGAAGCCGTCCGATTTGCGATGTGGGATCCGGCTTATTTACCCATCCGCGCTGTTTGACGTTTAGGAGTCTGGGGGATGCGGTTGCGCACGTGACGGAAACGCCTCGCGGTGCGTATGTTGAAGGTGTGCACTTCCGGAGAACCACCGACGGTCGGGCTAATGAGTAACACCAGGCCACGGGGAGAGCTCACATGACGATGGTGCCGCTCCAGCACCAGGATGAAAAAACGGTGATCGCGGCCGAGCTGCACGTCGATCCCGGTCTGGCGTTGTTGTTGCCGCGCGGCGCCGCAGAGCAGCTTCAGGCGGCGCCCATCGAGCTGAACGACGATGTGCTGACCGTTGCGATGCTCGAGCCGAATGACGTCTTCGTCATCGACGAACTCCAGCGCATCACCGGACGACGCGTTCGGCCGATGGGAATTGCGCACGCCGAGTTCCGCCAACTGATGGTGCGGATCTACCAGGGCGCCCAGGCGCCCGAGGAAGAGGGCCTCTTCACGGCTCAGGGCGCGCGGTCCAACGTCATCATGCTGGGCAGTTCCGCCACTGCCTCGGCAGACGCTCCCGCCGTACTTCTTCTGAACGAAGTGCTCCAGCAGGCGATCAATCAGCGCGCCAGTGACATTCACATTGAGCCGTACGAGACGCAGTGCCTGGTGAGGTTTCGCGTGGACGGGGTGCTCTACGACTTTCTCCCCATGACCCCAGACCAGCACATTCCGCTGCTCTCTCGGGTCAAGATCCTGGCAAACATCGACATTGCAGAGCACCGACTTCCCCTGGATGGCCGCTTCACCATTCAGCTCCTCGGCAAGCGGTGGGACGTCCGGGTCTCCACGGTGCCGACTCAGCATGGTGAGAAGGCCGTTCTCAGGATCCTTCCCAAGGATGCCGCGACGCTATCCCTGGAGGAACTGGGGATGCTGGAACGAGAGCGACGGCTTTTCGAGGGAATTATCAGCAAGCCGTACGGGATGCTTCTCGTGACGGGCCCAACGGGTTCCGGCAAGACGACGACTCTGTACACGGCCCTTCGGGCGATGGATACCGTTGGCAGAAACGTGATCACCATCGAGGATCCGGTGGAGTACGAACTTCCTCGAGTGACGCAGATTCAGGCGCATTCCAAAATTGGATTGAATTTTGCGACGGCGCTTCGGCACGTGCTGCGTCAGGATCCCGACGTGGTGATGGTGGGGGAGATCCGGGATGGAGAGACGCTTGGCATGGCGGTGCAGGCGGCGCTCACTGGTCACTTCGTGTTCAGCACACTCCACTGCAACGACAGCGCCAGCGCTGCCACTCGCGCGACAGATATGGGACTGGAGCCGTTTCTCTTCACCTCGTCCGTGGTGGGGGTCATTGCGCAGCGGCTGGTACGAAAGATCTGTCCGCATTGCCGGCTTTCGGAGAGGATGCCGGAGCCGTTGAAGCAACGGTTGGGTATCCAGGACCCGAATGTCTCGATCTACCGCGGCAAGGGTTGCAGAGACTGCAGACACACGGGCTATCGCGGCAGGACCGGCGTCTATGAGTTGCTGCCCATGAGCGAGCCGGTTCGAACTGCAATCCAGGAGCGGCGCAACGCCACGGAGATCCGGCGGGTCGCGATGCAGAACGGGATGACGGCTCTCCGCGAGGACGCCCTTCGAAAGGTACTCTCCGGCGTGACTACTTTGGAGGAGGTGCTTCGTGCGGTCTATCTCGACAATTAGTCGCCGGGGATTGCTCACAGCAGCATTGCCCCTGCTCGCCGGCTTGCGGCCGGCCGGCGCCGACGTGATCTTCACACCGGAGCAGTTCATCATTTTGCCGCTGCGGATCCACTTGCTTCGCTCGCAGGTTGCAGATTTGAACTGCAGTCTCACCCCCGCAGATGCCCGCAAGTTGCTTGCCGGCATCAATGGAATCTGGCGGCAAGCCGGAATTCAGTTCTACGCGGAGTCGCTGCTGGAGGAGAAAGCAGAAGCGGCCGGCCTCTACGCGTCACTGGAGGCGTCCCGCACGGAGGCGCACCTGAGGCTGATCCGTCCTCGCGAAACGCGAACTCCCGCCACATTCCACCTCTATCTGGTGCAGGAGATCAGACCCAACGGGGTGTGCCTGGAGTTCAGCCACGAACTGGTGTTCGTGAAGGCAACAGCGGAGTTGAGACGGGTGGAAGGCGGGTGCCGAGAGTTTCTGCCCCGGGTGTCTGCCCACGAACTGGGTCACGCCCTGGGGCTAGAGCACCGGCAAGATACCTTCAACCTGCTGGCATCGGGCACCACCGGCACGCTTCTCAACGAAACTGAGATCGATCTATCCCGTCTCAATGCGGGAAAGTTCGCGGGCCGGCTGACGCCGCAGCAGGCGATGCAGATGGCTGTGAATCGGGGTGGGAACGGCTCGGCACTCTACGAGGTTCTCGCGGCTTTGCCCGGCGGCGGCGTCGCAGCCGAGGCCCGCAAGCGTCTGGAGTCTCTGAGGGCCATGCGGCCCAGGCCAACTTCCTGACACCCAGCCCGCCGCGAGAGAGTAGTTCACATGAGTTTGAACCCGCCGAGTGCGAAGACAGGGGCTCCCGTGCCCCGAAAGGGATGGGCCGATGATTAGGAAACTGGCGGTGGTGACACTGTCGCTTGCGCTGACGGGAGGCGTTCTGGCGCGAGCGGCCGATCCGCCGCCGCCCGCCCGGTTCGCCATCACCTGTGCGTCCAACCGAGGCGCCCGAGATTTTGAAGACGGCCTGAAACTGTTCCATCAGGGACGGCTTCAAGAGGCTGTCCGAGAGTTTCAGTCGTGCGAGAAACGGGACCCAAACTGCGCGATGGCCGCGTGGGGCGCTTCTCGCGCGTACCTGGCTCTGGGTCAGCGGGTCGATGCGGAAGCAGCGGCGGTCCGGGCCGAGGCCCTGAAGGCATCGGCTGACGACCGAGAGCAGCAGCTGATCGCGGCCTGGAGTGGCTATCTCAAGGCCCTCGAAAAGCCTACGGCGGAGCGCGAGCCGCTGATCGGCGCCATCCGCACCGACATCGATCGGATCCTGGCGATCTACCCTCGCGAAGCTGAAATCTGGCTCTTCCGGGGCGAGATCGCCGGAAGCCATCTCCGCAGTGTGCCCTACATGCTCACGGCGTTTCGGCTGGCGCCCGACCATGCGTTGGCCTCCAGTTGGAAAGCCAGCGTACCGCCCATCCCGCTTCGAACGGCAGCCCCGACTCAGCCCGTGCGTCCGCTGCCCGAGCCGGCAACCTGGTTCGACGGCCTCGGGAACCTGACGCACCCGACCTCCAGCAAGAACGCCGAGGCACAGCGCTTCTACGAGCAAGGTCTGCGGTGTCTCCACAGCTACGTGACCCCGTACCGTTCGAAGAATGGCGCGGCACAGTCGTTTCAACACGCCGCAGCCCTGGATCCCACCTTCGCGATGGCCTACTGGGGGTTGAGCTTTACCCCCACCAATGCGATGAAACCACTGGACGCCGCCAATCGGGCCCTGGAGCTCGCGCAACAGTACGGGAACGACAAGGAGCAGCGCTTCTGTGTCGCCCGACTGCTGGAACTGGAAGTCCAGGATCTTCGCGAGCAGGCCCAGCGGAAGCGGGGAGAAGCCAACCGAGCGACCGGGCCGGACCGGGATCGACTGAACGGCGAAGCAAACGTGTTGGACGGCACGGCTCGCGACAAGCGCGAGTTGATGTACGACGTCGTCGACGGCGCAATCGCCGGATATCCGGATGACCTGGAACTCTGGACGTGGCGTGGCAAGATTGGCGGTGTGTACGGCACGGCGCCCGGTCAGGCCTTTCCAGCCATCCCCTACCAGATTGCGGCCTGGTTTGCGGGCCCGAAGCACCCGTCGCCCAACCATGAACTGGTGCACCTGTACGAGGCCTTCGAGCGTCCGGCGCTGGGCTGGCCCTACACCGTCGGCTATCGGACCTCAGCGCCGAATATGCCGCACGCGAACCACATGCAGGCTCACCTCGCGATGCGGCTCGGTCGTTGGGAGGAGGCGCTCGACTGCACCAGGACTTCTCGTAAGAAGGGTTTGGAAGGCTACCCGGAGCTGGATCCGTCGCACCACATCGACACGATGATCAAAGCGCTTGCACACGAGGGTCGCTTCAACGAAGCTTCTTCGGAAGCCCGCGCCTACAAGGACGGCCTCCCCTGGGCCCGACTCCTGCAGTTGAAGGGCGATCCCGGCGAACTGGCGGAGTGGGCGGCACGTCGCCTGGCTTCCAACTCGCCGGATGGACAGTACATGAGTGCGGTCGTGAAGCTCAACGAGGGGGACCTGGCGAGCGCTCGGCCGTTCATCGATCGCGTGGAGCAGCAGTACCGCTCCAGCCCGGCCAACTTCTATCGCTATGCGGAGGTGCAGGGCCGGTTTCTCGTCCAGTCCGGAAAGCCCGACGAGGGGCTGAAGCTGCTTCAGGAGGCTGCCGCAAAAGCGGTGAAGGACGTGGGTCTGCACGCCTGGGGAGGCGGAAGTTACGTCCTTGAGGTTTGGGGTGAAGCTGCATTGCGGGCCGGCCGTTGGGACGACGCCGAAGAGGCATACCATGAGGCTCTCGCCCACGAGCACGGCAGCCTGCTCGGAGCGCTGGGCATGCAGGTGGTCTGGGAGCGGCGAGGACGGCGGGACATGGCCGAGCACTATGCCGCGCGAGCTTCGGCTATCTGGAAAGGCGCTGACGCGGGGGCGCTTGAGCGACAGCGATTGCGGCTCCGAGCCATCGCCGCGTCGGGCACTGCGGGAGGGATTCAGTGAAGAGGATTGCACTGATCGTGCTGGCAACGTGTGGTGTGCTCTCCTTGCCGGTGTACGCGCAGTCGGGGGCCGTCAAGTCGGGTCCGCAGGTCGGTCAGAGACCGTTGCCGTTCACCAGCAATCTCGTGACAGGCCCGAACCGGGGCAAGCAGCACTGCTACATCTGCGAACTGACCGACGAACCCGCAGTGCTGGTGTTCGCTCGAAAGCTGGATGCCCCGACCGGGCGCGTCATGCGGGACTTGCGAGATCTGGTCCAGGCCCGTCGGAAGGACAAGTTCTTCGGGTGGTTTGTGTTCTTGTCGGACCACAACACCAGCGCACAGACCGAAACTGAAGCAAAGGTGGAGACTTTCGCACGAGAGAACGGCGCCAGCAATCTGCCGGTGTCGGTGCTGGGGGATCCCCTGGGACCCCCTGGATACGTCATCTCTCCTGATGCGGAGGTCACGGTGCTGTTCATCCGAAGTCGTAAGACGCTTGCCAACCGGGCGTTTCGGGCTGGAGAGTGGAACGAGTCGGCGGCCTCAAGGGTCCTCAAAGACGCCTCAGCGGTGTTTGGGCTCCAGAGCTTGAAGTAAGCCCGTAGGTCGGTGAACTTCGCGCGAGTGGGAGTTCGGGCGGGCGTCGAGGAGGATCGATGTTCGCACGTTTCACGGTTGGCGCCACCGCGCGTGCTAACCGTGGCCGAAGTGGGGACCCTGGCCGGTTGGGACGCCGGTCGGGCCCCCTTTGCGGCCAGGAAAGGTCGAAGGAGTACGGCGGGCCTCTCCGGCGCCTTGCTAGAGTTCCGCGTTCCAGCTCAACACTTGATAGTTCAGGGGGTGGAGGATGACGTGAACGTGCGCTGCCGGCGTATCTAGCTCCACCCGCCAGCAAAAGCCCAGCGGCGGAGGCGAGGCCCCCTTACGGAGGTTTCCGTCGAAGAAATCCGGAGTGATCCGGCGCACCGGAATGGGGATGTCCAGACCGAACTGTTCTCGGACGTAGTTCTCCGCCCGATTGAGCGCCAGTTGACGGGACACTGCCAGACCGACGATCACCGCCAACCCCAGAAACCCGGCGAGCGCAGCCAGGCGATACCGCCACGGCTGCGGCGGTATCCGGCCCGGTGTGTGAGCGTATGAGTCGGGCGATGACCGCACGACACGCTATTTCGGGAACGACGTCGGAGCCTTGATGTGCTGCCAACCTCGCCCGGATAGCGCCTTTAAGAAGGAGACCAGGTCCGTCTTCTCCTGCACGGTCAACTTGAGCGGCTTCATCCGCTGATCCAGGTAGGGATTCTTGATCCCACCCTTGTCGTAGTGCTCCACCACAGCCTCGAGTGTGGCCAGACTGCCGTCGTGCATGTACGGCGCAGTCAAAGCGATTTCCCGGAGCGTGGGAGTCTTGAAGGCGCCGGTGTCTTCCTTTCGCTTGGAGACGTTGAACCGGCCCGGATCCGGATTGGGCTTGTCCCAACCGACACCGACGTTTACGTAGGAGCCATCGGTGAAGTTGAACCCGAGGTGGCACGCGTCGCAGGCGGCCTTGCCGTAGAAGACCTTCATCCCATTGATCTGGGACTCGTTCATGGCCTTCTTGTCGCCGTCCTGGTATCGGTCGAACGGAGAATCTCCGGAGAGGACCGTGCGCTCATAGGTCGCAATCGCCTTCGCGATCCGATCCATGTCCACAGTCGGAGATCCGAACGCGGAGCGAAACAGCGGCTGGTAACCCCGGATGGCGCCGATCTTCGCGACGAGCGCTCGGTGCGCTGCATCGGCATTGGGTTCGAGCGTCATCTCGATCGAGTTCGCGACGGGTCCCTTGGCCTGCTCCTCCAGTGTGGCCGCCCGCCCATCCCAAAACTGAAACAGGCTGTAGGCGCGATTGATAACGGTGGGGGCGCTCCGTCCACCTTTTTGACTCTTGATCCCGGTAGAGACGGGGGCTCCATCGGTGTAGCCCTTCTCGGGTGCGTGGCAAGAGGCACACGCGACGGAGTTGTCCGACGAGAGGCGTTTGTCGAAGTAGAGGAGCAGGCCCAGTTCAGCTTTCGCCTTGCTGTACGGATTGTCGTCCGGCCAGATCACCGGCGGCAGGCCGCGCGGAGGAGTTGGAGGCTTATCCTGTCCGGCCTGCGCGCCGGCGTACGAGTGAGCAACGAGTGGGATGACCACGCATCCCAGCAGCGTGGAAAGCCCGACGAGGGCGCGTTGGTTCTTCATCATGGGTTATGGGTGGGTCGCAGGCAGCCCGCAGAGTTGGCGTGCCGTCTCGCCTGGCGTTGGGCGCGCCTGACTTGTGAGCGGGAACCGTCTCAGTTCGTTGCTGAGGCGGTTCCCGAAGGGTAAGTGGTCCGCCGGTCAGGCGAAGCTACTTCTGAAAGCCCTGAACGTAGATGGCCTTCTGGTCCTCGACTTCCGAGAGCGTACCGTTGACCGTGACGACGTGCGCCATGTGCTCGATGGCGGCCGCGCGGAACGCAGTCAGGCCGTCGCGGCGCTGGTCATGCTCTTCGTCCATCAGCAGGTAGATGGAGCCGTCCTTGGTCAGCAGGCCAACCGGCTGTCCGTTTCGGGCACACTTCTGACCGCAGTCGCGGTGCTTGTCTCCGTGCTTCCCGACCTGGAGGTAGCAGGAGTAATCGATCACTTCGCCGACCATCGACACAGCTTTGCCCTTGAGTGGCTTGCCCATGATCGACGACGTGAGGGTGGTCTGGCTCCACGGCTGGGCGTCCGACGCACTCTTTCCAAGCGACGCGGCCGGAGCCTCGAAGGTGCCCTTGGTGGGGGGGGACCAATCCGGGAAGAGGATGCCCTTCCCGGCTGCAAACGAGAATGACGCGGCCAGCGCGGTAACGACCAGACCCAGGGCCAGTGGGCTCTTCTTCATCAGGATACTCCTTGAAAGCGGATGCCGAAGGCGGGAACGTCGGGGCATCGGTGCTCCGTTCGATTCGAGGTTCGGCGACCTTTTGATTATACCTGTGAGTTTGTTGCATCGGGCCGGGCGTACCTCCTCTGGACAGCCGACGGCCCGATGACAACCGGGCGTTCTAGTAGTCGGCCACGGCGCCGTCGGGATGTCGGCCGGGACCTCGCCACTGGTAGCGGTACGTGGGATCGGACGCTACCCGCTTTAACGCGACCTCATCCACATCCACGCAGAGTCCCGTCCCCTCGGGAAGGGTGACAAACCCATCAGCCGACTTCTTCCAGTGCGGCTTGATCACCTGAGCCCAGAGCGCGTCATCGTACGCCTCGTGGATCATGAACAGCGGCGCGTTGAACGCGGCGTGGAAGCTGGCCGTCATGCCGAGGTAACTCTGAGTGCAATGCGGCACGATCGGAGTGTAGTACGCCTCGGCAATCGCTGCAATCTTCCTCATCTGGCTGATCCCGCCGGTATATCCACAGTCGGGCTGGACGAAGTCGACGATGCCGTCGGTGAGATAAGGGAGGATCCCCCAGAGGGTCCGATCCCGCTCACCCGTGGCGAGCGGCACTTTGATCGCAGCCCGAAGTTGCTTGAAAACCTCCATGTTGCCGGGCACGGCCGGCTCCTCAATGAACCGCACCGCATACGGTTCCATCCCGGCGGCCAGTTGCCTAAGAGTGGCTGGAGGCACGGAACTGTGGGCATCGAACATGACCGTGCCTTTCGGCCCGACCTTCTCGCGTGCTTTCCGAATGGGTTCCAGCATGGACTCGATATCGGCCGGATCGGCGCCGAAGCCCTTTACCCCCACTCCAACCTTGATAGCTGTTGTGGAGGGGTACGCCCGGAGTTTGTCTCGCACCGCGCCCCCCAGGAGTCGGTACACGGGCACTCCCCAGAGTTTTCCGGTGATGTCCCAGAGCGCCATGTCATATCCGGCAATGCAGTGGAGCATAAACGCCCCACCTCGCTGGTTCCGTTCCGCGCGGTACAAGGTCTGCCAGAGGTGCTCGATCCGAGTCGGGTTTTCTCCTCGAAGCAGCGTCAGCATCGAACGGGCCAACTCGGCCGCAACGGTCGGAACGACTCCCTTGATCTCCCCCCAACCGGAGATTCCCAGATTGGTGTCGACACGCAGAAACACCCGATCCCGACACAGGTGCGGAACCGCATCCGTGATTCGAATCCGACTGGATCGGTCCTCGACGCCGGTCGCCGCACCTGCTTCCGCGCCTTCCGGCAGCGCCGCGCCGAGCGCCACCGTCGCGCCGCTAAAGAATCCCCGTCGATTCACCCGTATGTCTCTCATGTCCGGATCCTCCCAACATGACGTGTGTCGTACCAGTGCTCGAATCCGCCATTGGCTCTCGGCCGTCCCGGCGCCGAGGAGCGGCTGGTGAAGTGGGGTAACATGACCCCATGATCCTCACCGCTTCACACCTCGAAGAATTCGAATCTCGCGGCTTCTTTGTGTTGCCCTGTTGCCTATCTCCAGGGCAGTTGGAGAGCCTGAGGGAGTCGTGTGACCGCTACGTACGTCTGGCCGATGAGGAGATGGATCGAGAGGGTGCGTCGGTCCGAGGAATCAACCATCGCGGACGAAGGTACTTCATCGCGAAGAAGTCTGCCGAAGACACCGGGCTACAGCGCTTCCTCTTCAGTGACCTCATGCGGGAACTGACCCACGGGACCATGTCCGGCGGCGCTTACCTGTTCTGGGAGCAGTTTGTTGTGAAGCCCGGTGGAGTCGGCATGGAGTTCGCCTGGCATCAGGACTCAGGGTACGTTGGCCACGATCATCGTCCCTACGTCAGTTTCTGGATTCCGCTCGACGACGTGAACGAAGAGAACGGGACCGTGTACCTGCTCCCGTACGAGTCGGCCGGGACACGCGACCGGGTAGAGCACCGGAGAGACGAAGGCGCCAACGACTTGCGGGGATACTTCGGCGGCGATCCTGGAGTTCCCGTCATCGCAGAAGCCGGGAGCATCGCCGTGTTTTCCAGCACCACGTTTCATCGGAGCGGCGCCAACCGGACCGATCGCACCCGACGTGTCTACCTCGCCCAATACTCTCCCGAGATTATCCTCTCCCGGGATGGGACGAGGCCCTGGGGTTTCGACACGCCGGTGCCGCGCCCGTCAGGGCCGCACGGGGGGTTACTCGCCGAAGAGACCTTTCGCGTATTCCGCTGGATCAAACGGTGCGAAGTCGCCCAGCTTTTCGCCGGTGCCCACATATTTGACCGGCAGGCCGAGTTCGTCACGGATCGAAATCACAACCCCACCACGCGCGGTGCCGTCCAGCTTGGTTAAAATGACGCCGGTGAGGGGCATGGCCTGAGTGAAGCTTTGCGCCTGGTTGACGCCGTTTTGACCCACGCTGGCGTCGATCACCAGCAGCGTCTCATCGGGCGGCCGCCCCAGCGCCCGCTGCGCCACGCGGTGGATCTTTTGAAGCTCCGCCATCAGGTGCGTCTTGTTGTGCAGTCGCCCTGCCGTGTCAGCAATCACGATGTCGGCATGCCGAGCCTTGCCGGCTTCGATGGCGTCGAAGACCACTGCGGCGGGATCCGCGCCCTCCCGATGCCGGATCATGTCGACCCCGACCCGCTCGGCCCAGATCTCGAGTTGATCGATGGCG
>SYKE01000180.1 GCA_005798285.1 Actinomycetota bacterium
ATCTCGAGCTCGACGTGCGAAATGCTCCGGCGGGGCTGGATATCGTCGCAGTGGACGTCGTGTTGACGACGTACCCGGTGGAGTATCGAGGCGCCTTCCGCTGTTCGGACGAACGGCTGAATCGGATCTGGGAGATCGGCCGCTGGACCTGCCAGCTCAATATGGAAGACGCCTTCACCGACTGCCCGTGGCGAGAACGCGCGCAGTGGTGGGGCGACGCGCGGCTCGAAGCGCTGATCAGCGCCTACGCCTTTGGGGATGTGCAGCTCATCAAGCGCGCCCTGCGACAGCACGCTCAGAGTCTTCAGCCCGAGGGGATCACCTGGGGCGTCTATCCCACCACCTGGGATGGCGGGCGGCTCCCGACCTTTACTCTCGTCTGGGTGAGCACCCTCTGGGACACCTACATGCAGACCGCCGATCGCGACCTCGTGCGCGGGTTGTTCCCCCGGGTGAGGTACGTGCTTGATCGGTTCTTCGGTCCCCGGGTTGGCGCCGGCGGACTGTTGAAGGACGTGCCGTACTGGATCTTCGTGGACTGGGCGGATGTGGAAACGAAGGGCGAGTCGGCGGCCCTCAACTCCTTCTACTTCGACGCGCTCCGGTCCGCCGCCGCGATGGCGGACGTTTTAGGCGATGCTCCGGTCGCCAACGAGTATCGCAAGCGGGCCGCGGATCTTCGTCAGGCGATGAACAGCCGTCTCTGGGATGCTCCACGCCACGTCTATCGGGACGCCGTGCTCCCGAATGGCCAGCTCTCTCCGAAGGTCTCGCAGCAGGTCAACTCCCTCTGCGTGCTCTACGACATAGCTCCACAGGGTGAGCAAGACCGGATCCTCGATGCGATCTATTCGCCGGGACGAATCCCCGGTTTGGTTGAGTCCGGATCGCCGTATTTCTCGTTCTACCAGTTGAGCGCACTCTACCATGCCGGCAGGTATGATCTAGCCCTGAATGAGATCCGGAAGCGCTGGGGGGCAATGCTCGATTGGGGCGCAACCACCTGGTGGGAGATGTGGAAGCCCGGCGCCAGCTTCTGCCACGGATGGTCCGGCGGGCCGACCTTCGACCTTCCGTCGCAGTACCTGGGGATTCGACCCCTGAAGGCGGGCTGGGCCGAGATCGAAGTTACTCCCCGCTACACCGCGTTTGAGAGCGCTGCCGGTGTGGCGCCCTCGCCGAAGGGCGACGTCGAGATTGCGTGGCAATCGGACAAGGCAGCTCGCGTGACTCGAGCCCGCGTGTCGGGTCCGAAAGATGTCCCGCTCGAGATCGAGATTCCCTCGAGCAAGGGACTAAAAGTCAATAAGAGCGAGAAGCTGCCCGCAGGAGTGGTGCGGACCGACGTGGCCGGCGGTCTCCGGCTGCGTCTCCCGGTAGGAGGTGAGCTTGCTCTGGAATGGGCGAACTGACGCTGGTGTGGCAATCGCATCTCAAAGCTGTTTCGCAGAGGAGATCGCCGTGTCGCCACAAAACAGTCACATAATCCCACTGACTCAACCGCAGAGGAGCGGATGACGGGCGTGGGTGAGATGGGGTAGTTTCACACCGATGAACTGGTCGACCTGGAGGAGGCGCCTTCGCGCCTTCACTCTGATCGAGCTCCTCGTAGTTATCGCCATCATCGCGATATTGGCTGCGATCTTGTTCCCGGTCTTTGCGCAGGCCCGCGAGAAGGCAAGGCAGGCCGCGTGTCTCTCCAACCTGAAGCAGGCCGGGTCGGCGCTGGCCATGTACGTTCAGGACTACGATGAACGGATGCCGAATGCGTGTGCCTGGGGCAAGGCGTGGCTCCATGGGTCTGCCGCGACGGAGTGCCCTCCGATCGTTCGTGCCGGTGCGCCGGCCTATGCCCAGGAGTTTCTGGTTCCCTACGTGAAAAACACCGAAGTGTGGTACTGCCCTAGCGCGGGAAAGACCAAGGCGCTCGCAGTCTCCAACCCTGCGGTCAACAACATGGGGCAGAATGGGACGTCCTATATCTGGAACCATGCGACTCAGACAGTCCCCTACGGGCCGTTGCGGGGGCGGGCTTCCGTCCGCGTTTCAGGCCTTAGCTTGGCGGCAATCCCCCGATCGGCAGAGGCGCCGGTCTTCTGGGACATGCCCTACTGGGCTCCGGTGCCTGGGGCGACGTGTGCACAGGCTACCGATCCACGCTATGTGTCCCTGCACAACAAGGGCCTGAATGCACTCTACTCGGACAGCCACGTCAAATTTGCTCCGTTCCAGGGCAATCGAAACAACGGCAACTGTCTGGAAGACTGGTGGCTCGACAACTCGTGGAAGGGTTTTGTCGAGTAGCCACGAGTTCGCACTTTGAAAGGGTACGTCAGGGTGAGCCGCCGCGACAATCGGATTGCCGCGGCGGCTGTCTGTCTGGTGGGAGGGTTGCTTCTGGCCGGATGGTTTTCCTTCGGTCGACCGCGTGCTGCCTCCGTGGATCCCGCCGTCGCAGAGCAGCAGTTCACCCTCGGGGTGGAGGCGCGTCAACGCGGCGATCTTCGGGGAGCTGCGGAGGCATTCCGTCGGGCTTCGGACGCGGCGCCCGGCTGGGCGGATCCCCACGCTCAGTTGGGCGCCGTCTACACCGACGCGCTCGAATTTGAGCTAGCCCTCACCTCCCTGAAGCGAGCCACGGCGATTGAGCCGGCAGACTCCGCGATCTGGGTGCTGCTGGGAAAACTGTACCTGCAAACCAGCCGGACCGAGGACGCCATTGATACGTTTCGGAAGGCACTGGACCTCCGACCCGGCCATCCGCCGATCCTTTCGCTCGTTGCAGAGTCGCTCCGGCAGTCCGGCGAGGGCCCCCGGGCGGTTGAAGCCGCGCAGCTGTTCGAGCAGGCGGCTGCGGCGGATCCCACGGATCCGGATCGGTGGTACCGGCTCGGGCTGACCTACCAGCGGTTGAACCGTCACGAGGATGCGATCAAGAGTTTCGTTCGCGCCATCGCGATTTCGCCGGAGACGCCTGAGCCCTACTATGCGCTGGCGATGTCGGAGAGGGCCGCGAAACGTCTGGACCGGGCCAACCGCGCGCTGGCTGCCTACGCCCGAGCGTCGCGAGCCGCCGGGAAGCGTGACCCGCAATCGGCGCCCAACGCCGAAGAGTCCGGTGAAGGCGCTCCCGCGCCGACGGACGTGCTCGTCGTAGCGCGGCGAAAATTCTACAACGAGGGGCGTCCGGAAGAGGCGCTCTCCATCCTGGATCAGGCCGGCCCCTGGAACTCGGCCGACATGTCCTACTTCCGCGGCCTCGTGCTCCAATTCCTGGGGCGGCGCCCGGAAGCCGAATCGGCTTTTCGACGTGCCGCAGAACTGGACCCTCGCAATCCGCGGCCCCGGGCCTGGCTCGGAACTCTCCTGCTGGAACAAGGTCCATCCACGCTTCAGGCCGCGATGGTGGAGCTTCGCGCCGCGGTCGGACTCGACCCGGACTACGCCTACGGCAACTACCAGCTTGGACGGGCTCTGCTGCAACAGGGGAAACCCTCGGAAGCAGTGGCGCCGCTTCGACGAGCTTTGACCCGAGATCCAGGCTATCGGGAGGCGCTGTATTCCCTGAGTCAAGCACTCCGACAACTCGGGAAGACGGCCGAGTATCGGAGCGCTCTGGCGCGCTTCAAGAAGTTGGACAACCTCGAGAGGCGCCGGCGGACCCTGGCGACCCAGGTTCGGGCCCGACCAACCGATCCGGCGCCCCGGCTGGCGTTGGCGCGGCACTTCCTGGAGACGCACTCCGAGTCTCAGGCGGTTCTTGTGCTGGAGGGGCTTCTGTCGGCCGTTCCAAACCATGACGAGGGGCGGCGGCTGCTGGAAGTCGCTCGCGCCCGCGGCGGCCGTTCGGGCGCCGCTGAACCTCGGGACTGACGGAAGGTCTATGCTTAACCTCTACGGACGTCGCTGGCTGCTCATGGGCGTCGCGGTCGGGTCGGCGGCGATGGTGGGGTGCGGGGGCGGCGGACGTGGCTCGTTCGGTGCGGCGGCGGAGCCCGCCCAATTGCCGCACGGTTTCGTGGATGTGGCCCAGCAGTCTGGAGTGCTGTTTCGCCACACGAACGGCGTACGCGGTTCGCACCACATGCCCGAGACCATGGGCTCGGGATGTGCGATGTTCGATGCCGACGGGGACGGCGATCTCGATCTGCTCTATCTGAACGGACGCGAGTTCTCGGAGACGGATGGCGCCCTCCCGGTCGGGGCGCCGGTCACGACGGCCGCTCTCTACCGAAACGATGCCGGTAGGTTTACTGACGTTACGATCGGCTCCGGCCTCGACGTGCCCCTCTACGCGATGGGCTGCGCGGTGGGCGATTTCGACAACGACGGCGTTGAAGATCTCTACATAACGAGCGTGTTCGACGAATGCCGCCTGTTCCACGGGCTTGGAGGCGGCCGTTATCAGGACATCACGCGGGTGGCTGGCGTCGGCAACCGGAAGCGATGGGGAACGAGCGCGGCCTGGTTCGACTACAACGGCGACGGTTTGCTGGACCTGGTGGTCTGCAATTACCTGAACTACTCGATCGGACGGGAAGTTTCGTGCACCAATCGTCTGGGCGGCAAGAGCTACTGCACCCCTCGACACTATGCGGGCATGGCGCCGACGCTCTACCGCAACAAGGGCGGCGGACACTTCGAGGATGTGACTGAACTGTCGAATGTCGGGTTTGTCACTGGAAAGCTGTTGGGGGTGGCGGTGCTGGATGCGGACCTGGACGGGCGGCCGGACTTGCTGCTGACAAGCGACACCACCCCAAACCTCCTGCTTCGAAACAACGGCAGTGGCCGCTTCCTGGACACGGCGCTCGATGCGGGAGTGGCCATTGGGGAAAACGGACTGGCGCGGGCGGGGATGGGTGTGGACGTCGCGGAGTTGGGTCGTCGGGGGGAGCGGGCGATCCTGATTGCGAACTACACCAACGAGCCGGTGAGTTTCTTCTGGGAGAGCGATCGTGGCTATTTCGTGGAGCGAACCGGCCCCGTAGGGCTTCTGGCGCCCACGCTGTCGACCCTCGGCTTCGGCGCTTTCTTCTTCGATTATGATAACGACGGCCGGCAGGACATCTTTCTGGCCAACGGACACGTGCAGGACGACATCCAGCTTTTTCAGGCCAACCTGAGCTACGCCCAGCCGCACCAGTTGTTTCGAAATGTGAGTGAGGGGCCCGAGCCGGCGTTCGAGGAGCGGACCTCCGAAGCCGGACCGGCTTTCCGAAAGCCGGCAGTGTCCCGCGGCGCCGCCTTCGGCGACTATGATGGGGATGGGGATCTGGATCTCATCGTGAACAACAACGGTGGCGCCGGCGAGCTTTTGCGGAATGACCACTCCGGAGCGGGCCATTGGCTCTCCGTGCGATTGATCGGGCTGAAGTCCAATCGCAATGCCTTTGGAGCGCGGATGAGCGTTAAGACCGGGGAGGTCGCCCACGTGCGGCATCGCGTGAGTGGGTCCAGTTACTGCTCGGCCTCCGCCGGACCGCTTCACGTGGGTCTGGGAAGCCGCGATCGCTTTGACGAGATTCGGGTGCGCTGGCCATCCGGACGCAATGAAGTGTGGCCGGGCGGTCCCGCGGACCGCAGCGTGACATTGACCGAAGGCTCCGGGAAACCGGCGCCACTGGACTCGGAGAGAGCCCGATGATTTCAACACGGTGGAAGAGGTGGTTGGCAATGGCAGTCACTGCTGTGGGCGCGGTTTCCCAGGGTTCGGCCTCCGAGGCTCGTCCTGGCTACCCGGTCACTCGGACAGATGTGACGGTGGATCGCGTCCACGGCGTGGATGTTGCTGATCCGTATCGCTGGCTGGAAGACGCGCGCTCCTCGGAGGTTCAGTCGTGGATGACGGCTCAGAACCAGGCCGCGCGTGCCGAATTGGATCGCCTCCCGGGCCGAGAGGCTTTCGCGAACCGGCTGAAGTCTCTGCTTTACGTCGACTCCATTTCAGCGCCCCTGGTGCGAGGGGACCGCTTCTTTTATTCCCGGCGGCTGGCGTCCAAAGAGAAACCAATCCTCTATTGGAAAGTCGGTGAGCAGGGAGAGGAGCGGGTGCTGCTCGATCCGAACCTACTATCCGCCGACGGCAGCGTGGCCCTCGGAGTGTGGGCGCCCTCGTGGGATGGGAAGAAGCTGGCCTATTCGCTCCGGCGGAACAACGCCGATGAGGCCACGATGCACGTGATGGATGTATCGAGCGGCGAGGTCAGCAAGATCGATGTGATTCCCGGCGCCCGCTACGCCTCACCCAGTTGGAAGCCCGACGGCTCCGGCTTCTACTACGTCAACCTGCCCTCGGATCCCGGTATTCCGGTGGATCAGCGCCCCGGCTATGCCGAAGGTCGATACCACGAGCTCGGCACAGATCCCAAATCCGATCCCCTTGTCTTCCCGGCGCTGCGCGATCCCCAGAAGTTCGTGGGAATCTCCCTGTCCCGAAGCGGACGGTTCCTGTTCCGAGAAACTCAACACGGCTGGAACCAGACGGATGTGTACTTTCGCGACCTTAGTCGAGGTGAAACGGAGTGGCGAACGCTGGTCGCGGGAAAGCCGGCAATCTATCAACTGGAGGAGCACGGAGGTTCGTTCTACGTCCTCACGAACGAAGGCGCTCCTCGCTACCGCGTCTTCAAGGTGAACCCGAACAAGGTTGAGCGGGGCAACTGGAAGGAAGTTGTGGCGGAGCGTCCCGACGCCGTGGTCGACGGAATGTCGGTCATCGGCGGCAGACTGGTGCTCACCGTGATGCTAAACGCCACCAGTCGCATTGAGATCCGGAAACTGGACGGCTCCCCGGCGAGCGAGGTTGAAACACCCGGTCTGGGTTCCTCCAGCGCCGTTGTCGGCGAAAGGGACCGCAACGATGTCTACTTCACCTTCACCAGCTTCACCCGTCCCCCCGAGGTTCATCGGGCTTCGGCGCGCACCGGAAAGTCCTCGGTGTGGGCGCGTCCCGACCTGAAGATTGATGATCGGCCCTTCACCGTGGATCAGGTCTGGTACCCGTCGAAGGACGGCACCAAGATCTCAATGTTCATTGTCCACCGCAAGGACATGAAGAAGGACGGCTCCACGCCGCTGTTGCTGGAGGGGTACGGCGGCTTCAACGTGAGCATGACTCCCAGCTTCTCCGCCAGCCGCCTCGCCTGGCTGGAAGCGGGTGGGGCTTACGCGCTGCCGAATCTGCGCGGAGGGGGCGAGTACGGCGAAGCATGGCATCGTGCCGGGATGCTCGACAAGAAGCAGAACGTGTTCGACGACTTCATCGGGGCCGCGGAATACCTCATCCGGGAGAAGTTTACGAGCTCACAAAAGCTAGCGATCCGGGGTGGCTCGAATGGTGGACTCCTCGTCGGCGCGGCGATGACGCAGCGGCCGGAGTTGTTCCGAGCGGTGATCTGCGGCGTTCCGCTGTTGGACATGGTTCGCTATCACCTGTTCGGCAGCGGACGCACCTGGATCGCCGAGTACGGGTCCGCCGAGGACGCGGCAAAGTTTCGGACACTATATGGTTACTCGCCCTACCATCGTGTGAAGAAGGGCGCGGCCTATCCCGCTCTGTTGATGCAGTCGGCGGACTCTGATGACCGGGTGGATCCGATGCACGCGCGAAAGATGGTTGCGCTCATCCAGGCATCTACGGGCTCTGACCGACCCGTGCTGCTGACGATCGAGAAGAATGCGGGTCACGGCGGGGCCGGGCTTATCAAGGCCGCGATCGAGCAGGCTACCGACTCGTATTTGTTTCTCATGCAGCAACTTGGGCTTCCGCCTTTGAACCCGTGAGGCGAATGGACCGACTATTCCGGATGGATCTGCGTACGCCCGATGTCGGGCGTCTGGGAGAGTTCACACGGATGCGTTACCTGTTGATGGGTGTTGCCCTGTTGGGGATGGTTCTACCCGCGTCGGCGCAATCGGCGTCGCCGATCTACTGCGCTTCCTTTGAGCCCATCAAGCTCAAGGCGAGCGCCAACGGCCAGACTGCGGATCAGAGGGCCTCAGCGGCCACGGATGTGGTGAACAAGTACCTGGGCGGCAAGGCGGGTTCGGTGACGTCTCGGGTCAAGGGTAAGAATCGACAAATCCTGCTGAATGGAGAAGTCGTTCTGACCGTGACGGATGAGGACGCAAAGTCCGAAAAGACCACGGTGAGCGGACTGGCATCCCGTTGGGCCTCGAGCTTACAGAAGGCGTTCAACGCCTCCAAGGCGCAAAAGTAAGGGTCGGCTGTGGGCCGGCGGTTCTGCACCGCCGGCCCGCCTCGGATCGGCTTGACGGAGGTCGGACCGGGTGCTAGCATTCAGGAGCGTTGGGGTTTGCCCCAACCGTGTTCGGCGGCGTAGCCAAGTGGCTAAGGCAGGAGTCTGCAAAACTCCCATCAGCGGTTCGATTCCGCTCGCCGCCTTTTTCTTCGTCTGTAGCACTCTGCCCAGAGCCTGGCGGGTGGCATGACGTACCGGTCCCGGGTTCCCTCGGACGACCTTGAAGCCCTGTGCCGGAACCTTGAAAAAGGCGTAAACCCGGATGGGGACGAGGTCTGGGCGCTCGTGAACGCAGGATCCGAGGTCGCCCCCCGCCTCTGCGAACTCTTACGCCGGGGTACCTCGGAGACGCGGTGGCGGTCCGCTGAAGTTCTCGGGCGACTGGGAGACCCCTCGGTTGCCGAGGATCTCTGTGAGATGCTTCGAGATGAGGACTTCCGGGTCCGCTCCGCCAGTTGTGAAGCGCTGGTACTGCTCGGCCCGAAGGCACACGAAACGCTGGTCAACCTCCTGCCTTCCCTCTCCGGGTCGGCGAGGTGGTGGGGAGCCTCCGTGATTTCGTCGGTGGCCACGCCGGCCCTGCGTCCCCACCTGGAGAACATGCTCCTCGACCCGGACACGGTGACGCGTGTTCAGGCGGCCCGTGGTTTGGCACGACTTCCGGGAGCGGCGGCGCCACCGGCGCTTGTAGCCGCCGTGACGGATCCTTCCATTCCACTCCGGGCTGCTGTCGCCGAGGCGCTGGGAGTCTGCGTCGGTGCAGACGCCGAGGACGGGCTCTCGCGCCTCTGCGCCGACGCCAACGCCATCGTGCGGCAGGCGGCGGCCGTGGCGCTGGTCGGACACTCGGGCGAGGCGTCGATCCGACTCCTGATCGCTCTGTTGTCGGACTCGGACGGCGCCGTGTGTCACCGGGCGGCGGATTCTCTCACGACGCTCGCAGAGACCTCGAAGAGTGTGGCGCTGCGGGCTGCACTGCCCGCGCTGCGTCAGAGAAGCTCTCGGTGGGGGATGGAGCCTGCCGAACGCCGGGAATCCTTCCGTCGGGCCCTGCGGGCGATTGAGGCGGCCACTCAGGACATGGGGTCCATGCCGATTCCCGGC
Source organism: Actinomycetota bacterium (assembly GCA_005798285.1). Taxonomy (GTDB): domain Bacteria; phylum Armatimonadota; class SYMT01; order SYMT01; family SYMT01; genus F1-80-MAGs030. Next base: position 9,369 of record SYKE01000180.1, read on the forward strand.
AGTCAGACCCAAATCCCGATGGATATGCTGCCGATCTCCGGAGAGGAGCCGCCGACCGGGACCGAACCCGGTTAGAGTTCGGCCAGTCGGTCGAAGTAGGTCGGGAATGTCTTCGCGGTGCACGCCGGGTCGGCGATGACCACCCCCGGCGACTTCAGTCCCACCAGGGAGAAGCCCATCGCGACCCGATGGTCGTTGTAGGTCTGGATCACTGCGGGCTTCACGGGCCTCGGGGTGATCCGGAGGCCGTCCGGGAACTCCTCCACCTCCTGGCCCAGCCGGCGCAACTCTGTGACCGCCGCCGATATCCGATCGCACTCCTGGAGTCGCGAGTGCTCGATGTCCCGGATCTCCGTGGGTCCGTCGGCGAACGGCGCCATGGCGCAGAGGGTCAGCGACGTGTCGGAGAACGCATTTGCGTTGACGGTGACACCCTGAAGCCGATCGGGACCGATCACCGTGATCGACCCCGTCTCCCGCAGTACGGTGCAGCCCATCGTCTCAAGAACGTTCAGGAATCCCAGGTCGCCCTGAGCGCTTCCGACGCCCAGATGGGGCACCGTGACTCGCCCGCCGGTGAGCGCCGCCGCGGCGAAGAAGTAGGACGCGTTGGAGGCATCCGGCTCCACGAAGGAATCCCGAGGTAGATAGCCCTGACCCCCGGCGCAGGTGAGTCGGGTGAACCCCGCGTCTCGATCCATGACGGCGCCGAAATCGGACATGATCTGCGCGGTGAGGTCGATATAAGGTCGAGAGACCATCTCCCCAATAACATCGATCTCCATTCCGTCACGGGTGACGGGGGCCACGAGCAGGAGCGCCGTGAAGTACTGGCTGCTGTGCGATCCGGGCATGGCCACCTTCCCCCCTCGCAGTCCATGGGCGCGCACTTCGACCGGCGGGCAGCCCGTGCCGTTCAACGAGCGCACCGAGGCGCCGAGTGTGTTCAACGCGTCGATGAGGTGCCCGATCGGC
>SYKE01000181.1 GCA_005798285.1 Actinomycetota bacterium
CGCCGGAGGCTATCCGGGCGCAGTATGTTGACGCGCTGGTGCGGGAGATCCACGAGTCTCCGTGGCGCGGCCGGGCGGCGAGAACGGTGTTCTTCGGCGGAGGGACCCCCAGTGAGTTGGACACGCCTTCGTTAGCCCGCATCGCCGCGGCACTGAAGGAGAGCTTTCGGTTTGAGTCGCCGGACCCCTGGCGAGAGCGAATACCCGATCCGATCCCCGGATCCGCCTTCAGCCATCCCCCATCCGAGCCGCCGCCGCTCACCGAGGCGGAGTGGACCATCGAGTGCAACCCCGGCACGATCTCCCTCGAGTCGTTGACGGCCATGCGTGAGATGGGCTTCAACCGGATCAGCCTGGGGGTTCAAACCTTCGACGATCGGCGGCTGCAATTGCTCGGTCGAATCCACTCGTCCGATCAGGCCGCCGAGGGCGTGCAACTCGCCCGCACAGCGGGATTTCGTCGGCTCAATCTCGATCTCATCTTCTGCCTGCCCGATCAAACGCTTTTCGAGTGGCAGCGCGATGTGGAACTGGCGCTGGAACTGCAGCCGGAACACCTTTCTCTTTACAATCTGACCATCGAAGAAGAGACCGAGTTTGGTCGTCGCCATAGAATGGGAGAAATGGCGTGTCCCGATGAGGACCTGTCTGCCGACATGTTTGAGTGGTGCATGGACCGGCTTGCCGGCCTCGGCTGGACGCAGTATGAAGTCTCGAACTTCGCGCTTCCCGGCGAAGAGTGCCGTCACAACCAGATCTACTGGACCCAGGAACCCTATATCGGCTTCGGTTTAGGCGCGGCTTCCTACGCGGATGGGATGCGCTGGACGTCGGATCGAAGCATGCAGCGCTACCTGGCCAGCGCGGGTCGCGGGTTTCCCGCGGCGCGGCAGTCGGAAGAGCGTCTTCCGGAGCGAGATGCGTGTGGCGAGGCGATGATGCTTCGACTTCGCACTCGCGATGGGGCGGACGCCGCAGAGATGGCGCGCCGGTACGGCCTGGATCCCATGGAACTGTTTGCGACGACGCTCGACGAACTGGAGAGCGATGGGCTGTTAGTGCGGCGAGGCAGTCGAGCAGTGCTGACGCGACGCGGACTCATGGTGGCCAATGGAGTCTGCGCCCGGTTCCTGCCCTGAAGTTTTGAGGAGGGCGGCATGCAAAAGTCCTGGGGTTCAGGCTCGGATCGGGAACGGCGGATGGGCTGGCTGGCACTGGCCGCCGGCATGGGCAGCGTCTTTGTCGGGACTCGCATTCTGGCGCCCGCAGCATCCGCACTCCTGGATCAAGAGCCGACCAGACAGGCGGCTCCGAGCACTGCCGGAGCCGCCGGGTCGCGATTCGCAGCAACGCCATCACATCCGCCTCAGCCGGACGGGGAACCGGCCACCCAATCGGTGACCGTCAGCCCCGACCCCGTCGCTCAAGTAACATCCACCGTCTCCCCATCGATCGAGACCGAACACTCCTCCACGACTCTCCCGCTGGAGACACCGGCGAGCGCCGAATCGGAGACGCCGGAGGCCCCAACGAGCCCGCTGCCGGTGTCGGATCCGCTTCTCCATCCTGCGAGCACCGACCGAGACCTCACCCACCTCAATAACCCGCCGGTCGGGCGCCCAGCCGCGACCACGCGTCGTGAACTCGTGGGCCCGATGCCCCTCCCGCGGCGTGAGATCGGCGGTCTCGCGTCCGCGCCGATCTCGCCAGTCGGGAGTGAGACACGGCTCGGTTCAGGACTTCCCTCCGCTGTGGGGCCGGTATTTACCTCGCCGGCCATGCCCCATCCCGTTCGTGGAAAGGACGCCCAGCGCCACCCAACCGCCATCACCGCAGTGGCGCCCCGAGGAGGACCGGCTCAGCCCTCCTCGCCGGCCGGGACACCGGGAATTCGTCTGGCGCCGCCACGAGCCAGCGAGCCCCTCCCCGAGCGAGATCCCGCTGCGTCAGCGCCGGCAGCTTCGACCCCGTCCGCCGTTTCCTCTGCTTCGACCACTGCGGCTGCATCCGGCGTTCTTCCCGAACCCACTTCTGCCAAACTCTCGCCGGAGAGCCTGGTGAAGGTCCATTTCGGGTCCGTGGGTTCCCGAAAGGAAGCCACTGCGCTCAAGGACCGGCTGGAGAAAACCGCTGGTCTCAAGGCCAGGATTGTGCGGGACGGCAGCGGCTATCGGGTGCAGCTCGGTGCATTTCGTGACCGAGCCAACGCGGCAAAGTTGGTGGACGATCTGAAGGCAAAGCGCTTCCAGCCCCAGTTGGAAGAGGGTAAGATAACCTCTCCTCCGGTAGAAGCGGCTCCGGCGGCTCCCGAGGAGCCGTAGCGGTGAGATCCGGGGAGAGGTAATCGCCATGGCCACCGCACCCCCTTCCATCCGACCCAACGACGCAAAGCGCCACCTGGTATCGAATCGTCGCGCCCGGCACGAATACGACGTGTTGGAGACGATCGAGGCCGGACTCGTGCTCACCGGCACGGAGATCAAGTCGGTGAGGGCCGGCAAAGTGCAGCTTCAGGACGCCTTTGCCCGACACCGGGACGGCGAGGTTTGGCTGCACAACATGCACATCGCACACTACGTGCAGGGCAACCGCTTCAACTCTCCAGAAGCGCGGGAGCGGAAGCTGCTGCTGCATCGGCGCGAGATCGAGCGCTGGGTGTCCCGCGCCGAGGAGAAAGGCCTCACGCTGGTGCCGCTCTCCATCTACCTCAGGCACGGCTTCGCCAAGGTCGAACTGGGCCTATGTAAGGGTCGAAAGCTGTACGATCGGCGCGAGGCGATTGCGGAGCGAGAGGCGCGGCGCGAGCAGGATCGGGCCCTCAGCGGGAGAGAATAGCGTGCAGAACGCCGATGTTGCTCCGGACACCCGCTTCGGCGCCCATATGCAAACGGTGGGAGGCCTCCACAACGCGTTCCGCGAGGGCGCAAAGGTCGGCTGCGATGTCATTCAGATCTTCACGAAGAGCCCGCAGCAATGGCGTGCACGGCCTCTCGAAGACGCTCAGATCGAAGCCTTTCTGAACGCCTCGCGAGAGACCGGCATCCGCTGCCTCGCCTCGCACGACACTTATCTCATCAACCCCGCCTCCGGCGATCCGGAGTTGCTTCAGAAGAGTCGGGACGCGCTGGTGGATGAGATGGAGCGGAGTTCCGCCCTCGGCATACCGTATGTGGTGATGCACCTCGGCGCCGCGGGCAAGGAACCGGAAGCAGATGCGCTGCAGCGACTCTGCGACAGCGTCGCCTACGTGCTGGAACGAGCCCCGGAGAACGGCGCCACTCTGCTGCTGGAAACCACCGCCGGCCAGGGCACCTGTCTCGGCCACCGCTTCGACCACCTGGAACAGATTCTGAAGTTCACGGGCGATCACCCCGGGCTCGGTGTTTGCTTCGACACGTGCCACGTGTTTGTCGCCGGGTACGACCTCCGCGATGAGGCCGGCTACTCCGCTACCATGGCGGAGTTCGATGAGCGCGTGGGCCTGAGTCGGGTTCGCGTCGTTCACGCCAATGACGCCAAGAAGGAACTCGGCAGCCGGGTGGATCGACACGATCACATCGGACAGGGACAGATCGGATCGGAAGCCTTTCGGCTGCTGCTCACCGACCCGCGCCTCGCCCACGCCGCGATCGTTCTGGAGACTCCCAAGGAGGGCGGCATGGATCCCACCAACCTCGCTGCCCTCCGAACCGCCGCCGGGATCTCGACGTAACCCTAGCGGACCCGCTCGAGCCCCAGTCGCTCCAGACAGCTCGCCATCATCTCCGGCTCCCACGCCGGCCGTTCTGGGCTGCGGGGGTGGGTCGCCGGAGAGTCCAATCGGCCCTGCATGTAAAGGAAGTGCGCCGCGGAGTGCTTGTACGCCGGAACCGGCGTGCGGAAGGCGACGGCGCCGAGATACTGCAGCGCCTCCGCCAGTTCCAGGTAGGCGGCATCCCCCATCTCCCAGCAGCGATCGCGCTCGGCGAACTTCTCCGGGCAGAACGTGGCCAGCCCCAACAGGTAGTCGCTGCCGTACTCCACAATGTCGATGCCGAGGTCGTTCCCCGTGTACACCCGGAAGTCCGGTCGGAGTTCGTCTCGCAGCTCGAGGCGCCGCAGCTCCTCCAGCTTGCTGAGCGAGGAATGCTTGGCGCCGATGAGTTCCGGGATCTCCAGCATCCCGCGAAAGGTCTCCTCACACCAGATCTCGCCGTTCGGAGCGAAGACACGAGAAAGCTCGAAGCCGATGACGCGATCCCGATCCCGGCACACTTCTGCGTAGACAGCAACCTTCTCCGCGGGGGAGAGTCCGTGGGTTCGCGACGTCTGGAATAGAATCGGTGTGCCGCCGTACGCCTGAATGCCGTCCATCTCGCGCGCGTACAGCTCCACGAGATCGCCCTCGGCGCCTTCTACGAACGCCCCCGCCACGAACGGCGCCCCCGGTCCGAGGGTGTCGCGGGTGCAGCGCAGAACGGCTTCCTTCTCCCCGGCGGAGAGCAGGTTGGCGTAGCCCGTGTCCATGTTCACAGCGTTCACGAGGCCCGCGCGGTGGGTCGCCGCAAGGTGTGCCGCGAAGCTCTGGAAGTCGATGGAGCCGTCGGTTTGGTAGGGAAGCAGCGCCGCGGCGATGCCTTCAATTCGCCGCCCAGGGCGAGTTCGGCCAAGAATCTGTGGTAGGGATTGGGCAGCCATGGGTTGAGGGGACATCGGGTCAACGTGAGAACTCGGGCCGAGTCGGCCCGCTCCGACCCGGTGGAGTGTCGATGGAAGACGGCCGATAACCGCTTTCCCACCGGAGCATAACATGCACACCCCTGTTCCCGACACGGCCGAAGAGCGGTGCTCGGGCCCGCGCCGTGCGACTCAGGGAGCGGGGATACTTCCGTTCGAAGGCAGCTCGGCGGCGTTAACCTTCCACTCCATCTTCTGGTTGCCCCTCAGACCCCCCAGCGCCACCACCCCACCGGGCGGCACCGAGCGAATCTCATTTCGCAGCTCGTCGGCGTTGTGCACCGTCTTCCCCTGCGCCTGGGTGATGATGTCTCCATCGCGCAGCCCCGCTCGGTAGGCCGGCAACCCGCGGTGGACGCGACGCAGCAGCACCACCTGAGCTCCCTGCCGGGTGACCGGCGCCAGTTCCACGCCGATCCAGGAGCGAACGACGCGACCCCGCGAGAGAAAGTCGCTGATGGCCTTCTTAATGGTGTTCGAAGCGACGGCGAAGCCGATCCCCTGGGCATCCGAGAAGATGGCGGTGTTCATGCCGATGACCAGCCCGTTCGAGTCGATCAGCGGTCCGCCGCTGTTGCCGGGGTTGATGGCCGCGTCGGTCTGAATCAAGTCCTCCAGGGGAATCCCCTGCACGTGCCCTTCCAACTGACGGCCGACCTGGCTGAGGACTCCCTGGGTGACCGTGTTCTCGAGTCCCAACGGGTTGCCGATGGCGATGGCGGTTTGCCCGATCCGTAGCTGTTCCGAGTCCGCCAGCTTCACCTCCGGCAGCGGAGTCTTCACAGGAATCTTGATGAGCGCGATGTCGCCGATGGTGTCGGAGCCGACGACCTTTGCCCGATAAGTCTTCTTGTCTGAAGTGGTCACGCGAATCTCACGCGCATTGTCCACCACGTGCTCATTGGTAACGATGAGACCCTGCTCGCCGTTCACGATGAAGCCGGAACCCTGCCCCTCCCGCTCTCGAGCGCCGAACCGAGTTCGACGCGTGGTCTGGACGGTGTCGATGTATACCACCGCCGGAGAAACCTGGTCCACCACCCGAATGGCGGGCTCGGCCGCCGACGCAGAGGGCGCCGGCTGCTTCACTTCGGTGAACGGTCGCACGGCGGCGCCGACGGGCGAACCCACGCGGCCATCCATCAACTTGACGGCAAAGCCTCCCGCCACACCGCCAAGAAGCGCCGCCGCGAGAAGCGGCATCATGGGTCCCGGTCGCGGTTCGTCAGAGTACATGGCGCCTTCCAGAGTTCGGCGAAAGAGCAATCGCGTGGGGTGCGACGGTCAACATGCCGTACCCTATTATAAAGTTCTGCGGCGGCGTTCGAGTCAGTCTCGCCGACGGTGTTCAGGGGTCGGAACTCAGGGGGTGAACGGGTGGATCGAAGAAGAGTGCTCATCACCGGCGCGGCCGGACGCATCGGAACGGCTTTCCGCGCTCGGTACGGAGATCGGTACGATCTGAGATTGGTCGACCGGCGCCCGGTGGAGGAGCCGGGCGGTCACGAGGCCTACGTTGCGGACCTGGTGGAACTCATTGAAGCCCAGCGCGCCTGCGAAGGCATCGATACCGTGATCCATCTCGCCGCGGACCCCAGCCCTCGCGCCACCTTCTACGATACGCTTCTCCCCCTGAACATTCAGATGACCTACAACCTGTTCCATGCTGCCAAGGAGCAAGGCTGCCGGAGGATCATCTTCGCCAGCAGCATCCATGCCGTGAATGCCTATCCACTGGACGTTCAGATCCATCCCACGGATCCCATCCGTCCCGGCGATCTCTACGGCGTGACCAAAGTCTGGGGAGAGGCGCTCTGTTCCTACTTCGCAGATCGCGAGGGGCTGAGCTCCATCGCCATCCGAATCGGCGCCTTCGGCACGCCCGAGCGTCTCGCGGAATCGGGAGACTCCCGCCTGCTCTCGCTGTGGGTGAGCCATGACGATCTCTCCCAACTGATCCACCGCTGCATCGAAGCGCCGGACAGCCTCAAGTTTCTGATTGTGCAGGGCGTCTCCGACAATCAGTTGAAGCGCATGGACATCTCGAACGCCCGTGAGATCCTGGGCTACTCGCCCGTCGACAACGCATTCGCCTTCTCGAACCGGACTCTGCTCGAAGCGCGGCGTCCTGACGGTCCCGACATCTGACGCCGAGGCGAACCCCGCGCAAATCGAGAGGCGAAGGGGATGACAGGTTGCAGTCCGAAACGTATTACAATCTGGCTGAGCGTTTCTGCCCTTCAGTGCCTCAAACCCGTGGACCGGGCGAGACGCCCCGTACCTGGATGAGCGCTGTGCGCCGCGTCCTCAAGACCGCATTTGAAAGGTCAACCACCGTGAAGATCCATGCCCTGCTCGCGGCCGTCGTGGCCGCCCTCGTCTCCGCCGGAGCGGCCCAGGCCGCCGAAGTGAAGGTGGAAGGCATCCACAACTGCTGCCCCGGCTGCACCAAGAACATCACCGCCACTCTCGAAGCCGGCGGCGCTAAAGAGATCAAGCTCGAAGGCCGAAACGTTTCGTTCCAGGCCGACGATCCTCAGAAGACCGTCGTCGCACTGTTCGATGCCGGCTACGCGGGCATGGTCACCGGCGCCCGCGCGCCTGGTCTGCGCGATGCCCGTGACGTGAAGGGCACCACCTTCAAGCTCGCCGGCGCACACCTGTGCTGCGGCGCCTGCGTGAAGAGCGTGAACGAGGCAGTCAAGGAAATCGGCACGACCGATGCCAAGGGCGGCGCGAAGGAATTCACCGTTACCACCAAGTCCGAAATGGAAGCCCGTGCCGTCATCCGCGCCCTTCGCATGGCCGGTTTCAACGCCAAGCTCGTCAAGTAATCCCTACTCCGACAGCTTCCAACGGCGACTCGCCGAAAGAGGCAGGGACCGGATCCTCGGGATCCGGTCCCTGTTTTTTTGTCTCTCCCGTGGGTCTTTCCGCCGTGGACGCGCTCGCACAACTCAATTGTCGAGCGGTTGACAGCCCAATCCGGCGCATGGTAAATAATAGTCGACCAAATTGATAGGCTTAATCAGGTAAGGGCAATGCTGTCGAGTCGGGCGAAGTACGCAACCAGAGCCATTCTGGATCTCACGCTGCACGGATCGGGTGATCCGGTGCCGATCCACGAGACGGCGGAGCGGCAGGAGATTCCGCTGAAGTTCCTGGAGCAGGTGCTGCTCTCTCTGAAGCGGCATGGCTTCGTTCAGAGCCGGAAGGGCCCTGGTGGCGGCTACTTCCTCGCACGGCCCGCATCGCAGATCTCGCTCGGCGCGGTGGTTCGCGCGATGGACGGGCCGCTGGCGATGATGAGCTGCGCGAGCATCACGGGCTACATGGAGTGCGGCTGCCCGGATCCTGAAACCTGCGGGCTTCGGGACATCTGGAAGCAGGCTCGAGACGCCCTGTCGGCGGTGCTGGACACCACCACCTTCGCCGACATCGCGGCGCGAGGCGAGGCGCTGAGCGCCGACCGCGCCGGAATTCTGAACTACGTGATCTGATCGAGTGTCGAGGCCAACCCTATGGAACGAGAAGCTCCTACAAAACCGGCAACCCCTCGACTCGCGAGCACCATCTCGGTTGAGGCCATCCAGGAGGCGATCAGCGGCATCCGCTTCGGCGTGGTGCAGATCATCATCCAGGATGGGAAGGTCGTGCAGATCGAGCGGACGGAGAAGATCCGACTCACCTGACAAGAACCTCTGAACACCCATCTCGGCAGCGGCTGACCAGTCAACTGGAGGCCAGGCGACCCGCCCTTCGGCGGAGAGTGCCTGGCCTCCTTTTTGTTGTCAAGAGGGGATTCGGAACGGGACACACGCATGAAGAGCTTTTTGAAACAGTGGGGCGACTGGCTGCAACTCTCGGCGGCCATCCTCATCTTCGGGCTGCTGGCCCTGGGCGGCGGCGCCCCCCGGCGGGCCGAGGGGCGCATCGGGACACCCGTGCGGTTAGCCTACTTCCCTAACCTGAGCCACTCCGCCGCGCTGCTCGGAATCCAGACCGGCGAGTTCGAGAAAGCCATAAGCGGGGCCGGAGGCGTGCTGAAGCCGATCGGCTTCAATGCGGGTCCCGAGGCCATGGAAGCGCTCCTTGCCAATGAAGTGGATCTGGCCTACGTCGGTCCCAGTCCCGCCATAAACACCTTTTTGAAGTCGGAGGGGCGAGCGCTCCGGGTCATCTCCGGCGCCTGCCAGGGCGGCGCGGCGCTGATCGCGGCAGCGAATTCGGGGATCGGTTCCGTCGCGGACCTCGCGCATCATCGGGTGGCGATACCTCAACTCGGCGGCACGCAGGACATTTCTCTGCGCTACTTCCTCGAGAAGGAGGGCCTGGCGCCCCACGAGCGCGGCGGCTCGGTGACGGTGCTCCCCATCAAGAACCCCGACATCCTCTCGCTGATGAAGCGCGGACAGATCGACGCCGCCTGGGTTCCGGAGCCGTGGGGCGCCCGTCTGATAGCGGAGGCAGGAGGCAAACTCGTGGTGGACGAGAGGGATCTCTGGCCCGACCGCGCCTACGCCACTGCCGTGGTCGTGGTTCGCACCCGGTTCCTTGAGGATCAGGCGCCGCTCGTGGATCGGTTCCTCGCCGCGCACAAGGCAACGATCCAGCGGATCTCCGACTCTCCGGAAGACAGTCGTTACCGGATCAATGAGGAACTGGAACGGCTGACCGGCAAGCCGCTCCCATCGGAGGTGCTCGCCGACGCCTGGTCGAGAATGTCGTTCTCCGCCGTGGTGGAACACGAGCAATTGGAAGCCATCGCTCGGGCGGCGGCTCAGGTGGGGTATCTGGAAGGCGAGCCGAATCTCAACGGCCTGGTCGACCGGCGCGCCGGCGCCGGTCCGCGACGTGATCCCGTCGCCGGAAGGGCGCTCTAATGGCATCTCTCACCGTCAACAACGTCTCCCGAACCTATGACGGGCGTCGCGGGCAGACGCTGGCTCTGGAGAACATCTCCCTTCAGGTGAAGGATGGCGAGTTTCTGGTGCTGGTGGGCCCC
>SYKE01000182.1 GCA_005798285.1 Actinomycetota bacterium
CTCGCGGTTCGCGCACATCGCCTCTCCACTGGAGCGCCCGATCTCTTGCAATACGCATAGAGACGACCGCGGTTCCAAGGGAATAACATCCATTTCGACTCAACTTATAGCCAGTTACCCATCACTTGAATCGCACCCACCCGGAGATGTGGGTCGATTGGGTGCTGACTTACTTCTCCCGGAACCCGCCGGCAGAACCGGAGAACACGGAAGAGAAGGTGTTGTTCACCGAGTGTATCCGACACGGAGCGGGCCTCAGGACGGCGGAACGGTATAGCTGTGGGTCACTGTGCCGGTCTTTCGCCCGTCCCCTTCCGCCCCGGGCGGATAGGCCCGCACATACTCCACAAGCGCCTTCTCCGGGGAGACAGACACCCGCAGAATCCCTGAGCTTCCCTGGACTACTCCGCTCCTGTAGCCGTAGTCCTCTGCGCTTCGAGTGTTGTCCACGCGGGAGTGACTGGGCTGGGGCACCTCCTGGTAGATGATGCCGTCGCGCTCCTGTCGGACATAAAGATGATCGTGCCCGTGAAAAACGACGCTTACGCCATGCTGCACGAGCAGATCGTGGATCGGCCGTGACCACCCGGGTCGCTTCCGTGCGAAGGCCTGCGTTCCGTCCAAATCCTTTCCTCCCCACTCGAAGAATTGGGACGCCTCAGATCCGCCTCGCCCTTCGCGGGTTTCGCCACCCACAAGGTGGTGTATAAACACGAACTTGAATCTCGCCCGACTGCCCTCCAGCGTTCGCTTCAGCCACTCGTATTGTTCCGTGCCGAGTGTCCGTCCCCAGTTGTCGACGACATCGCTTCGGCCTCGGGGGCGCTGAGAGTACCAGAACGGATCGAGCACCACCAGGAGCGCATCGCCCCATGTCCAGGCGAAGTAGTTTTGCAGTTGGCCGGTGCTGGGAACAGTGGCGCCGTTGCCGCTGTAGAAGTCGTCGGGGACGGGATTGGGAAAGTAACGCTTCCGCATCTTGTTCGACCAGATAGCCATTGAGTCCGGCCCCGTGCCGCGTGTGGGATCCTCTCCGTCGTGATTGCCAAGCGTGAGGAAGATGGGTGCGCTGTGGCCCAGAAGACCCAAGTAGTAACGCTGCGCGAGGTATTGCGGCGCTGCCTGCCGGAACTCGGGGTACTTGTCCGTCATGAACGTGTCGCCGAGATCCACAAGAAAGTCCGGTCGGGCAGCGAGTGCGTTCCCCAAGGATCTTCGGTAGGTATCTGGATCGGATCCCGAGTCGAGGTGGGAGTCGGCCTGGATGACGAAAGTGAATTGTTCGCCGGGGCTCCGGGCTGTCACAAAGCTGTATTCGGGCCCGGCCTCGAAGCCCGACTTATCGGCAGAGCGGGTGTTCATCCGATAGTAATAGCGGGTGCTGGGTTCGAGGGAACTCAGGCGAAACTCAAACGGTTCCCCACCGCGGAGGTCCCGTAGAGGCGTCTTCGCCGAATAGACTCCGCGCGTCTTGCCGTACTCAATGTATGCCTGTGTGTCCTCGTAACTGAGTACGCTGCAGGTGATGGCGTGCTTGGTCGGACGTCCCAGGATTATGTCCGCCGGATGGGGCGGCACCGCAGTCCGGAAATCCTCTACGCGGCTCTGGCGGCGGCCTCCCCGAGCCTGTTCCTGGGGAGGCCTCTGGACTCCCGAAGGGTTTTGGGCGCGCGCCAGGGTGTTTCCCAGGAGGGCGGCGCCGAAGATCGCGAGCCCTGCGCCCACCGTTCTAGGGGAAGGAAATCTTGGATTCAGCATGGGTCTTCCTTCGTTGTGTCCGGGCGACGCCTGCCGCGGCCGCCGCCGCGAGCGGGCAGATCGGAGGGACGGGAGGGATCGAATTTCGGGTTGGACGCCGGCATCTGAGCGCCGACGCTCTTCAGGTAGTCATCGAGGCGTTTGGAGAGCTCAGCCACCCGCTCGGGCTGCTGCGCCGCCAGATCCACCCGTTCGGAGGGGTCAGTCGAAAGGTCAAACAGGCGCTGGGAGCCGGTTTCATAGAAACGGATCAGCTTCTGGCTGCCAAGGAGAATTGCCGATGCCGGACCGAGCGGATCCTTGTCATAGTGAGGGAAGTGGACCACGAATTCCGGACGGCTCCGACGGACGACGCCGACTCCGCCGTTTCGCAGCACCGCCGCGAGGCTTCCCCCTTCCCATCCCCTCGGAAGCGATTCCCTCACACCTGCCAATTCGGCGAACGTGGGAAGTATGTCGGTGGCGGAGACACGTACGTGGGAGCAGGTATTCGCTGCGGCCGCCGGGCCGGCGACGATGAACGGAACGCGAATTCCGCCCTCCCAAACGCCGCCCTTGCCGCCGGCGAGGGGAAGGTTTCGGCCCTGGGAGCCGTGATCCGTTGTGTAGACGATATAGGTGCTGCCCCGCAGGCCCAGGCGGTCGACTGTATCAAGCATGGCCCCCACGCTCAGGTCGGTGGAGCTCAGCTCTTTTTGCAGCAGGGCGTCATCGCGATTGCCGCCTCGCTTTTCGGCCTGGCTGGGATAGTGAGAGAGCTGCAGGTAGAAGGGCCGTCCAGCCTTTGACTGGCGTTCGATGAAGTTGATCCCGTGAGCGGCCATCTCGATAGCCTGCTTTGGGTTGGGATCGGGCACGTTTTCGGGACCGCCGTTGCTGGTGGGTCCGTCACTCTCGTCGAAGCCATGGCGCGAAGGGTGTTCGCGGCCAACGTGCCACTTACCGAAGTGCGCGGTGGCGTAGCCGGCCCGCTTCAACAGTTCACCGATCGTGGTTTCCTCGGATGGGAGCTCGAGCGACGCTTGCGGCGAGCGCATGCGGGTGTTCCCGACGGCGCCTCCCTTTCCGTCGCCGACGAAGGTCATATGGAGCGCCGCGGGGCTGCGGCCGGTAAAGAGGGCTGCCCGCGACGGTGTGCAGCGTGGGGACGCGGCATAGCCATCCGAAAAACGCATTCCGGCTGCGGCGAGTCGTTCGATGCCCGGGGTCTTGAGGCCGACGCCGCGAGAGGCGGGGTTCCGGTCGTCCATCTGAACTGAAGTGCTGGTCCAACCGGCGCCTTCTCCCAGGATAACGATGAAGTTCGGCGGGCGGCGGGCGGCCGCCGGCTCTTGAGCCGGTGCTGCGAGTGCGGCGGCGGAGAACGCGGCGAGAGTCGCGCCGATCCAGGAAGTGACGTGAATCTTGGGGCGGGTGTGTGTCATCGTTCGGGCTTGGTGTAGGTCACGCGCAGATCCGCGCTGTCGAGAATGAGGTCGTTGAGTGCGGTCAGCAGCTTTTCGCGAGTCACCTCGGTGGGCGGCCCGTCGAGGCGAGGCAAGTCGGAGAGCGCGTAGATGTGAATCGTGTAGACCTTTTTGCCGGGACCCTGCGAGCGGGGTGGCACGTAGCTCCGACCGCGCTGGGACGTCGCGCCGACTTTTCCGACCCCCTGCACGGCTTTAGGCAGCCGAGTGAGGCCGGCGGGGATGTCCCACATCACCCAATAGCTCTTCATCAGGTTGTCGGGCGCCAGATGGTTCATCACGATCGCAAAGCTGCGGGTACCGGCGGGTACTCCGCTCCATTCCAGCGGAAGCGTCAACCCCGCTCCGTCCCCCGTGAACTCAATCGGCAGCGGGTCCCCATCACGGACGGCGCTGCTCGTCAGCGTGAACTTTCCGGTCCGCTTTGCGTTAAGGATCAGTGGTCGGTTGCCGGCATCCGGAGGGCTCTGCCGCTCCGAGCCTCCCGCCCCGCCCGCCTCGCCGCGCGGACTATCCGGTCGGCGTCCGCCGCCACGGGGTCGGTCACCGTCGGACGGGCGATCCGCCTCGCCGCGCGGACTGTCCGGTCGGCGTCCACCGCCACGGGGTCGGTCACCGTCGGACGGGCGATCTCCGCCGCGCCGCCGTGAAGAGTAGGTTTCCGTTCGAACCTGTCCGCCCGAGCCCACGTAATCAAACCTGATCGTCCCATCCGGATTGAGGGCGTATTTGACGTGGTAGGTGAGATCGCGCATCTGGAACTCGACGTCGAACCGCCTGTTCTCCTGGGATGTGAACCCGGTGATCTTTGCGCCGCGCAGGGGCGGCAGCGCGGGTCGAACACCGTGTGCCTGGGGCTGCGGATCTACCTGTCCCTCGCGTTCCACGACCTCGCCGTGGAACCCACCGTTCAGGTAGGGATAGTTCCGTGTTGCGTGATAGTGGTAGCCGAGCGCCGAGGTCGTGTGTCCGTTGAATTCATCCAGCTTGCCAATCGCACTACCGTTGGGCTCTGTGTATCCGTAGATGAGGTAACCATCGAGCGCGACGGCGAGCGGCTTGCCGTCGCCGACGGCGTCCTGCAGGTGGGTCGGAGCGATGTGATAGTGGTAGTCATCCGCACGACCGCAGTGACCGCCGAATTCATCGAGTTCACCGGCGAGGAAAGTGTCCGTGCGACCGTCGTTCTTGATCGGGTTGAAGATGGGAACGCCGTTGGCGGCCAGGGCGATTGCTCCGCGGAAAAAATGACTCTTTGCCGAGAGCGGGTGTTGGGCGACAACCGGCCGCAGGGGAAGTCGCCAGGCGTTCTGTCCCACGTAAGGTTGAGGAAGTGGAACCTGCTGCTGCCACGCCGTGATGCCGACCATCATCCGATGCGCCGGCATGGAATTCGACTCGACATAGAGGTAGTTCTCGTCGGATCGCGTTTTGACGGTCGGTGAAAACGGACGAAAGATCCCGCTCAGGATCTCGGCCGGATCACCGGGTAGTGGCAAAATCAGAGGCGTACCGAGAGGCGCCGAGGCGAGTCTGGGCGCGGAGACGCGTGCCGCAGAGCCGGGTTGGACTGCCCACACGTACGTCGGTGGCCTGACGGCAAAGTCGTAGTGGGCCCGTCCGCCATCGTGGGAAGAGCTGCCGGTGAGATGTGCGGCCACGGGCGCCGCTTGAGCGAGGGAGCAGACAGCCCACGCTGCAACAGCGACGATGCGCTCGAGGTAGGGCCTGGCAGTAGATATCATCTCAAAACCTCCGTTGTCGGCTTACTTGAGGGTGCGCCGAGGGTGTCCGTGTTGGGCCCTGCGTTCCATCGGCGGTGGCAATTCGGAGTTGGGATCGGTTCGCGGATGATCACTCTGTTAGCGGGAGCGAGGTCTTCCCGTCGAGCCTGCGGATGGGCCGCGTCGCTCTTCGGGTGCCGCGGAAAGAGCGCGCCGAGCTCCATCACGCGTCCGACACAGACTCGCCGCGAAAGATCTGACTGCCGTGGCCTGGTCCTGGGCCCCGTTCTGTCCGCAGGCAGAAGGGATAGTGCCATTGGCAACAGGTGGATGAGTTCGACCGAGACGGCGCTTCGCGGAACGAAGCCTTTGGGATCCACAGGATGCAGACTACGGTTGATCGATACGGATAACCAGTTGCCCGCCTGGTTTGTGAGCCGCAGCGCGTCAGTCATTGAAAGTCTGATCGCGCCGGGTGGAACGATGTTGAGTTCCTCCTGACACCGTTCTTTGTAAGTCTCGTACGTCGCAGAGACAGCGCTTAACTCTGATGCCGGGCCGACGGCTGGCCCGTCAACACCGAGCTTCACGGCAGGACGAACGGGTAGAAAGCAGTTCATGGCTCCATTGACGTCAGGTCAATGGAATCGGGTCACTGGTTCAGATGACAATTCTGTCATCTGAACCGGTGCGGCATCTTCGATCGGAAGCGGTGAGAGGAGCTATGCTTGAGTCATGCGAGTACTCGTGGCCGAGGATGAAGCTCGGATCGCTTCGCTGGTCGGGAAGGCTCTTGAGGCCGCCGGCTTTTTGGTGGACCTGTCCGGCAATGGGGATGAGGCGCTCTCGCTCGCGGGAACGGTTTCCTACGACGCGCTCGTTCTGGACATCATGTTGCCGGGGCGGGACGGGCTGAGCATCCTGCGACATCTGCGTGCTCTCGGGAACGCGGTGCCGATCCTGCTGCTGACTGCCCGAGGTGGGCTGAACGAGCGGGTCGAGGGTCTCAACCTGGGTGCGGACGATTACCTGTCGAAGCCCTTTTATGTGGAAGAACTGGTCGCACGGCTGCATGCGATCATCCGCCGGCGCTCTGGAGATACCACAGGTCTGCTCCGAGCGGGAGACCTGCTGGTCAACCTGATCACCCGGGAAGTCCGCCGTGGAGAGGTGCGCATAGAACTTACCGCTCGCGAGTTTACTCTGCTCACGTGCCTCTTGCGCGCGCCGGGTCGAGTGTTCACCCGTGCACAGCTTTGCGAACACGTGTGGGAGTACCACCACGACCCAGGGACCAACCTGGTGGACGTCTACATCCAGCGGCTGCGAAGGAAACTCCAGGACCACGGCGAGACTCCCTTGATCGAGACCGTACGTGGGGTCGGCTATCGGGTGGCGGCACCGTGAAGCAGCAACCCTGGAAGTTTTTTTCGTTCCGGTTGCGTATCGCTCTCTTGAGCAGCACCCTTTCCGGGGCACTCCTGCTGGTTTTGGGGGCTCTGTTCTGGCAACTGACAGACCGGATGGACCTGGCACGAGTGGACCGCGAGCTTCGGAACCTGGGAAGTCCGCAATTGGAGCGAGTGAACGGCCCCAGTCACTGGGAACGATTCGAGAGCGCCCTGGCCTTTGTCGCCGGTTCGCGAGGAGAGATGACTTACATCGTCTGGGTGCGGCAGGATGGCCGTGAGCGACACCGGTCTCCCGGCTGGCCGCCCGGCATCGATCCGGAGCGCTTGCCTGAGCCGGTGGCGTATGCGGGCGGTTACCACCTGTCGCCCGGCCATCTTCCCTCACCTCCCCGGCGCGGAGAGCCGATTTCGGCGGCGAACCCGGCATTGCCTCTCAAGGAGCCACGATTCGTCACCGTCGTCTCCGAGGGAAAGCGATGGCGAATGGCAGTCCTGGCGAGTCCTTACACCACCATGGCGCTGGGGGCAGACCTGGCGGCGTTCACGGCCGGCACCGCGCAATTGAGAATCGCCTCCCTTGCGCTGCTTCCCGTGGTGCTACTCCTGCTGGGGATGGGGGCCTGGTTTCTCGCCGCGCGCGCGCTGCAGCCCCTCACCTTGCTGACAGAACTGGTGGAGCGAGTGACAGTCCAGGGCTTGGACCAGCGGATTTCCAGCGTTCCTCATGATCGCGAGTTCCATCGACTGATCACAGTATTCGATCAAATGCTGGACCGATTGGAGACCAGCTTTCACCAGGCCACGCGCTTTGGCGCGGACGCAGCACACGAGCTCAGGACACCCCTGACCATCATGCAGGTCGAGCTGGAACTGGCCCTTCTGGATGCAGAACCAGACTCGGAGCACCAGCGTCTGTTTGGGCGCCTCATTGACGAGACGGCCAGGCTGCGCTCCATCACGGACAAGCTGCTCCTCCTCGCACAGGCCGACTCCGGCACACTGCCCATCCAGCACCAATCCGTTGATCTCAGTTCAATCGTCCAGGAAGCTGTGGAAGACCTGGGCATCCTGGCGCCATCCGTTACGGTGAATACGGACATCGAACTCGGAGTCCGTGTTTCTGGAGACCCGCACCTGCTCGCTGCTGTCGTGCAGAACCTGACCACCAATGCCGTCCGCCATAACACCGCCGACGGTATCGTTACCGTAACGCTTGCGGCAGAGGATGGCAGAGCCTTGCTCCGAGTGAGCAACACCGGCCCCGGCATCGCGGCTGCGGACCGCGGGCGCGTGTTCGATCGGTTCTACCGGGTAGACACTTCCCGTTCGCGAGAACACGGCGGGGTGGGTTTGGGATTGAGTCTTTCACGGGAGATCGCCCGCGCTCACGGCGGCGACCTGGAGCTGGAACGCAGTGGACCGACGGAAACGACATTTTGCCTGGTATTGTCTGGCGGCTAGCCCAAGTTCTGCAGTCGGGGGTATCTGAAGTTTGTCTCACCCTCGAAATGGCCTGAGTTGAGCCGAATCCCGAGATTTCCGACCGGGTAAGACTGGATTTGGGGATGTACTGTAGATACGGCCTCGGGCTGGCCCCAGGTAGACAGGTAGACTGCGCGACTGTTCCTTCGACGCGACTTTCGAACCTGCGGCGCGCACACCCACTCCCACTGGTCGCTCGTTGAGACCTACCGCGTTACGCGAGGTCCCCGACAGTGGGTCATCGCCTATCTGCACGATCTCTTCCCGGAGGACCCAGCCTTCATAGATGATCGATGGAAGCTTCAGGGTCGATCGACGCAGTTGTCGCTGTTCGAGGAACTTACGGAATCCGGCTGGGCTCCGGTAGACGTCAGCCGGTCCGTGTCGAGCGGAGCCGGGCGTTCGACGGCCCGTGGTTTGGATTCTGGCTGCTGGAACCAATCGGTTTGCCGTGCTCCTTCGACGAGCACACTCCATGTGGGGAGGAGCAGGTCCGGAGGGGCGGGATGGCGGAGCTCCTCATCCAATGGGACGATCGGGGTTGCGACCGGTCTACCACCAGACGGCCGGGCGTGCGGAGGCGCACAACCGGGTGTGCTTCCCGGCCTTTGTGCTCTGGAAGCCGCTGCGATCCGGGGGCGGTGTGTTCGAGTCAGGGGCGACAATGGTTGGTCGGGCGCTGCAGGAAGTGCGATTCTGTCTCGCGAATGGCATCGTAAGCCAGCACTTCCTTCACGACGGCGGCCTGGAGTAGATCTGCTGCAACTCCTTTGGACTTCGCTTATCTTCCGGGTTGGCTGAAGAGCGGGCGAGCGGTGCACCCAACTCTTCCCAATCCAGCGATCGAAAGGTACCGCTTCATGTCTCGGTCTCTACTTCTCTTTCAGCTGCTTACCATCGTGGCGCTCACCGTGACCATTTCCGCGCGAGCGGTTTGGTCCGCCAACGCTGCGATCTCGCAGTTGGCGGACCGCGCGGATAGCGAGATCGGGGCTCTGGATATCCTGGAGGCCACCGTTCGACCGGTGGGCGCGGACTCACTTCAACTTGAACTCCGGGTGCGAGAGCCGGTGCCGATCGATCAAGGTCCTCGCGTAGGTATCACCTACCTCTGGTTCCTGGACACGGACGGAAACGCCGGGACGGGTCAACCGCACGGACCCGTCGGGTCCGAATACAACGTGCGCGTGGCGTACACAGGCTCCTGGGACGGATTCGTCGACGCAATCCTGCCCGGATCGGGCTTCCCAGGAGAGCCCACCGTGTTTGTCCACGAAAACACCGTGTTCATCCGTGTGCCTCGATTGCAGGTGGGCGGTGTCACTCGGTTCGCATGGAGTTGTGAAGCATTCGCCACCAATGGTGGCCAGCGCCTGCCAGGGGATCGAACAGAGGGCTTTGCGGTAGCGTCTCTTCCCGAGGGGCCCGGCGACCAAAACCCGGATCTGGCGGTCTGGGGGGGGGTGCCCGTCAGATTTTCGCACGGGCGTGTAGAAACTTGACTCGAACCCTCAGTGGCTGTGATTCAACTCTTGTTGGGTGCACGATGATGACAGCGCACGAGTTCGACAAAGAGTGGGCAAAGGTGTTCGATGAGGTC
>SYKE01000183.1 GCA_005798285.1 Actinomycetota bacterium
ACCGCCAGTCGGGGGAATCGGTGCGGAGGATCCGAACTGACGCGCGATGCCGAGTGCTGCGCCCGGCGTGGATACCTAGAGCCTTACCGCGAGTGCGGCTTCGATCGTCCGAACGACATCGGCCGAAGCCGGATCTTTGCCTGCTGGGACCCGACCGATGATCTCGCCCCTGCGATTCAAGATGAACTTCGCGAAGTTCCACTCGATGTCGCCGCCGAACTTCGGATTGGTCTCCTTGCTGGTGAGGTGCTTGAAGAAGGGGGTCTGCCCCTCGCCTTTCACCACTACCTTTGAGAACATCGGAAACGTGACGCGATACTTCGCATCGCAGAAATCCTTGATCTCGGCGTTGGTTCCCGGTTCCTGTTTTCCGAACTCGTTTGCGGGGAAACCCAGGATGACCAGGCCCTTCTCCTTGTAGGTCTCGTACAGCTTTTGCAGGGTGGCGTACTGGGGCGTGTTGCCGCAGAAAGACGCCACGTTGACCACCACGATCACCTTTCCCGCAAACCGGCTCAGGGGCACATCGGCGCCCGCGATGTCTTTCATGGTGAAGTTCAGCGCCGCCGGCACCGGCCTATCCGGTTCCGCCACGGCTTCGATCGAGGTGAGCGCCAGGGCAGCGCCAGGGATGGAGAGCAACACGCCCCGACGGGATTTGAGAGTCACGATCCAGGTCCTCCGTAGTTCCGGTTCTTTCATCAGCAGCGTTGAAAGGTCGCCCAGGCACCGGGCACTCCACTGGTCTTACGTGGCAGAAGCACAAGCGTCAGCGAGTTGGGGAGCGGTGTTCCCGGAGTGGTCGCACGGGCGGGGGCGGGTAAGGTAGACTTGCCGCAGATTCAGAGCTGGGTGCCGGTTCAGCCTGGGGGTGTTCGATTGAGTGTGCACGGGTGGCAGGCCCTGGTAATCGTTGCGGTGGTCTTCGTAGCGCTTCTACGAAACTGGTGGCCTCCCGATCTGGTGCTGGTAGCGGGAACCGTAGTTTGTGCTCTGATCGGGTTGATTTCCGCGGACGAAGCATTCCGCGGGTTCTCCAACGAGGGCCTGCTTACCGTAGCCGCACTGTTTGTCGTTGCGCGGGGAATGCAGAACTCCGGCGTTCTGGATCTCGTTGGCTCGCGTATGTTCGGCGGCGCCCGAACGTCTCGCCAGGCGCTCGTCCGGCTGGCGCTCTGGGTGCCGGCGCTCTCGTCGATGATGAACAACACCCCCATCGTGGCGATGCTGCTGCCGGTGGTCTCCACGTGGTGTCGGCGGAACCGGGTGGCGCCGTCCCGGCTGCTCATGCCCCTTTCATTTATGACCATCCTCGGCGGCATGATTACGCTGGTGGGCACCAGCACCAATCTCGTGGTGAGTTCGCTCCTCGCCGACACCAAGTTGCGCCTCACGGATCCCGCGTTTGCCGCCCAACTCCGGCCGTTCGGACTGCTGGAGATCGCGCCGCTGGGAATCATCTGCTCGGTGATCGGCGTGTTGTACCTGCTCTGGGGCGCCGAGCGACTGATCCCGGACCGGGGCGATCTCTTGGAACAGTTCGGAGACTCGTCGCGCGAGTACCTCGTCAACATGCTCGTGCAGCCGGGCTGCCCCCTCGAGGGCCGCAGCGTGGCGGACGCCGGGCTGCGGAATTTGCCCGGTCTCTTCCTCATCGAGATTTCCAGGGCAGACACTCACCTCTCTCCCGTGGAACCTGACGAGCGGATTCGGATTGGAGATCGCCTGACGTTCACCGGGGTCATCGGATCGATTGTGGATCTGGAAAAGATCCCCAGGTTTGTGCCGGCCCCGGACGAAGAGGATGGCGTGCGGCCGCGTCGCTGGCGGCGACTGTCCGAAGCGGTGATTTCCCCTGTTTCACCGCTGGTTGGTCGAACGATCCGAGACAGTGACTTTCGTGCGCTCTACAACGCGGTGGTCGTGGCGGTCCACCGGGGAGGATCCCGCCTCCGAGGGCGTGTAGGCGACACCGTGCTCAAGTCCGGAGACACTCTGCTGCTGCAGACCGGACCCCATTTTGCTCGCGCCTATCGGAATCACCCCGACTTCGTTCTGGTGAGCACTCTCGATGACTTCCCACCGGTGCGGCATGATCGGGCGCCACTCGCCCTCGCGCTCCTCGCACTGCTGCTCACGTTGATGGTAACAGAGTGGATTCCCGTCTCGCTTGCCGCCTTCGCCGTCGCGCTGCTGCTGGTGGCAACGCGCTGTCTGGCGCCCGCGGAGGCGACCGAGGGCGTGGACTGGCAGACCCTGATCGGCATCGGCGCCGGATTCGGCCTGGGCACGGCCCTTCATCACTCCGGTGCAGCCAACGTCATCGCCGGCTCATTGGTGCGGGCTGTTGGCCCGCTCGGACCCCACGCCATTCTGGCGGCGGTCTACCTCCTGACGCTGGTTACGACAGAGGTCCTCAGCAACAACGCCGCCGCCGCACTGATGCTCCCGCTTGCCGTGGCAACGGCATCCAATGCAGGTCTGAGCCCGCGGCCCTTCGCGGTGGCGATCATGTTTGCCGCGTCGCTCGCCTTTGCCACCCCGATCGGCTATCAGACCAATCTGATGGTTTACGGCCCCGGCGGCTACAAGTTCACCGACTTCACGCGAGTGGGACTCCCCCTCAACCTGATCACGATGTTCCTGGCGGTGACCCTCATCCCCATGTTCTGGCCCCTGGCGCTCGCTCGCTGAACTCCGACCGCCGCATGATCAGCGCTACCGAATTCCTTGAACCGGTGTTACATGGTTTGCAGAAGATGTTCGGTCCAAAGCTCTCGTCGGGTGCGCTTGCCATGAAGTCCGGTCCCATCGTTCAAACCTTGACCGCAGCCGCGGCGGCGCTCTGCGTGCTGGGGCCCGCCGCTGCGGCGACAGGTCCGCCCAGAGCCGCAGTCCGCGCGAAACCGGCTCGCTCGAAGCCCGCCCGCTACAGGCCCGGTCGCGCAGTCCCTACTCGGATTCCGGTGCTGGATGTGCAGAAGCTTCGAGTCGTGGAAGCATCTCGCCAACCGAATGTGATTCCCACCTGCGATGTATTGATCCTTGGCGGCGGTCTCGGCGGGGTTGCGGCGGCTCGAGCGCTTGCCCGAGCCCGGATGACGTTCATCATTGCCGAGCCGACTTCGATGCTGGGAGGACAACTCACGGCCCAGGGCGTCTGCCTTCCGGACGAGAATCGCTTCATCGAAACGCCGACCGGGATCGGCACGCGCTCGTATCGGGAGATGCGAGACTCGCTCCGCAAGTACTATGCGGCTCAGCCTGGGATTGTCCCGGGCCGCGAGCGATCCCCCGGCCAGGCCTGGGTGAGCAACATCTCGGGAGAGCCCGCCGCGTGGGAGACCGTCATTCGGGACGGCTTGAAGCCCTCCACGGAGTCCGGACTCTGGGGTCAGGTGCTAACGCGTCACCAGGTCACTACAATCCGCCGGTTCTCGCACAATGGCCGATACCACTACGCCGATCTGGTCAATCTCGATACGGGTAAGATCACGCGAGTCGCCGCACGAGTGCTGCTCGACGCCTCCGAGTTTGGCGACGGGCTGGAACTTGCCGGCTCTCCGTGGACCCTGGGCCAGGAGGCGCGCTCGGAGCACAACGAACCTCACGCACCGGAAAAGGCCCGGCCGGATTGGGTTCAGAGCCTCACCTATTGCTTCGCCGTCCGTTTCGAGCGGGGCGGCAAAGGGCCGGGGATTCCCAGGCCGGCGGAGTACGAGAGCTTCAAGGCGCTGGGTGAGTACACCCTCGGCTACGACTATGTGGATCGGGGCCGGGTGTTCTACAAGGTCTTCGAGCGAGTGCCGGGGTCGGGCGGTCCGTTCTGGACCTACCGCCGCATCATCGCGGCTTCGAGCTTTCGCGGAAATGAGCGATTCACCCGCGATATCGCGCTGATCAACTGGCGCGGCAACGACTTTCACGCCGAGCAGCCGATCGGGAAGTCACTGTCGGAGCAGATCCGCATCCTGAAGCGAGCCAAGGAATTCAGCCTCGGGTTCCTGTACTGGCTCCAGAACGAGGCTCCCCGAGATGAGGGCGGCGTGGGTTATCCGGAGATGCGCCTCGCCCCCGAGGTGATGGCCAGCGAAGACGGTCTGGCCCTTCATCCCTACATCCGGGAGTCTCGCCGCCTGAAAGCCCGTTTCACACTCAATGAAAACCACCTACTCAAGGATCCGGCGGCGCCGGATAGAAAGTGGGGAGTCGAGTTTTCGGACACCGTCGGAATCGCCCTCTACGCGGTAGACATCCACCCCGCGCACGGCGAGCCGCCGCTCCTCTCCCCCGCGCTGCCGTACCACATCCCGTTAGGAGCCTTCATCCCGAAGTCGGGACCGGACAACGTCTTGCCTGCCGCGAAGAATCTGGGGGGAACGCGGCTGGCAATGGCTTCCGCACGCATGCACCCCACGGAATGGCACATCGGCGAAGTCTCGGGAGAATTGGCGGCGTACGCCCTCGAAAAGGGCCTGACGGCAGAGGCGGTCTGGCGCTCGCCAGAGCATGTCACCGCGTTCCAGCAGCGACTGGAGGCGAATGGGGTACCCATCCGCTGGAGCCCGATCTTGAAGTGAGGCTCAGTCCCAGAGATCGCTGATCATCTTATCCACCGCCTCGCGACCGCCGGCTGGAGTCGTCGTGTGACCCTCCGACCCAATCGGTGAAGCGGTGCGGGCTCGGTCCTGCTGATAGTGGCAGAGGTCCGTCGACGGGATGAATCGCGTGAGCTGAGCGTAGGAGTGACGATCCGTAAACCCCCGTCGCCGCTCGTAGTATCTCAATGGAAAAAAGAGGTTGAGGGTGTCGCGGGCCCGCGTCATCGC
>SYKE01000184.1 GCA_005798285.1 Actinomycetota bacterium
CGACACCCCGATGACCAAGGCGCTGGTGCAGGGCCCGAGCCGGGAAGACTTCACCCGCCGGATCCCGATGGGCCGCTGGGGTGATCCTCGCGAGCTGGTGGGCGCCGTGATTTACCTCTCATCCGACGCAGCCGCCTTCACGACCGGGGCCGTGATCCCGATCGACGGCGGATGGACGGCGATTTAGGCGTGACCTCGCCGGCTGCTGGGTACGAAAGGTCGGTGCACTGTCCGCCGAAAGTGAATCTGTACCTGCGGATTGTCCGACGCCGGGAGGACGGCTTCCACGAGTTGGAGACCGTCTTCCAATCGGTGGACGGGGGCGATCTGCTGTCGGCCGAGGCGTCGAACCGGATTTCGCTCACGTGCTCGGATCCGCTGCTGCCGGTGGATGAAACCAACCTGGTCACTCGAGCGGCGCTTCGGCTCCACGCGCGATTCGGTCTCGCCGCCGACACCGGCGCCCGACTGCATCTGGAGAAGCGGACCCCCATGCAGGCCGGGATGGGCGGCGGCAGCGTGGATGCCGCCGCGGCGCTGCGGCTTCTCGCCACCCTGTGGGATCTGCCTTCGGACGAGTACCGACTCCATCAACTCGCCGCCGAGCTGGGTTCGGATGTCCCCTTCTTCCTGTTGGGCGGAACCGCGCTCGCCCGCGGACGCGGAGAGGTGCTCCAGCCCCTATCGACTCCCCCGCTCTGGCTGGTCTTGCTGAAACCGGCGGCGGCCGTTCCCACCCCCTGGGCCTTTCGTCAGTGGAATGCGTCCCGGTGCTCGGGTCCCTCTGTCGAGGAGTTCTCCCGGGCCCTTGCCCACGGTGACGCGGCGGAGATCGCGGCGATGCTGCGCAACGACCTGGAGCCGGGAGTCGCGGCGGGCGTTCCGGAGATTGCCGGGGCCCGAGAGTGGCTCGTGCGCCACGGAGTGCTCGGGGCTCGGATGACCGGCAGCGGGAGCGTGGTCTTCGGCATCGCTCGCGATGAAGCGCATGCGCGGGAGATCGCCGGGGTCGGAGGCGCTCCGGGTCTCCTGTGGGCGGCGCGGACGCTGACCTCCGCCGAAGCCTCGCTGTGTCCCCGGCTCGGGGGCGCCGCGTGACTCCGGCAAACGATGAGTCGCAGAGACTTACCTCGGATCGGCTCATCGGCGCCGTCATCGGAAGCCTGGCGCTGCTTCTGTACGTGCGGTGTCTTTGTCCCACCGCGTACCTCGGCGACTCCGGGGAACTCGCGGCGGCGATCTACGGCGGCGGAAACCCGCACCCGCCAGGCTATCCCCTCTTCACACTGTTGGGTCAACTCAGCCTGATCCTCGTTCCCGTGGGGGAGCCGGCGTTTCGGATCGGATTGGTGTGCGCGGTTGCCGGCGGCGTGTCGGTGGGCTGCCTCTATCGGCTCTGCCGCTCGTGGGATCTGGGGGCGCACTCCTCCGCGGTTGCCGCGGCCACCTTCGCGCTGCTGGAGACCCAATGGGTGCAGGCGGTGCGCGTGGAAGTCTACAGCCTGCACGTGCTGATCGGGGTGTGCGGCCTGTGGGCCGCCACGGCGTATGGCCGCACCGGGGCCCGCCGCCATCTGGTTTGCTTGGTCCTGCTGCTCGCCGCCGGCCTCTCTCATCACCTCACCATCGTGGTGCTTGCACCGGCCGTGCTCGCGCTGATGCAGCCTCGCTGGGCGTCGAGCGTCCGGGAGCGCCTCCTCTGTTTCGGCGCCCCGCTGCTCGCCGTACCGCTCGCTGCGGCGCTGTACGCCACGATCCTGGTGCGCGCCCGCGCCGAGCCGCTGCTTGCGTGGGGGCGCCCCGTAACGCCCGACCTGCTCTGGAACCATGCCTCCGCAAAGCTCTATCAGGGCATGTTCCTCCGGCTGCCCAGGCCCGATGAGGTTCCCACCCTGCTCGGCGCGGCGCTGGGTCAGTGGGTCGACGAGCTGGGGATCGCGCTTTCTCTCCTGTCGATCGCAGGCGTCCTCGCCGTTCTACGCCGCAATCGTCTCCTGGGAATTGCACTGGCTCTCGGCATCGCCGGGGTCAGCTTCTACAACCTCTGCTACCGGATCGAAGACCCCGCGCCGTACTATCTGCCGCTCTGGGTGCTGCTCTCGCTCGCCCTCGCAGCAGCGCTCGACCTCATCGCCTCGGGACTTCGATCGCTCGGCGCGGAATCCGCCGCTCGCCTGGCGTGGCTGGTCCCCATCGGGCTGCTGCTGCAGAACGCCGGACAGTGCGACCTGTCTCGCGCGGTCTTTGCCCGCGAATTCGCCCGGCAGAAGCTGGAGAGCTGCGCGCCCAACGCGGTGCTCCTGACAATGGGAGATCAGGACACCTTTCCCCTGTGGTATGTCCACGACGTGCTGCACGTTCGCCCCGACGTGCTTCCGCTGGATCGACTCATGGTGCTCGGCTCCTGGCGCAACCTGGATCGAGACCCCAGCCTGTGGTACCTGCATCGCCTCCGTCGACAGGGCGTGCCGGCTCCTTTGGATCGGAAGTCGATCCTTCCCGCTGCGGCGCGTTATGCTCGCGACGCCTACCTGATTTCGATATTGAACACGTCCCTGGCCGGCCGGCCGCTGTACGCCACGTTCCTGCTCACGCAGTCTCAAACCGACGTGGCGCCCATCACCACGTGGATGCTGACCGAGTGGATCCCCGTGCCCAGCGGTCTCGTCCTCCGGCTCCTCCCTAAAGGCACGAAAGTCGACGTAGCGCAATTGGCGCGAGATAATGATGACATCTGGAGCCGAATTGAAGTTCCGGACGTGCAGGTGATCAGCTCCCGCCAGGAGATGTCGCCGGACTACGTCCGCAAGCATTACGACTCTATGATCGACAACTGGGCCGGACTGCACGATCAGGCCGGGAACCCGGCGCGAGCCACGCAGATTCGCGAGCAGTATCTGCGCCGCTGAACCGAGCCGCTCTCTCCATCTGTGGCACGATCCATCGGAAGGATGAGAGGCAGATTACTCTAGCTTGATCCCACAGGCTGGAATAATGTACGCAGTCCCCAGTTCGGACGGCTCGCTCTCCCCGGCCCCGGGGCCTGGTGCGCGGCCCGCCGAGAGGACGCCAACTCTCCCAGGGTGACCCTCTCGTCCCCGGTCAGGATGTCGCTATGAAACACCGAGTGGATTCCAGCAGCCGAGGCATCGGGCGTCGCGCCTTTACCCTCATCGAACTGCTGGTGGTTGTGGTCATACTCGGAGTGCTGTTCTCCATTGCCTACCCGCAGTTTCAACAGGCGGGCCGCAAGGGCATGGCCAGCGCCTGCGTCCGAAACCTGAAAGAAATCGTCTCCGCGAAGGAACGCTGGGCGATGGACAACAACAAGGGCGCAGACGCCCAACCCGCGCTATCGGACCTGATCGGCTCGGACAAGTATCTGAAGAACACGCCGATCTGCCCGAGGCAGGGCACCTACGACGTCGGGTCGATGAACGTACTGCCGACCTGCACGATCGGCGGCGTGCAGGGCACTCCGGAAGCCCACGTGCTTCCCTGATCCGGCTCAACTGGAGCGCGCGGCTTATGAAGATTACCGGAATTCGGACGTTTCTGGCGTCCATCGGCCATCGAAGCCGCGCTCTCATCAAGGTGAAGACCGACACCGGCATCCACGGGTGGGGCGAAGCGTACTCCATCGGGCCCGACACCACCGTCGCTCCGATCGTGGACTATGTGGCTCCGTGGTTCATCGGGGAAGATCCTCGCCGGATCGAGTACCTGATGATGAAGACCCACCAGAAGTTCCGGTTTCCGCCGGGCGGCGTGGGTCTGGCGGCGATCTCCGGATTGGAGCATGCGCTCTGGGACATCTCCGGCAAGGCTGCGGGCCTGCCGGTGTACATGCTGCTGGGCGGACACGTGCGAGACCGGGTCCGCGTTTACCACGGCATCGGCGGCGCCACGGTGGATGAGGTGGTGGCCCGAGCGGAGGAACTCCACTCGAAGTGGGGCTTCACCTGCTTCAAGTTGAGCCCGTTTCGTAAGAATCCCGACACCACCCGGTGGGGTCTGGTCTGCAAGGCCGCCGCGGAGTTCTTCGAAGAGCTTCGGAGACGCACTCCAGAGGACTGGGAATTTGCCTTCGACCCCCATGCGAAGATCTTCGAGCCGATCCGAGCCCTGCAGCTTGCCGACGCGCTGGCGCCGTTCGACCCGATGTTCTACGAAGAGCCGCTGCGGCCGGAGCAAACATCCGCCTGGAAGCAGCTCAGGAGCCAGATCCGTGTCCCCCTCGCCACCGGGGAGTGTCTCTACACCCGCTGGGAATTCGCCGAGCTGATGGAAGCGGACGGCGTGGACATCATCCAACCCGATATCTGCGTTTGCGGTGGGCTGCTGGAGATGCGCAAGATCGCCGCCATTGCGGAGGCGCACTACGTCTCCATCGCGCCCCACAACCCGATGGGGCCGCTCGCCACCGCCGTCAACCTCCACTTCGCCGCGGCCACCCACAACTTCAAGATCCTGGAGTACATCGATCCGACCCAGAACTCCTGGCGCGATTGGGTGGATGATCCCTACCTGCCGACCGACGGCTACCTGGAACTGCGGGATCGGCCCGGTTGGGGCATCGACATCCGCGAAGACGCCATCCGCGACCACCCCTATGTCCGCTGGGAGCGCTCCACCGCCGACGGACCCGACGGCTCCTCGCGCTACATTTAGCCCCGTACCAGCCGGGTGGATGCATCAATCCCGCCTTGGGGGACGGCCGGTACTCAGGCTCGGATGCGGGGATCGATGACCCGATAGAGCAGGTCGACGATCAGGTTCGCCGCCACCACCATCAGCGCGGCGAACAGCACTGTTCCCATGATCATGGGCACGTCCAGGTTCAGCACCGACTGCACCGCCAGGGCGCCCATGCCCGGCAGCGCGAAGACCGACTCGGTGAACACCACGCCGCCGAGCAGGCCGGCAATGTCGGCGCCGAGCACCGTCAACAACGGCAGGAGCGCGTTCGGCAGGGCATGACGCAAGAGCACCCGCTGGAGACCCGCGCCCTTCGCACGGGCGGTGCGGACAAAGTCTTGGTTCAGCGCGTCGCTCACGCTGCTGTGAACCAGCCGCGCGTAGTAGCCCGCGCCGACCAGCCCCAGCGTAAGCGAGGGAAGGATGAGGTGCCGCCACGATTGCAGCCCCGCCACCGGGAACACGCCTCGCCGGTACGCCAGCTCATATTGCAGCATCCTCCCCAGCCAGAACACCGGGAGCGAAATGCCGATCATCGACACCACCAGCGCCCACCGATCGACCCGGCGTCCCCGGTTCAGCGCCGTGAGCAGGCCGATCGGTATTCCCACAGCCAGCCAGACGATGACCCCACCCACCGACAGCGCGAGCGTTGTCGGGAACCGGGTGGAGATGGCCTCCGAGACGACTTCCGACGTCACGATCGACTTTCCGAGATCCCCCTTTGCGGCATGGCTGAGGTACCGCAGGTACTGCTGCCAGAACGGGTCGTCGAGACCCATCTCCTTGCGAATGCGGGCGCGGGTCTCGGCATCGGCCTGCGGGCCAGCATAGACGGCGACCGGATCCGCCGGCACCGCGCGCGCCAGCGAGAACACCAATAGCGACGCGCCGAGCAGCGTGAGCGCCGACCAGAGGAGCCGCGCCGCGAACCCCTTCATCGAGAGCCCTCCAGCGAGACCCGCTCGAAGCGGCCGTGCCAGACCGAGTGGAGCTTGAAGCCCCGAACCCACTCCCGAACGAGCATGTAGGTGGTCGGATGAAAGAGCGGCGCCCATGGAGCGTCGGCCATCACCAGATCCTCCGCGTCCTGATAGAGACGCGAGCGCTTCGCGGCGACGGGTTCCTTCAGCGCCTGCCGGAGCACGGCGTCGACCCGAGGATTGGAGTAGAAGGCGTAGTTGTTCGAGTTCTGGGCGACGATCCGATCTCCCCGAAGCAGCACATCCATGAAGTTCGACGGATCCGGATAGTCCTGGTACCAGCCGGCGAAGGCAAAGGGGACGTTCTTCCGCTTCGAGACCGCCGAGTCCCACACCGCGAAGGCGAGCGTCTTCAACTCCACCTGGATGCCGACCTTCCCCAGGTCCTGCTGGATCGCCTCCGCCATCTTGACATGCTCGGCCCGATCCACGATCACCCAGAGCGACACCTTGAAGCCGTTCGGATAACCCGCCTCGGCAAGGAGCGCTTTGGCCCGCGCCTCATCATGGGGATAGTCGTTGCGGGGTCGGTACTCGGCCATCGTGGGCGGCAGGATCGTCGTCGCCACGGCTCCACGGCCGTTGATCACCCTCAAGAGACGTTCGCGGTCGAGGGCATGGTTCACCGCCCGCCTCACCCGCACATCATTGAACGGAGGCACCTCGGTGTTCATCGAGAGGTACTGCGTGGAGGCGGCAGGCTCGGAGAGGATGCACTGCTTCCAGCGCGGATGGTTCCTGAGACGCACCAGATCCGGCGGCGCGATCTCGGTGATCAGGTCCAGCTCGCCCCGCTCGAACATCATCTGCGCCACCAGATCGTCGATCCCGATGAGCACCTCCACCCCATCCAGCTTTGGGCGATCCGGCTGGGAGTAGTTCGGACTTCGATCGAAGCGAATTCGCAGCCCGCGCCGCCACTCCGTCAGTACGAACGGACCACAGCCCGCCGGATGCCGGCTGAGCTCCTCGCCCCAGCGCTCCGCCGCCTCGGGCTCCACCACGTAGGAGAACGGCAGCGACATCACCTTGAGAAACGACTCATCCGGCTCCACCAGGTGAATCTCGAAGGTGTGATCGTCCGGCGCCCGCAGACCGCTCACGTGCTTCGGCTCCAGACTGCGACGCGGCAGCTTCTCTTCAGCCTCTCGCTCCCGTGCCTTCTGAAAGGCGCGGGCGCCCTCGATCCCGCGAAAGAACCCCTCGCCCGGCGACTTGGACTTCGGATCGAGAATTCGCTCCAGGGTGTAGGCGAAGTCGGATGCCCTCACGTCTCTCCCGGACGCAAATCGGATGCCTCGTCGGATGCGGAAGGTGTAGGCTCTGCCATCGGGAGAGCGAGTCGGGAGCGACTCCGCCAGCCATGGAACGAGATCCGAGCCATCGCCGTAATCCAGAAGCCCCTGGTACATGAGGCGGACCAGCGGCCACGCGGTCACGTCGTAGGCAATCGCAGGATCCAGGCTCTGCATGTCGGTGCGCGACGGCAGCCGGAATACGTTTCCCGGCGGTCGCCCGCCTCCGGGCGCCGAACCGCAGCCTGCAAAGACCGTGCTCACCACGACCAGCAAGAGCATCGCCCGGATCGCGGATCCCGGGGAGCGGCGAACGCGGGACGCCATCACCGGGCCCCCGCGCGAGGATCAAGCGCGTCCTGGAGTCCCTGCCCCAGGAGGTTGAAGGCGACGACCGCCGTCACCACCGCCAGGCCCGGCGGCAGCACCAGCCACGGCGCGACGATGAGGTAGGGCTGTCCCTCGGAGATCATTCCGCCCCACGACGGCGAGGGCGGCGGCACCCCGACCCCCAGATAGCTCAGCCCCGCCTCCAGACCGATCGTCGCAGCCGTGTTCATGGTGGCCAGCACCAGGACGGTCGGGATGACATTCGGCAGAACGTGCCGGAAGAGGATCCGAACCGAGCTTCCGCCGAGAGCGCGGGAGGCGTGGACAAACTCGAACTCCTTCACCGAAAGCACCTGAGCCCGAACCACCCTCGCGGCGCCGGTCCAGCTCACGAGACCGATCACGAGGAGCACCCCGACCAACCCTCGCTCCAACTTCAGGTCCAGGAAGTGCATCGGGAGGAAGCCGGGGTGGAGATGCGCCACGCGACCATCCATGAGCCCCGCGAAGGCGATGGCCAGCAGCAGGGCCGGCAGCGCCATGACAATCTCCGTGACACGCATCAGCGACGCGTCGACCCATCGGCCGAAAAAGCCTGAGAGAAGGCCCACCATCGAACCGATGGCAGTCGCCGCCAGCATGGCCACGCCGCCCACTACCAGCGAGATCCGGGCGCCGTGCAGGGTCCGGGAAAGCACATCGCGGCCCAGACTATCGGTACCGAGGAGAAACCTGAGACTGGGCGGCCTCGGCATCCCGTCGCGATCCAACCCTGCCTCAAACTGGGTCAGCGGCGAGTGCGGAGCGATCCAGGGCGCCAGCAGCGCAACCGACGCGAGCAGAAACACCAGCACCAGACCCGCACGGATGAGGCCCGAACGGGACAGTCCACGCCAGGAGGCCGTTCCATCTGATGGGGCGATCGGCGCGTGTGCCACGCGTTACCTCGCTGGCTTCACTGCGGCGCTCGCCGACGCGGGCCCCGAGCCGGAGCCGGGCGGCCCGGATAGGGATAGCTGTTCTCCCCCGCGCCCGGATCGCGCGGACCCGGGGGGAGGGTCGACTGCCACTCCAGGAGCCGCCGCGACATTCGGCCGGCCCGTTCCGGCTCTGCGGCGGCGAGATTGTTGACCTGCATGAGATCCGTCTTCAAGTCGTATAACTCCATTCGGCTCCTGTCGGGGTTCATCAACAGCTTCCAGCGCCCCTCTCGAATGGCGAGTTGAGGACTTGCGTTCAGCACATGCCCCGCAATCCGAAAGCGCCACTCCCAGAAGAGCGGCTTCGAGCGCTCGTGGGTTCGGCCCAGCCAGGATGCCGACACATCCTCACCGTCGAGCGCATCCCTGGCGATGCGCGGGATCTCCACACCCGTCAGCTTGCACACCGTCGGGAGCAGGTCTACCCCGGCCAGCACCGTGTCGTCGTCCACCCGGCCCGCCGGGGTCTTCCCCGGGAAGCGCACCAGGAACGGAGTTCGCACGCCGCCCTCATACAGGCTCCGTTTGCGGCCCCGGAACGGCCCGGGCGACCCCACCCCGCTGTGCCCCGCGTTCTGAACGGCGATCTCCTCAGGACCGTTGTCGCTGGAGAACACCACCAGGGTATGGTCCGCCACCCCCAGTTCCTTCAAACCCTCGAGCAGCCGTCCCACCTGTCGGTCGAGATCGGTAACGCTGGCGTTGTAGATGGTCCGAGCGCTCTTGTGCGGAATGTTCTGCGCGCTGAGGCCGAGAAACGGCTGAAGCTGTTCTGGGGTGGGGTTCAGCGTCGCGTGCGGAACGAGGGTCCAGAGTTGCGCGTAGAAGGGACGGTCACCACGCTTCCGAATGAAGTCGAGCGTCTCATTCACGAAGAGTTCCGTGGAGCGGGCCCGGTAATAGGGGTCCGCGGCGTCGACGGGGGCGCCGCTCTCGCCGGAGCCGACGAAGTCGAAACCGAAGTCCGCAATGCCCGGCGCCCCCGCGCCGGAACCGAGGTGCCATTTGCCGACGTGGGCCGTCGTGTAGCCGGCGGATTTCAAGCTGCGAGCCAGGTTCGGAGTCGACGGCTCGAGCCATTGGGACATGCCCCGGGCCGTGTTCTGCTCCGGCGTGGCGTAGTGACCGTGGATCTTGTGCCGGGCGGGATATTGCCCGGTGAACAGTGCGCATCGGCTCGGCGAACAGACGGAGCCGCAGGTGGAGTACTGGGTGAACTGCGTGCCCTCCTTCGCCAGCCGATCCAGGTTCGGGGTCCGGATCGGCCCGCCATAGCAGCTCAGATCCCCCCAACCGAGATCATCCGCCAGGATGAACAGCACGTTCGGCCGAGGCGGCGCCTGCGTCCCGGCGCTCCCCGCCACCGCCGGCAGCAGCAGCGCCGCGACCACCCACAGCACCCGCCAGTTCGACATCTTCGCCTCCGAAGCCCCGCCCCGAGCCACACGCCACCTCCACATTCACCACCCAACGCAGCCATCCCTGACGGTTTGTCGACTGTTGTCATGGCATCCGGAGCGGCCTGCTCCGGTGAGACCGGCCCGCGACTCGCCTGCCGGCATCCAGACCCCGCTTCGGTCGGTGTCCCGACGGGATGGGTGAGTCATACGACATGAACCTGGGCTACCATCGGACTCGGACGATGCGGGCACGATAAGGTGCGCCTATCTGCGGATCATCCGCAGAAGCTCGCCATTCGGACGACAAGTCTCACCTTGCTCATCGAGTTCAGCGTCGAAAACTTCAGGTCGTTTCGGGATCGATCGACCCTCAGCCTGGAAGCGGCCGCCATTCGCTCTCCCGGGCGAGTCGATGACGACACGGTCACCACGACTCCCAGCGGCCTTCGGCTGCTTCGATCGGCGGCGATTTATGGACCCAACGCCGGGGGCAAGAGCAATCTCATCAAGGCGATCCAGTTTATGCGGGAGAGAGTGCTGCACTCGACCCGACTGGAATGGGCGGAGGCGGGATCCTCTCAGCCGTTCCTGCTGGATACGACCACTCGGAGCCAGCCCTCCGGCTTCGAGGTTGTATTCCTGCTCGGCGGCGTGACGTATCGGTACGGGTTTGAACTACAGGGCGTCACGGTTTCGAGAGAGTGGCTCTTCTGTATCCCCACCAGCCGCGAGGCGATGCTCTTCGAACGGACCGGCTCGTCGATTCGCGTGGGCGAGCGCTTTCGCAAGGCACGCTCCTCGCAGAGCGAACTCGGCAGGATGCCCTCTTTCTATCCGTAGCTGCCCAGTTCAACGTCGGTCTTGCCCTGGCTCTGAGCCAGTGGTTTGAGCGACTGGGACACTCATTCAGCGTGAATGCCGGAGAGCGGGTTACCGCAGAGCAGTTGGAGGACCCGTCTCGCTATCGTGCCATTCTCCGTCTGCTTCAATCGTGTGATACGAGTGTCGCGGACCTGGCGGCGGAGTGGGCGCCGCCACCCGGCCTGGCTCTCGACGATCCGATCAGAGCCGCGATGTCGCGCGACGGTTTGCCGCGAACGCAAATGCACCTCCAATCGGTAATGACGACCCACCCCATTTGTGATGAGCGCGGATGCGAGGTGGCGCGTGAACAGTTCGATCTCTCAGTCCATGAGTCGGATGGAACCCGAAAGCTGTTCGCGATCGCGGGGCCCTTGCTGCTGACCCTGGAAACCGGTTCGGTCTGGATCATCGACGAGTTGGATGCAGGGCTTCACCCGACTCTGACCGCCGCGCTGATCACGCTGTTTCATTCGAATGAGTCAAACCCGCACGGGGCGCAGTTGATCTTCACGACCCACGACACCCAACTGCTCTCGCCGCGCACCTTCAGACGAGATCAGGTGTGGTTTGTGGAGAAGGATGCGCTGGAGCGGAGCCAACTCGTCTCCCTCGTCGAGTACCGGGTCAGGAACGATGCGGCATTTGGCGCAGAGTACCTTCGAGGCGGCTTCGGAGCCCTGCCGTCCATCGATTGGCTTCCGGAAGCCGTGGCCCATCCAGCCGACCCCGAGAGTGGGTTGTAGAGAGTTCGCAGGAGGATCGCTGGGAGAGTGTGGAAATACCTCTCGACACGCGGGTGTGATCCCATGTCTGCGATAGTCCTTTGGAGATCCTCTCATGAACAATCAACAGCGAAGCAGGGGAGCGGGGCGGGCCGGCTTTACCCTGATCGAACTTCTTGTCGTCATCGCCATCATCGCCATCCTCGCCGCCATCCTGTTTCCCGTGTTCGCACAGGCTCGTGAGGCTGCCCGCCGGAGCGCCTGCACCAGCAACATGAAGCAGGTCGCAACCGGGGTGATGATGTATGTCCAGGACTACGACGAGCGGCTGCCCTTCCAGGGCAATCCCGCGAATCAGCGGGCCGACATCGCGAACTACGCGACCTCGCTCTTCCCGGTGTGGATCAACGCCACGATGCCGTACGTGAAGAACTCCGGGGTGTGGTGGTGTCCGAGCGCGGTGAAGCACGCCAGCGCCGGGCCCACGGCGGTGTCGGACAGCAATTACTGGTACAACGGGCAGGCCAGCGGCAAGGCTCTGGCCGCCGTCGACCGGCCCGCGGACAGCATTCTCTTCGTGGAGTGGAAGTACCGCACACACATCACCGGCCAAAGGCCGTACTTCAACGGCACGTGCCCCGGTCCGCGCCCGGGCGTCAACCCCGGCGCATGTCCGGACACCTGGCACGCGAACAGCGAGTGGGGCAGCAACCACGTCACCGGCGATCCCGCACAGGCCGGCATCGGCGCGCAGGCCGGCATCCGCGGAGCGCCGTTCCCCTTCCTGGATGGCCACGTGAAGTTCATGCGCACGGCGCAGGTCATGCAGAACTGGGTCAACTACTGATCGAGGCCCGGACTCGGGGCAGGATGGCCGCGCCGTCTTGCCCCGAGCGCCCCTCGAGACGGGGATACTATCGCCTGGGTCGCAGCTCCGCGAGGAGCACGCACGTGCACCAGAACAAACCCACCAGCGCGAGGTGTCCCACCGTGCCGTACACGTAGAACTCCGTCGCGACTGACGAGTGTTGCCTGAGCGTCCGCTCCCAAACCGAGATCAGCGCTGTCCACCAATAAGCACAAAACCAACCAACCGGCGCCAGCATCAGGCCGAACAGGAGGGGGCCCCACCGAAACCGGCGGCGATACCTCCGGGCAAGCGCATATCCGATGATCGGGGCTCCCACGAGGCTCTGGATGACGAGCGGGATGCCGCTCAGGACCAACAGCGGGCCTACCAGCCACCCGGGCTTCGGCACGAAAATCAGCATGAGCAGGGTCACCACGAAGGACAGCACCGCCGCCGTGATCGCCGAGCCCAACTCCCAGGCCACGAGCCCCATCCGAGACAGTTTTGGTTCGTCCACCTCGCCGGATCTCCTCGTGTAGCCCGGAAGCGCGGAACTCACTCCACGTTACATCACGCGCGTTGAACGACGTTCCCTTCGGTGGATCTCGTCGACAAGCTCAGTTCAGGCCTGTGGGTCGGGCCCCGATCTCGGGCCGCGCCGTTTGGGCGGCTGTGCGTTCAGCGGTCGCGAGAGCTGCGGGCGCTTCTCTCGTACCCATCCTGGATCGTGAGAATCACTGCGCCGAGAAAGATCCCGAACAAGACGTGAACCACGGCGCCGACCGGCATGAGAAAAGCCCTGTCCATCCAGGAAAAGTCTGAATCCCAGTACGTGGCGACCAGCACAGTGGTGTTCAGCAAGCCCGGAGTCAGTAGCCAGGGGCTGCGTTTGCTCTGAGGGGTCGAGTCTCGGGAACTCGGCGAGAACACGAAAATCAGGGCCGGGCTGAGGAACCACAAGCACATCTGCCACCCGTACACCGGCCCGATAACGATCCCCAGCAAGGTCCCGATGGCCTGGACAACCCAGGCCAGCTCCCACGATTGTCTCGCGAGGCGGTGCAGCCCCGAAGGCGGCTTGTGGAGCGGTGGCTTCTCGTCGTTCACCCTCGATCTCCCTTGGGCTCCAGCCCGGACGCGAGATCGCCGGGCTTTGGATCGGCAGACAGCCTTCATTCGGATGACGACTGCCCAACTGTGCGAAACGAGTGGCCCAGGCTGGATGACTCCGTTCGAGAACCGTTGACCGTAACTCTTCCTTCACGTTTCTTATCTGCCGGATATGGGTCCGCGCAGCGCCTGAGAGCCGAGTTGCCAGAGCGGGCGGAGAAGTCCGAGTCACCGGCGATCCCGCACAGGCGGGCATCCGCACACGCGCCGCCATTCGCAGCGCGCCGTTCCCGATCCTGAATAGCCACGTGATGTTCACGCACACGGCTCAGGTCATGCAGAGCTGTGCCAACTATTGATCAAGGCCCGGACTCGGGTCAGGATGGCCGCGCCGTCTTGCCCCGAGCGACCCTCGGGACGGGGCTGCTATCGCCTGGGTCGCAGTTCCGCGAGGAGCACGCACGTGCTCCAGAGCAGACCCACCAGCGCCAGGTGCAACACCGTTCCGTACATATAGAACGCTTCCGGATTTATCATTTCACGCGTCAGCGTTTTCTCCCAGACCCACGCCACAAAGGGCCACCAGGAGGTAGCACAGACCCAGCACACCAGCGCCAGCGCCAGCCCGAAGAGGCAGGGACCCCACCGTAACCGCCGTCGATACCTCCGGGCAAGAGCATAGCCGATCATCGGAGCGCCCACCAGGTTCTGCAGGGCGAGCAGGATGCCGGACTGGCCAACCTGCAGCCAGCCTAGCCACCGCACGAAGCTCACCACGAACGTGGTCACCACTAAGGAGAAGACCGGCGCCGTGATCGCCGCGCCCAACTCCCAGGCCACGAGCCCCATCCGAGACAGTTTTGGTTCGTCCACCTCGCCGGATCTCCTCGTGTAGACCGGAAGCGCGGAACTCGCTCCACTTTACATCACGCGCGTTGAACGACGTTCCCTTCGGTGGATCTCGTCGACAAGCTCAGTTCAGGCCTGTGGGTCGGGCCCCGATCTCGAGCAGCGCCGTGCGTTCAGCGGTCGCGAGAGCTGCGGGCGCTTCTCTCGTACCCATCCTGGATCGTGAGAATCACTGCGCCGAGGAAGATGCCGAATAAGACGTGCACCACGGCGCCGACCGGCATGAGCGTAACTCTGTCGGACCAGGAGGGGCCGTCACCCCAGTAGGTGGCGACCATCACAGTGGTGATCAGAAGTCCCGGCGTCAGAAGCCAGGCGCTGCGCTTGGTCGGCTGTGTGGAGGCCTGTAAACTCGACGAGAAGCCCCAGTTCAGGGCCTGACCCGTGAACAACAAGAACACCGCCCAGACGTACCCCCCGGCTGCCATGCAGACGATGAGCCCCAAAAAGATCCCGATGGTCTGGAGGGTCCAGGCCAACTCCCATGATCGTCTCGCCAGGCGGTGCAGCCCCGACGCCGGCCTTCGGACCGGATGCTTCTCGTCGTTCACCCTCGATCTCCCTCGGGCTCCAGCCGGACCGAAGATCGCTGAGCATTGGATCGGCTGACATCCTCCAGGAGAGTGACGACCGTCCAGAGATAGAAGACGAACAGCACGTGCAGGATGGCTCCGCCGGCGAACAACCACTCCAGATCCTCCCCTGACGGCTTTCCCATGCCGGACCAAGGACCGAGCGGCCCCCAGAAGTGGGAATGCCACTGGGTGAGGCCGAAACCCAGACTCGTCAGAGAAGGAATGAGTTGCACCGCTCCCCATCTCACCGGCATCGCCGGGTTTCGAGCGAAGGCGCACACTACCAACGGACTCAAATGCAAGACTGCCCAGGCAGTCGCCATCGTTTCTTCCAGGACAATGAACAACGGCAGCACTATGAGCGCCGCCAGGCACTGCACTGTCGCGGCAATCAACCACGCTTGATAGGCAACACGTCGAGGTGGTGGGGACTGCGCGGGTTCGGATTGCTGGATGTCCGGTTCCATCGGGATCTATGGGGCAGCGACGAGGAATCCCCATGGACTCATGAACGCAGAATCGCCGTGGAAGGATGTCCACCATTGAAAGTCTGCGGTCACACTCTGCCCGGCTTTGGACGGACTTCCGGGATTGGATGAGAGGAACGAGACGGGCCGGCCGAATGGCGATCCCGTCTCGCTGCTGATTGGGGGGCTACGCGCCTTTCAGGCCGCGAACCAGCTCGCCCACGGGAGCCACCGCAGCACGGCCCTCACCGGCGATCACGTTCACGACGGCGCTGCCCACCACGGCGGCGTCGCACCACTCCCCGATCTGCTTCACATGCTCCGGCTTGCTGACGCCGAAGCCGACGGCGATCGGGCTGTCGGTTCGCGCTCGAATGCGGTCCAGGAGTCCCCTGAGGTCCGTCGGCAGCTCCGACTGAACCCCCGTTACGCCGGTGCGCGAGACGCAGTAGACGAAGCCGGTGGCGTTTGCAGCGGCGATGTCGATGCGCTCCTGGTTGCTGGTCGGCGCGAGGAGGAAGATCGTGTCGACCCCCGCTGCATCCGCGGCGCTCTTCCACTCTCCCGCCTCTTCGGGAGGCAGGTCGGTGATCAGCAGCCCGTCCACTCCAGCCTCTCGCGCCAGACGCGCCACGCGCTCCTGTCCGGCTCGGAAGATCGGGTTGTAGTAGGTCATCAGCAGGATCGGTATCTGACTCACGGTCCGAATGTCCGAAACCAGGGCGAGGATCTTGTCGAGGGTCACATCCTCGGCCCGCGCTCGCTCGTTGGCGGCCTGAATGCTCGGCCCGTCGGCAAGCGGGTCGGTGAACGGGACGCCCAGCTCGATAATGTCCGCGCCCGCGCGCTCCAGCTCGAGGATCAGGGCCCGGGTGGTTTCCAGATCCGGATCACCGGCCATGATGTAGATGACCAGTCCCGTCTCGCCGCGCTCTCTCAGCTCGGCAAATCGCTTCGATATCCGGCTGGACTCACTCATTCCAGGCCTCCCAGGAAACGCTGCACCTGCTCGACATCCTTGTCTCCCCGACCGGACAGGTTGATCAGCACCACCTGATCCGGCGTCATCTCCCTGGCCAACTGGGTGGCGGTGTAGACCGCATGCGACGACTCCAGCGCGGGGATGATGCCCTCCGTGCGGCACAGCAGCTTGAAGCCGTCCAGGGCCTGCTCGTCGGTGCAGGCCACGTAGGTGGCGCGTCCGGTGTCCTTCAGGTAGCTGTGTTCGGGCCCCACGCCCGGGTAGTCCAGTCCGGCGGAGACGGAATGCGTTTCGAGCACCTGGCCCCGCTCATCCTGCAGCAGGTAGCTCCGGGCTCCGTGAAGCACTCCCAGGGAGCCCGCCACCAGGGTGGCCGCGTGGCGTCCCGGCTCGAGCCCATGCCCGCCGGCCTCGACGCCGACGAGAGCGACCCCCTCATCCTCAATGAAGGGATGAAAGATGCCGATGGCGTTGCTGCCGCCCCCCACGCACGCGACCACGGTGTCGGGCAGGCGGCCCTCCCGTTCGAGCATCTGAGCCCGCGCTTCGCGCCCGATCACCGAATGAAAGTCGCGGACCATCATAGGATAGGGATGCGCCCCGGCGGCGGAGCCGATGACGTAGTGGGTGTTCCCGACGTTGGTCACCCAATCTCGGAAGGCCTCGTTCATCGCATCTTTCAGGGTCTTGCTGCCGCTGGTGACGCTGTTCACCTTCGCGCCGAGCAGCCGCATCCGGAAGACATTGAGCCGTTGACGCTCGATGTCTTCGGAGCCCATGTAGATCTCGCACTCCAGCCCCATCAGCGCACAGGCGGTGGCCGTCGCCACGCCGTGCTGACCGGCC
>SYKE01000185.1 GCA_005798285.1 Actinomycetota bacterium
CGTGAAGGTGTTCAACTGGACCGCCACCCTTTATAAGGGCTCAATCCGGTTGACCACTCCGATGATCTATGCCCTCGGCTTCATCGGGCTCTTCACGATCGGCGGGTTGACCGGACTCCACCTGGCGTCCGCGGCTACCGACATTCACCTGCAAGATACCTACTTCGTGGTTGCTCACTTCCACTACGTGATGGTGGGCGGCGCCGTGCTGGCGTACCTCGGCGGGATCCACTTCTGGTGGCCGAAGATCACCGGGCGAATGTATCCCGAAGCGTGGGGGCGCGTGGCGGCGATCCTCCTCTTCGTGGGTTTCAACCTGACTTTCTTGCCACAGTTTTTCCTGGGCTTCTACGGGATGCCGCGGCGATACGCCACGTATGCTCCGGAGTTCCAGATCCTTAACGTTTTCTCGTCAGGCGGATCAGCCATCATGGGGTTGGGCTACCTGCTTCCGGTGTTCTACTTGATCGGTTCGTTGAAGAACGGCCCGATCGCCGGCTGGAACCCGTGGAAGGCAACCGGCCTCGAGTGGCAGACCCAGTCGCCTCCGACGACCTTCAACTTCGAACGCACCCCGATCGTGATGACCGGACCCTATGCGTACGCGGTTGAAGCCGACGAACTCGAGGCGAACGAAGAGGACGCAGCTCGCGCCCAACTCGCGCTGGATATGCGCCGGGCACAGATTGAAGCGGACATCCGCGCCAAGACAGAGGGAGGGGCCCACGGTGGCAGCTGACGCGCACGCCCACGGGGGGCACGGAGGGCACCGACACAGCGCCCTTCAGCACCAGTTCGACGATATGGAGCAGCAGCGCGACTCGTTGAGCATGGGCATGTGGCTGTTCCTGGCCACGGAATTGATGATGTTCGGGGGGCTCTTCTTTGCCTACAGCTTTTACCGCTGGCAGTCCCCCTGGGCGTTTCACGAGGGAGCCTCGCTTCTGGACCAGAAGCTCGGCACGATCAACACCTTCGTGCTTCTGGCAAGTAGCTGGACCATGGCGATGGCGGTTCACTACTCGGCGGAAAGAAACAAGAAGATGCTCGCCCTGATGCTGTTGATCACGGTGCTCTTCGGCGCCGCGTTTCTCGGAATCAAGGCGGTGGAGTGGGGCAAGGACTACCAGGAAGGCCTCGTACCCGGCATTCGCTGGAACTACTACGAGCACCATGCCGGCCCCAAGAAGCTTCAGGAGCTGGCGGAGCACGGCGTTTCTCCGACCAACGTGAAGATGTACTTCACGATCTACTTCTGTATGACCGGTCTCCACGCGATCCACATGATCATTGGAATCGCGCTGGTGGGGTACTTCATCTTCCTCGCCCTGAAGGGACAGTTCATGGGAGGGAATGAGCAGCCGGTGGAGATCCTGGGCCTTTACTGGCACCTGGTCGACATTATCTGGATCTTCCTGTTCCCGCTGCTCTACCTCACTGCGGGCTTTAACCCCGCGCACTTCTTCGGCGGGGCTGGAGGGCACTGATGGCAACTTCTCACGCTACGGCAGATGCACACGAGCACGCACACGGTGCACAGCACCACGGGCCAACCGTCGGCACCTACAATGTCGTGATCATTGCGCTGCTCGTGCTGCTGATCATCACACTCGGGGCGGCGGCGGTGGACCTGGGGTCGCTCAATCTGCCGATCGCCATGGTGATTGCCGTCATCAAGGCGGCGATTGTCATGACCTTCTTCATGCACCTGAAGTTCAGTTCGGGGGTCGTCCGCACATTTGCCGTAATGGCGCTGGTGTTCCTGGTGCTGCTGTGGCTCTTCCCGATGGCGGACTTCATGTCCCGGGGCATGATGCCCTACTAAACGTCGAGAGGACCTGAACCCTGCTGATCCGGCCCGGCGTCCTCTCCGTACAGGGCGCCGGGCCGAATTTGTTCCGGGTCAAGTCCACGCCGTCCGGCTCAGGATTGGGGAGGGCCCGTGTAGGGTTCGCCCGAGGATGCGGCGTTGCGACCCAACTCGTCGGCCCGTTCGTTCATGGCGACGCCTGAGTGTCCCAGAACCTTCCGCATCTCAAAGCGCCCACACGTGGCTACCAGCGTGCGAACTTCCTCCACCAGGTCCGTGTTCGTCTTCACTTTCCAATTCTGGGTGAGACAGCCGATCGCGTAGGCGCTGTCTGTGTAGACGCGAACATGGGCCATGCCGCGGTTTCTCAGCCGGAGCAGTGCTTCCCGGACCGCCAGAAGTTCCGCCTTCTGGTTGGTGCCGGTTCCGAGTGGGATACCCCACTCCTTGTGGAAGTCCGCCGACTTCCCGACGATGCCCGCGCCCATGCGGCCACCGCCGGCACGCCCATTTCCAAGACAGGCGCCGTCTGTGTAGAACTCGACGAGGGTTAATTCAGGC
Source organism: Actinomycetota bacterium (assembly GCA_005798285.1). GTDB lineage: Bacteria > Armatimonadota > SYMT01 > SYMT01 > SYMT01 > F1-80-MAGs030. The sequence goes on from SYKE01000185.1 coordinate 2,372, forward strand.
ATGGGGGTTAGTTTGAGGTTCCGTTGGCGCAGCGCGCGATGTCGTCTCTCCGCGTCAGATGCTAGAGGAAAACGTCCAGGGCAGTAAACAGGCAGAGGGCGATGCTGACAAATCCGTTCACCGTAAAGAAGGCGGCATCTACCCGGCTCAGGTCGGTTGGCCGCACCAGGCTGTGCTCGTACGCCAGCAGCCCGGCCACCACACCCACGCCCGTAAAGTAGTAGGGGCCCATCGGGTAGAGCGCCGTGACGCCGAGCAGGAGTGCGATCACGCACAGGTGCATGCAGCGACTGATCAGGAGGGCGCGAGCAATCCCGAGCCGGGACGGGATCGAGTGCAGGCCAAGACCCCGATCGAAGGCTTCGTCCTGGCACGAGTAGATGATGTCGAAGCCGCCCGCCCAGAAGAGCACGGCTCCGCTCAGCAGAACGGGCGGCCAGTCCAGTGAGCCGCGCACCGCGATCCATGCCGCGGATGGAGCGATCCCGAGGGAGGCGCCCAGGAACAGATGACAGAAGTGCGTGAAGCGCTTGGTGTAGGAGTAACCCCAGATCACGCCAAGTCCCACCGGCGAGAGCCAGAGCGCCAGCGGGTTGAGCTGCCAGGCCGCCAGCACCAGCAGCGCGGCGGTAGCCGACACGAAGAGAGCCACCTGACCGGGCGTCAGCAATCCGGCGGGGATCGCCCGGCCCGCCGTGCGCGGGTTCTGGCGATCGAACTCCCGGTCTACAAGTCGGTTGAACGCCATGCCGCTGCTGCGGGCTCCCACCATTGCCACGATGATCCAGAACAGCGTCCGGCCGGAGGGAAGTCCGCGGGCGGCGAGGAGCATCCCCATCATGGCAAACGGAAGTGCGAAGAGGGTGTGCTCAAACTTGATCATCTCGAGAATGATGCGAAGTTTGCCGAGCACACCCGATGGCTGCGAGGGACTCATTCGGTGGAATCCGGCGGCAGCATCCACCGCCTCGCGTCGGGGTCGCGGACGCCCAGTTGATCGAGAACACGGAATACAACGAAGTCGACCATCTCTTCCACCGTGCTCGGCCGGTGGTAGAGACCGGGCGAAGCGGGCAGCACCACAGCGCCGGCTTCGGTCACGCTGAGGATGTTGCGGGCGTGCACGAGACTGAGGGGGGTCTCACGCACGACCAGGATCAGCTTGCGCCGCTCCTTGAGCATCACGTCGGCGGCACGGCACACGAGGTCATCGGAGGTGCCGGCCGCGATGCGCGCCAGGGTGCCCATGGAGCAGGGAAGCACCACCATGGCATCCGGCGCCGCCGAGCCGCTGGCGAAAGGGGCGCCGTAGTCGGTCTTCTGGTAGTAGCGGATTTTGTCGACACCCGGAACACCCGGCATGAGTTGCTCTGGGCGGAAGTCGGCGAGGTTCAGCTCCAGCCCAAGCTCCTCCCGGGCCACACGGGTTGCTGGGCCGGAGAGCGTGAGATAGAGCGGGTCGAAGTAGCGGACCGCCCGTACCAGAAAGCGTGTGGCATAGAGCGAGCCGCTGGCGCCGGTGATGGCGACGGTCAGAGAGCGAGCGCGCTCAGGCATTTCCGCCTCCCGGCAGCGGACCGAGCCCAAGTTGATCCCAGATGCCGTCCACCCGAGTGCGAACCTCAGCAGACATCTCGATATCGCGGGGCCAACCTCGCGTGAAGCCCTCGCTCTCCCACTTTCGGGTTGCGTCGACCCCCATCTTGCTTCCGAAGAACTGACGCTCTCCGGAGTGGTCGAGATGGTCCAACGGTCCCCGCGTGAACAGGATGTCGCGCTGTGGATCGACACTGGTGGTCACCCGCCACATCACCTCCACCGGGTCGTGGATGTTGACGTTCTCGTCGACCACGAGGATGCACTTGGCGAACATGATCTGACCCAGGCCCCAGAGCGCATTCATCACCTTATAGGCGTGACCCGGCCACTTCTTGCGGATCGAGACGATCACCAGATTGTGGAAGCAGGCCTCGGCGGGGAGGTGGAGATCCACCACTTCCGGCAGCACCAGACGCATCAGGGGCAAGAAGATGCGCTCGGTGGCTTTACCGAGAAACTCATCTTCCATCGGCGGCCGCCCCACAATGGTGCTGGGATAGATCGGCTTCTTGCGGTGCGTAATGCAGGTGATGTGGAACGCGGGGAACAGTTCCTGGGGCGAGTAGTAGCCGGTGTGATCGCCGAACGGACCTTCGGGGCGCTGATCGGCGGGATCCACATAGCCCTCCAGCACGATGTCGGAGGTGGCAGGCACCTCCAGATCGGAGGTCTCACACTTCACGAGTTCCACCGGCTTCTGCCTCAGCCAACCGGCGAAGAGCAGCTCATCGACATCCGGAGGCAGCGGAGCCGTTGCCGCATAGGTCAGGCACGGATCTCCGCCCAGGCACACCGCGACCGGGAACGGGCCGGGAGAGACCCGCGAGTGCTCCGCGCCGGACTTATGGAGCTGCCAGTGCATACCGGTGGTGCAGGAGTCGTACTTCTGCATCCGGTACATGCCGACATTGCGCTTCCCTGAAACCGGATGCCGCGTGATCACAAGCGGCAGCGTGATGAACGGACCCCCATCGTCGGGCCAGCAGGTCTGGATCGGGATGAAGTCGAGCGACGGTTTGTTCCGGACAATGACCTCTTTGCATGGTCCGTCGCTCACCTTTCGCGGCGGCGCCGTGGCCGCCACGCCGAGGAGAGCGCCGCCGAGGCCCACTTTGTCGCCGAGCGTGCGTGGCATCCGCATCGCCCTCCCGATCAGATCTTCGAGACGTCGAGCAACGTCTTCGAGGTCATCCACGCCCAGGGCGGCGCTCATCCGCTTGCGGGAGCCGAAGGCGTTGGTGAGCAGCGGAATGTCGTAGCCCTTCGGCCGCTCGAAGAGCAGCGCCGGTCCACGCCCCTTGACCACGCGATCGCAGATCTCGGTGATTTCCAGGTGGGGATCCGCGGGGTAGGAGATCCGCTTCAACTCGCCCATTTGCTCGAGGCGCTGAACAAACTGTTCCAGAGATGAGAACGCCATGCGGAAGGACTCGATCGTACGCTGAAAGCCGGCAGGTCAATCCCGGAAGGGGACGATGGAAGCGTATCATGCGAACCCCGGAACGATACGCCAGGCCTTCCCCAGCCTGCCGTGGACACGAGGATGCGCCGGACTTGCCGAAGCGGCCTCTGGCCCAGGCCGGGCCGCCCCGGGCTACCTGAGGAGATACCTCCCCCCTGCTGGAGCCGTCCGCGACGCCGATACGGTTCGAAGTCAACGCTGAAGGCTTCGGGTGGGGTAGGGAGGAATCGATGGCGGGGAGAGGAACCGGAGACGGGAGGGCTTCCGGGGTGGGCAAGTACGATCAGAGCAGCAAGTGGCTGATTCAGCATTGTGGGAATGCTCTCCTACGGTTGGCCGGCTACGGGGAGCCGATTCTCTGGGAGGCGGTTCAGTCGGAAGCGGTGCATCCGGGCCAGCTTCCGGATGGTCTGGTGCGGGCGACACTGCCCGATCGAAAGGAGCCCGGTCTCTTCCTCTTCGAGATCGCTACGTACCCGGAAGCCCGAGTCGTGGAGCAGATGACCCGAGGGATGCTCATCACGTACCTTGACCGGAAGCAGCTTCCCGAGGGAACGGTCGTGGTGCTGCGGCCGAAGGGTCGATACCAGGTCCCGTCATCGGTTCACATCGCAGGGTGTTGCGGAGAGTCGGGCCTCGATCTTCACTGGAGGGTCGTAGACCTCAGTGCTTTTGAGGCTGATGCGCTCTTGGATCTGGGGGATCCGGGTCTGGCGGCGTGGTCGCTATTGGGTCAAATGGGTTCCAGCCCGAAGCGTACGGTGGAACGCTGCCGGCAGGTAATCGAAACTCACCCCGATGCCGTCGAACGGAGATCGCTACTCACGATTGCTCAGATCTTTCTCGGCATTCGTTATAATGAGAAGAGTCTTCTTCAACTACTCGGGGGGCACGAAGCCATGATCGAGTCGCCGGTGCTGGACCAGTTGCTAGACGAGTTCCTGGAGCGAGGACGCTCGGAGGGCGAGGAGCGAGGCGTCGAACGGGGCCGCCAACTCGGCATCGTAGAGGGGCGACAGCTCGGCATCGAAGAGGGCCTGCAGCTCGGTCGACTTGAGAGTGCGAAGAGGATGCATGCCCGGATTCTCGACAAGCTGCAGAGTCGACTTGGGGTGGTTTCACAGAAGAGTGAACGTCGGATCCTTCAAATCTTCGGGCTGGAAGTCTTGGAAGATCTACTCGAACTCGCTGTTACGGCGCCGACTTTGGAAGATTTCGAGGCGAAGCTTGCGATGCTCGCAACGGAGCCTTAG
>SYKE01000019.1 GCA_005798285.1 Actinomycetota bacterium
ATCAGAGGTCTCCCGGGCGCAGTCGCTGCAGCACGGTCCCATCGCTGCTGAGGCGTACCCGGCCGAACCGAATCGCCGAGACATCGGCCACGCTCCTGAGGGGCGTGATCACCGATATCACCGCACGTTCGAAGTTGATCCCACGCAAGACTCCCACGTCCAGCAATCGGGCTCGGGGCCCCATCAGACCGACATAGAGCCCCTGAAAGAGCCCGGCGGGGGTCACACCCACCTTCCTTCCTCCGTAGAGCTCTTCCAGCTTTCGGGTAGAGTCTCGCTGGATGCCCCGCTCCGAGCACAGCCAGACCTGATCGTCCAGCCGCTCTCCGTACACGACCGCTTGGTCCAGCGCCTGGGCGGCATCCCTCAACTCTCGCGTCCGGAGCGCCTCTCCCCAACCCAGCCACGAGTCGATCATACACATCTCCGACAGGTCAAGGTCGTGAACTCGTGCGTGTTCCAGGTGCCGATGGAGTCGCCCGGCACGCATCAAGCGGAGGTAGCTCTCGGACCGTGCAGTCGTCGGGTCAAATCCGAGCGTCCGCAGGGGGGAGCCGGAGACAAGTTCGGACCAAACCGCCAGCGGGGTTGGCGCGGCGCCGGATCCGATCCAGAGCACCTCTGTGGGACGAAGCGCGAGCAATTCATCCGGAAGCCGGACATCTCTTCCTCCGCCCGCTCCAACCCAAACGCACTCTGCAATGGTCAGTCGGCCGCCGGCCGCACGGATCGGCTGAAGCAGACGCTGGGCAGCCAGCGGTCCGACCCCGCCCCGCAGCGGAGCGACAATGTCGCCTGCAAAGACCGTCTCGAGGGTGCGGAGCTCTCCCAGGTTGCCGACCGGGGCCGACGCTACGGCCGCTACCACGGTTCCCGGGAGGGAAGCCTCGAATTGACCGGGGTCCAGACCCAGGAAACCCACGGTTCCGGACAGCGCTACAGCCCGGTTCAGAAGGGCCAGGGTGGCCGCCGACCGGCCCGAATTCGTGGACCCAACCACCGCCACGACTCCCGTCTCGGCTGCATCCGGGCCAGGGTGTTCGATCACGACGGTCCCCCTGTCAGTTGGACGCCTCAGGAGTCCTAGACCGGCGGTAGAGTGAAGAGGGAGAGTTGACCCCGGTACGGCTCGAGGGGGTCTGCGTCGAAGCCACGACGCCGCAGGTCCGCTGCAAATTCTCGCGCAAACCCGTGCAGCGTCCACACCTTTCGCGGCCCCACTTGCCCAACGAATTCCAGCAATTCATCGTAGTCCGCATGGTCGGAGAGCGGAAAGGCGCGGTCCACCCCCATTGCATCTACTCGCCAGGAGTCCAACGCCCAACCTGAAATCCACGCAAGCCGGGGGCGTTTGAGCCGGAGAAACCAGGAGGCGGAGCGGGCCTGGGGGGAACACAGCAGCGCTCCATCCAGCTTTTGGCCCGGCTGATAGGGACGATGAGGAGGCAGCACCACCCCGAGGTCTCGGTAGAGCGAGGCGAGTCGCCAGTGCTCCGGGTGCAAATAGATGGGAAAAGGAGCCCGCCGGAGTCGAGCCGTCAATTCCTGGCCTTTCCCAAGGCTGTAACAGAGCAGCACGGGAGTTTCACCCGAGGCGAGGGTTTCCGAGCACCACTTGATCAGCTCCCGCACCACCCTTTCCGGATCTGGGAAGCGATAGCGCGGCTTCCCGAATGTCGTCTCCATCACCAAAACGTCAGCATGAATCGATCGGAGCGGTTCCGCAGTGAGGCCGGGGCGCACCCGAAAGTCGCCGCTGTACAGCAGACTGGATCCCGAACCAGGATCATCCACCAGTACCAGGGCAGAACCGCGCACATGGCCCGCCGGATAGAGGGTCACCCGGGCCCCGCCCCACTCCATCGAACTCCCGTACGCGGCGATCCGGCTCTCACGCACCGAAACCCCACGACAACGGAGCAGCGCCGCAGTGGCCCTCGTTGAAAGTACCGCGTGGTGAGCCGCGGTGTGATCTCCATGGGCGTGGCTGACGACGCAAGCTCGTCTCGAGCGACGAGAGTCCATCCAGAGATCGAAGTCGGGGAGATAAATTCCCCCTTCACGACCGCCTGCCACCCGAATCATTGCTGCAGCCTCAAAACATCCAGAATGCGGCTAAACTGGTCTGGTCGAATTATCCAATCCTCCCACGGAGAGATGTCGGCATGTCCTGCTCCCCTCGTATCCGGGTGCAGACACCGTGGGACGGGGCCATCCCGATCCGACGAATTGGCCGATGCGTTGCCTGCGGTCCGATACAGGATACGCCCAACATCGCCGTTCGTCCGAAAGCGAGTTCCGGGTGAGACATCTCGGCGCCGCCATGGCGCGTGATGTCATCAGCCGTTTCTATTTGCTCCAGGCGGTTGCCGGCACGGCCTATTGGGTGGCCCTGCTGATTGCTCCGGATACTCGGGTCTGGTTTGTGCGGGAGGGCGGTGACCGGGATTCCATCTTCGATCTGTTGCCGGCGGACCTTACCATTTATGCGTTGGGCTCACTCGTCGCGGCGCTCTGGTCCCGTTCCGGCGACCCTCGCACTCCGACGGCCGCGTGGCTGGTATCTGGGGGAACCCTCTACGCCACACTTCACTGTATGGGAACCGCAAGACTGGGCGGTGGCTCCTGGCTGGCCGTCGCGCTCATGGTTCCATCCTCTGCCGGCTCGCTGGTCTGCGCCGTGATCGCAGGACGCCTCAATGCCGGCGCCGGGGATGATGCAATCTACCGGGTCGCTCGGGAAGCCGGTCCCCTGTGGAACATCGTGAAGACCCTTGGGCAGATCGTGATCTTCTGGGGGAGTTTCCTCGTGCTCTTCCCCCTCGCGCTGTCGACGATTGAGCGTGCCGCCGGCCTACCGGCCTTCGAGTTCCCCGCTCAGCGCGTACTGGCGTCAGGACTGTTCTTGCTGGGCGGCGCCATAGCACTGTGGAGTGCCTGGGTGATGGCGACAGTCGGCCAGGGAACCCCTCTCCCGCTCGATCAGACTCGTCGGCTGGTCGTCCGTGGACCTTATCGCTACGTTCGCAACCCGATGGCCATAGCCGGACCGCTACAGGGCATCGCCGTAGGCCTCGCGCTGGGATCGCCGTCTGCCATGCTCTATGCCGCGTTGGGCTGGATCGCGTGGGAATGCGCCGCACGCCCATCAGAAGAGCACGATCTCGAAGCTCGATTTGGAGCGGCCTACCTTCGCTACAAAAGTAACGTGGACTGCTGGAGGCCGCGGTGGCGGCCCTGGTCGGAGCCCGAAGACGACCGCGACTGCTGAATCCGCCCCAATCCCCGCGACATCAGTTACACTCTTGCCCGGAATTGCACGAAAGCATCAGGAGAATCCCATGAACCGGCGCGCTCTGCTCGCAGCGCTCCCTCTCGCCACCGCCGCGGCTGCCGCCGAGCCTCCTTCGCTGGTGGAGCGCCTGGGCTATCCGGCCAATACTCGCCTTCTCAACATTCACATTGATGACATCGGCATGAGCCATTCGGCAAACGCCGCGTCGATCGAGGCGCTAACGAAGGGCATCGGTTCGAGCGGTTCGGTCATGGTGCCCTGCCCCTGGTTTGTGGAGATTGCCCAGTGGTGGAAGCAGAACAGCTCGGCCGACCTCGGACTGCATCTCACGCTGACCAGTGAATGGCAGCGTTACCGCTGGGGCCCCACCGCTCCCCGAGAAAGGGTGCCCGGGCTTCTCGACTCCGAGGGCTACCTCTGGCGCAGCGAGCAAGACGTGGTGAAGCACGCCAGTCCCGCAGAGGTGGAACTCGAGATCAGAACTCAAATCCGGCGGGCGCGACAGTTCGGGCTGGAGCCCACCCACATCGACTCGCACATGGGCACATTGTTCAGCGATCCTCGGTTCTTCGAAGTTTACGTGCGGGTGGGGCAGGAGATGGGCGTACTCCCGATGGTGATGGAGCCCACTGCCGAAACAGTCGCCGCGGCGAAGGCGCTTGACATCGACTATCCAGTCCTTGCGGCGCGGCTGAAGAAACAGTCGCTGGTG
>SYKE01000186.1 GCA_005798285.1 Actinomycetota bacterium
GATGTCGCGATCCTTCGGCGATACGTCATTGACCAATCGTTCGCCGATCAGGATCTCCCCGGAGCTGATCTCCTCCAGGCCGGCAATCATCCTGAGAGCGGTCGACTTGCCACAGCCCGAAGGGCCGACCAGCACCATAAACTCTTTGTCGCGGATCTCAAGGTCCACGTTGTTGACGGCAACAACTTCCTTGAATTCCTTGGTCAGCTTCTTCAGCGTAACGCTTGCCATCAGGTCCCGGGCTCCTTCCGGTGCAGTCCGGCCCGCGGAGGGCCACTCGTCTTCTTCGACCAGCGCAGGGTGATTACCCTTCTGCTAATCCTCTGGGAACTCCTCGGTGGGTAAACCGGCCCGCCGTTTTTCAAGTTTTGCCAGTACCTCGGACATGGCCCGATGCACGGCTGAGTTCGGGGCCACCAGATCCGCGCCCGCGGCGAGCCCCTGCTGCAGCCGATCGCGCTCCACGTGGCCGGCATACCCCACGATCGGCAACTCGGACAACTCCGGACGGGAGCGGAGAGTTCGAATGAACTCCGCACCGCTGAACCGCCCCGCCAGGTTGACCACGAGCAGCGATGGCAGAGCTTCGACCACCCGATCCCGGTCACTCGGCCGGCCGGCCAGCGTGAGCACCTCGTAACCACAGCTCTTTAGCGCCGCTTGAAGCGGGAGGGCGAACATCAAGTTGTCTTCCACCAGCACGGCGGTCGGCATACGGGCACCCCTAACCGGGACGGGCCATCTCGTAACTCTGTCGATCCACCTGGATGAACTCCGCCAGCAGGGGGTACTTCTCCGCAAGGGCGTCGTACACCTGAACCGCGATGGAGCGGTACGAGGGATGCCCTTGTCGCGCCGATCTCAAGGAAATGAAGTGGTGAAGCTCTCGGAGGTTCCAGGTAAACAGCACCCGTCGGCGGTAACCCAGAGGAATCACGTACGAGGCCCCTTCGGGCCACACGCGGTTGAGCGTGCTCCACGCATCCGCCGCATGCAGCATCGCATCCCGGTAGGCCGATGCATGCTCGGAACGGGAGAGCAGTTCCGGCGTGTCGAAACCGAGTTCGCAGGTGAGATCCTGAGTGGTCTGGGTCGCCATACGGTGGCGTTGAATGTCGCGATAGGCGCCGTAATCCACCACGATCTCGGTTGAAAACGCGACGTGCTCCAGGCCGCGAAGCGGCGGGTCCGTGTAGCTGTGCCCCGCGCTGCCGTAGGTGCGTCGGCGGGACAGATACTCGGCCAGAACCCGCCGCGGCGTCTCGGGACCGGATTCCCTCACCCGTCGCAGCACGGCCTCATAGGGCAGATCGGAGAACTCGTAAAGAATTGCCGCCGCGAGACGAAGTTCCGGCTCCCGCGGCGCGTCCACCAGTCGGCAACTCGGCGGCTCCTCAACGGCCTCGACCGTCGGCAATAGCTCCTCCGCCAGGCTCTGGAGCGCCAGGCGGGTTTCGGACCAGTACGGTTTCGCCCGGGCATACTTGAGCAGGGTGGGCACAATGTGGAGCGCCTGTGCATGAATGCTCTCGCCGCACTTCTGGACCTCCCTCAAGGGATGGCTGAGCATCTTGGAGATGAGATGCTCCAGCGTCCGTGCATTTGCGGTGAGTCCGATGTTGGTGTGTGTGGCCGCCGGCAGCAGGTAGCGAAGCGCATCGCAGGCCTGCGCCAGACAACTCGTACGAAACCCACGCTCGGTCTTGAAGGCGCTTCGATCTGCGATTCGCGCGATGTCCTCGGTCAGCGGGTCGATCAGACTCTCATAGGCGTCGAACAGTCGCTCAATGGCGGCGCGATATCCCATGGAGTCGGGACTCTCAGGGGCGGGGTAGTAGGCCCGTGGAAAGCGCACATAGCGGGTGGACTTTTCGGTGAATGACGCCAGGCGTGCGTCCTCAATCACCTTGCTGGCGACGATCGAGACTTGCTCCACGGCAATATGGGCCACGGCATGTTCGGCCACCGAGGCATGCCCGTAGCCAACCACCCACTTCTCGTGAAACTCTCGGGCCTTGTCTCGGGCCAGAGTGAGGTGATCTCCGACGCCAACTGCCTCAGCTCCCCCGATGCCCAACTCGCCATCCCGGAGCAGCCTGAGCAGGTTGGCGCGCAGGTCTTCCCGGCTGCGGGAGTAGTAGGCGAAGAGGACGGCGATGACTTCCTCCGGGAGATTCTTGAGGCAGAAGACCGGATCGTCGAGCGACGTGACATAGGGTCGCAGCAGTTCCCGCGCAGCCGGATCGAGAGGAGGAGTCACCTGGCTACTTGCTCCCGCCGAGTACCGGCTTGCCGCCCAGTTCGATCGCCCGCTCCGAACTGATCAACCACAGGCCGCCGACCTTTTTCCAGGTGAGTTCGTTCACCTGACGGGGGAGGGTCCGCTTTCCGCCGTTGGGGTCTGTGTAGGTGATCTCAGCGATCTCCTTCGCCACCGCGGTCAATGCGGCGACCTTCACGTCCGACAGGGAGGACTTGATGGTGCAGGGCGCCTGCGAGGTCAAGAAGGAGAACAGTCGCTTCAGGGTCTCATCCAACCCCAGACTCCCGCCTCCGACGTGGGAGCGGTAGTCCGGCGTGTAAAACGTCCGAGCCCGCTTCTTGTCCATGTCGGTCATGGCCCGCAGCAACGCCCGGTGCCGCTCCCGAATTCTCGCCTCAGCGTCGGCAACTCCCTCCGCGCCGGTCGTGGCCGGTGAAAGAGCTACCGCCACGAGAACCGCTCGCCGGCTCACCCGCACCGTCGGCCGCCACTCACTGGAACCCAGCACCGCAATCAAAGCTGCTCTCAACGCTCCCAGTCCATTTCAATCGCTTGCCGATCGGCAAACCCGGATCCGATTTCGTGCCAACACTGAACTTCCGACTCGCCCAGCTTCCAGCTCAGGAACCCCTCGCGACCTTCCCGCCATGACGGGAAGTCGACCAGACCACCTTCCAGATCCTTCACACGCACTCCGAGTTCCGCAAAGGCCCTGAGGGTGGCGTTAATTCCTTGCAAGTCACGCACAAAGGGCGCCACCTCTTTGCCGCCTCCGTTCATACGCACCTGCCGCAGCACCGGCGCCGCCTCCTGCCAGTCAACAGCGAGACGATCTCGGCAACTCCGAATCGCCTCGAGGAGGCGGCAGAGTTCGGGCAGCAGCGCATTAACCTGTTCCACCGTGAAGTGACGGTCAAACATGGGCGATGGGGTGGGCGTCAAGCGAACCGTTGAGCATCAGGGAGAAGCCAAAACTCCGACCCAGAGATCTCTGACATTTGAAACTCCTAACAGTAGGCCGACAGCCGACGCGATGCAACAGTTCGCAGAGTCATCCGTACGGTACTTCCCGGCTCGTCTCTTCGGCCCACTCAGGTCGGCCGTCCTCAGCAAGCGTCCGCCCTGGGCCGCGTCGGGTGCGCCAAACGACCGGAACGGCTACAATTCCCGCATGACACGAGACCAAGCCATCCACCTGCTGCGCGAGTACGTTGTCTCGGAGAGCCTCATCCGACATGCCCTCGCCGTAGAGGCGTCCATGCGGGCGTACGCGCGACACCTCAACGAAGACGAAGAGCGATGGGGGCTGGTAGGTCTCCTTCACGATTTCGACTACGAGAGATGGCCCGAACCGCCCCACCACACGCGAGAGGGAGCCATCATCCTTCGCGGGTTGGGAGTGGACGAAGAGATCATCGAAGCCATCCTACCTCACGCGGAGTGGAACGAGATTCCTCGGGACACGCCGCTGAAGAAGGCGCTCTTCGCGGTGGACGAACTCTCGGGATTCATCACGGCCGTGGCTTACGTGCGGTCGACTCGAAGCCTGATGGATGTAGATGCTCGCTCCGTTCGCAAAAAGATGAAAGACAAAGCCTTCGCCCGAGCCGTTCGTCGGGAGGACATCACGGGCGGCGCCGAGTTGCTTGAGGTGGATCTGGATGAGCACATCGAGCGGTGCATCGCGGCGCTACGAGGTGTCCGCGGGGAGCTCGGGCTGTGAGCGAGCCGGGCTGCCCCGACCTGGAAGCCGCGATTCAGGCACAGCGGCGGGTGTGGGAGTTGCGGACCAGAGGAGCCGATTCCCGCTCCCAACCGGTGCGCTCGGCGCTGAACCAGCTCATGAGCCGAATTCGAAAGCTCGAGCCCGCCACACTCGCGGAATTTGAAGAATGGCGGGATCGTGAGGAGACCGCGTCGCCCGCGCCCTGAATTGCCTGAGAATCGAGCCAAACGATGTCCAACCCCAGATTCACGCTTTCCAGCACCGACCCCGCCGATGTGGTGCGCCACTTCAAGCAGTGGGAGCCCCAGATGAGAGCTCTTCGCCGGGCCATCATCGCTCTCGACGGCACTGAAATTGAGGACCTCAACCGAGATCGAATGCGGTTTGAAGGGGTCAGCTTCGGATCCGCTGCTCTCCGGGAACTCTTCGCCGCCATCGGGATGGTGGTGGACCCCAAACAGTTGGAGGCCCCACCGGCGGGGATGACGTCGCGGGAGTATCGAATCACAGCCCGATATCCGTGGGGGCACGACCGAATCCTGTAGGGCAAGGACGGCCTCATTGCGAACTAATCCGGGATCTAGTATCTTCAGTCCTGAGGCGGTCCGCGAACGCGGCGTCCTCCCCGAAGGGGAAAGGGCGACGTCTCTCTTCGAAAGGTAGGCTCGATATCAATCGCTTCAACGATCGCCGCAACCCCCGAGACATGGGCCCGCGGTTGAATCACCGAATCCGTGTACCCGAAGTTCGGGTGGTGGATGAGGAAGGCAACCAGCTCGGCATCATGGAGACACGGAAGGCTCTGGCCCTGGCTCAAGAGCAAGGGTTGGATCTGGTTGAGGTGGCTCCGGCGGCTCAGCCGCCCGTCTGCAGAATTCTGGATTACGGCCGGTTCAAGTACGAGACCGCCAAAAAGACTCGGGAAGCCAAGAAGAAGGCTCATCAAACCGAGATCAAAGGCATTCGGATGCGCTACGGCACCGAGACCCACGACCTGGATTACCGCATCAAGGATGCGCGCCGGTTCCTCGAAGAAGGCAACAAGGTGCAGGTCACTCTGATCTTCCGCGGTCGAGAAGTCTCGCACCCGGAGATCGGTAAGGGGCAGCTCGATCGCCTCGTGCAGGCCCTGGCGGATATCGCGGTCGTGGAGCGACCCGCGGTGCTTGAGAATCGGCGGATGACTCTGCTGATCGCACCGAAATAAGCTCGGGCTCCCAACAACCGGTGGCGCCCGCGGCGCCCCCGAACACGGCTTTGCCTTCGGGTCGGCAGATCTCCGAGGAACCCCACGCCGACCCGGGGCCTATTGTCTTGTACCCGTCCGCTGCGCCGCCCTCGGAGAAGCGCGAGACAAGTGATGGGATCTTCATGAACGATCGATCCGAGTTGGCCCCGCCGCCACACAGAGCACTGTTCTGCTGCCCATCGTCGGCATCGCCAACGTGGAATCTCCCGGTGGCCGGGGCCACGCCGCTGCTTCTCGGGCTCCGTGCGGCATCCGAGGCCGGGTTCGCAGCCGAATTACTCTCGGAAGAGGGTACTCCCGCGCACTCAATCGAGGGAGTCGCCTGGTCGTCGGTCTGGAGCGCCGCCCGCTGTGGGGGAGTCATCGCGGTACTCGATCCTCGATGGGCGCCGCTCAGCCCAGACGGGCTTCTGAAGTTTCGCGACCGAGCGCTCGCGTCAGGAAGCGCCCAGGTGGCAGCTCTGCTGTGCCCCGAGGATGGCCGAACAGCCGCGCTCTTGTTTCGGCCCGGCGCCGCTATCCAGGCGGTGTGGAGCCATGCGTCCGCGGAGGACAGTCTGACGAGTCTCACGGCCGCGATCCATGCGGCGGGCATTCCAGTGCTCGAGTGCATCGCCGATGAGCCAATTCGATTCGTGGATAATTGTGTGGATCTCGCGCACCTCGGTCGGGAACTGCGGCGCAGGACAGTGCACCACCTGATGCTCTCGGGAGTAATGGTGGAAGATCCCGAGGCCACTTACCTCGATGCCGGTGTGGTAGTGGGCAGCGGCACGAGAATCCTTCCGGGTTCGCACCTTCGAGGCAAGACCGAGATCGGATGCGACGCCGTGATCGGACCCGAAGTGACGATCACGGACTGCCTGGTAGGCGACCGGGTCACGGTGCAGTACGCGGTGATGACCGAGAGCGAAGTCGGCGACGACAGCCGCGTCGGTCCCTTCTGCCAACTGCGTCCCGGCTGCCGGATCGGTCGCAAGGTGAAGCTCGGCAATTTCGTGGAAGTGAAAAACTCCCATCTCGAGGATGGTGTCTCGGCGGGCCATCTGGCGTATCTCGGAGATTCGGATGTCGGCTCTCGGGTTAATATTGGGGCCGGAACGATCACCTGTAACTACGACGGTCGACGCAAGCACCGCACCCGGATCGGCAAAGGGGCGTTCGTGGGCTCCCACACAACGCTGGTCGCGCCCGTGTCGGTGGGCGAAGGGGCCTACACTGCGGCAGGGACGGTCGTGACCCACGACGTGCCCGATGACGCGCTGGCTGTGGGTCGCACGCGGCAGGAAAACAAAGACTCGTGGGCCAAACGGCGTCGCGAGAGGGAGAGCGGTCACCAGTGAATCAGAAGAATCTGCGGGTGCTTTCGGGCTCGTCCAACCGCCCATTGGCGGAGGCGATCTGCAAGCAGCTCGGACTCGAAATCTCCCGGATGACGCTTCGTCGGTTCTCCGATGGCGAGGTTCGGGTCAAAATCGAGGAGAGCATGCGAGGGATGGATGCCTTCATCATCCAGTCCACCTCCGCCCCGGTGAACGAGCACGTGATGGAACTGCTCATCATCCTCGATGCCCTGCGTCGAGCCTCAGTCGAGCGCTGCACCGTGGTGATGCCGTATTACGGCTATGCTCGGCAGGACAAGAAGGTGAAGCCGCGCGAGCCGATCACGGCTCGATTGGTGGCCGACCTGCTCACATTGGCCGGCGCCAATCGGATTCTGGCGCTCGACCTCCACGCGGACCAGATCCAGGGGTTTTTCAACATCCCGGTGGATCATCTCTATGGCTCGCCGCTGATCGGGGATTACCTCCGCAGCCGCGAGATCCGTGGCGACCAGGTGGTGGTGGTTTCGCCCGACGAGGGTGGGGTGAAGCGCGCTCAATCTCTGGCGCAGCAGCTCGACTCCGGGCTGGCGATCATCCACAAGCGTCGACCGGAACCCAACCGGAGCGAGGTGGTGAGTGTGGTCGGAGAAGTCGTGGGCAGGACGTGCATCCTCGTGGACGACATCATCGACACCGGCGGGTCCATCGTCGGCGCGGCTGAAGCACTCCGTCAACGCGGCGCCGCGCGCATCCTGGTGGTTGCCACCCACGGGGTGCTCTCCGGGCCCGCGGTGCATCGCCTGGATACGTCTCTCTCCATCGAGCAGATCATCATCACCGACACAATTCAGCACCCGCGGGCCGAACTCACCGGGAAGTTCCAGACCCTGTCCGTCTCCGGTCTCCTGGGGGAAGCGATCCGCAGAATCCACCTCGGAGAGAGCGTGAGCGAGCTGTTCGATCCTTACCTTTAGCCCGGAATGAACCTTCCCTTCTTGAAGCGCCAGCCCGACCGCCCGGCGGAATGGCTGATTGTCGGTCTCGGCAACCCCGGGGCCGAGTACCACAACACTCGGCACAACGTCGGGTACCGCGTCGTGGATCTGCTGGCGCAGGCCAACCGCATCGACAACCGACACGCACACCTGCGTTCGCTGGTCGGGTATGGGCGGATCGGCGAGACCCCGGTCCTCCTTGCCAAGCCGATCACCTACATGAACCTCTCCGGCGAGAGCATCGCCCCGCTGAGCCGCTTTCTCTCCATCGCCCCGGATCGCATCCTCATCGTGACGGACGACATGGATCTTCCGGTCGGCAAGATCCGGCTGCGGACGGGCGGCTCGGCGGGTGGTCACAACGGTCTGAAGAGTCTGATCCAGCATCTGAAGACCGAGGACTTCCCTCGCATCAAGATCGGCGTCGGCCGGCCGGCGGGCGGCACGATCGACCACGTGCTCGGGAAGTTTCAGCGGGCGGAGTTGGAGCCGATCGCGGAGGCGCTGGAGCGGGCGGCCGCCGCAGTACAGGTCGTTCTGGCCGAGGGCATGGAGCCGGCGATGTCGCGCTTCAATGCCCGCGAACCTGCCCCAAAGAAGCCTCCCGCGACCAGACCGCCCGCCTCGGCGGAAACCGCTGCCGAGCCTGGGGTGACCGCCGGCGGCGCCGCGGAACCGAACGTCTAGTCCCGCCCTGGGGCGGAGCCCGGGGCGAGCCATTCCCGCTCGGCGTCCTCTCCGCCCTCCCCCAGCAGGGGAGGCAGGCCCGTCGTTGCTCCACGCAGGAGCGGGTTGGCGACGAGAGTCACCGGCCCCGCGGCGGGATGGACCGTGTGTTGAAGCATTCCTCGGGCCGTTATCTGGAGATCCGCGGCCACTTCGGCCAGGTTCTGCACCGGCCCTGCGGGAACATCGGCCCGCCGGAACAACTCCAGCCACTGATCTCGCGGCCGGGTCCGAAACAGCGCCTCCAGTACGGGAATCAGCTCGGCTCGACGGGCCACCCGGGCGGGATTCGTGGAGAAGCGAGGATCCGTCTTCCACGCCTGGCGCTCCAGCAGGTCGCAGAGCCGCCGCCACTGCCCGTCGTTCCCCACGGCGAGCATGAACTCCCGATCCGCCGCCGCAAAGAGCTGGTACGGAACGATATTGGGATGGGCGTTCCCGTGGCGGAGCGGGATCGAGCCACCGATGAGGAAGTTTGAAGCGACGTTGAGCAGCCCCGCCAGTTGACAGTCCATCAGGGAGACATCGATCTGTTGGCCCAGACCGGTGGCGCGGCGCGCCTCAATCGCGGCCAGGATCGCCGTACAGGCGAACAGTCCCGCCGTAAGATCGCTCACGGCCACCCCCACCTTCAGCGGTGGGCCGTCGGCCTCGCCCGTAATGCTCATCAGCCCCGCTCTCGCCTGAACTAGCAGGTCGTATCCCGGGAGTTCCGCGTCAGGGCCATCCTGCCCCCACCCGGAGATGGAGCAGTACACCAGCCCCGGATGGTCGGCCGAGAGGTCGGCATATCCCAGCCCCCGCTCGGCCAGCCAGCCGACGCTGAAGTTCTCGATCAACACGTCTGCCCGGAGCGCGAGCCGGCGAAGTCGATCCCGATCCACCGGGCTATTCAGGTCCAGTTCCAGCGAACGCTTGCCTCGATTGAGACAGAGAAAGTAGGCGCTCTCAGATCCCGAGAACGGGGGACCCCAGGCCCGGGTATCATCCCCCACTCCCGGACGCTCGATCTTCAACACGTCCGCGCCATAATCGGCAAGTAGCATGCTGCAGAGGGGCCCGGCCAGCACGCGAGACAGATCGAGCACGCGGAGCGAGCGAAGGGCGCCGGCGAGCGGATGGGGCACATGTTCGGAAGCCAAGCAATCCCTCGCAGCGGTCAGGCCACGACCCGGTCCGGCGAACCGCAATCGCGGCACTCCAGAGAGCGGGGCCCCCTCAGGTTAAGATACAGTGTGATTATAGTGGGAAGCCGATGAACGACCTCGCTCAACTCGCCCTTGACGCCGCCCAGAGACTGGGAGCCTCCTTCGCCGACGTCCGGTTCGTGGACTACCGGCGCCAGTTCGTCCGCGCCGAGGATCGAAGGATCGCGCAACTGCTGGACCGCTCCGACACAGGCTTTGGGATCCGCGTGATCGCGGCCGGAGCCTGGGGTTTCGCGGGAAGCAGCCTGGTCACGCCCGATGAGATTCAACGCGTCGCCGCCGAGGCGGTCGCCATTGCTCACGCCGCCGCCGGATGGACGGACCGACCCGTCACTTGGGCACCCGAGCCGGCCCACTCCCTCCGGTTTCGCTCGCCGTACGAAGTCAACCCCTTCGAGGTCCCGATGGATCAGAAGACGGGACTTCTCCTGGAGATTAATGATCGGCTCCTGGCGCATGCGGGAGTGTCCCGTGCTGAGGCCGGTCTCTCCCTGCGACGCGATCAGCGCTTCTACGCTAACACCGACGGCAGCGTGATGGAGAGCGACGTCGTCCTCACCGGCGCGGAGTACCAGGCCACCGCCGTCGGGCAGGGCGAGGCCAAAACTCGGGCCTACAACCCGCCGGCTCTCACGCGGGGCTACGAGAACATCGACGCGGCTGACCTGTTGAGGGAGACCCAGCGTGTCGCCGAACAGGCGGTACAGCACCTCTCCGCCCGAGAATGCCCGGATGGCTACCGCGACCTCATCCTCGACCCGCACAACCTGGCGCTCACCATTCACGAGTCGGTAGGTCACGCGACGGAGTTGGACCGTGTCCTCGGCTACGAAGAGAGCCTGGCGGGCCGCTCCTTCGCCACGCCGGAGAAGTTGAACAACCTTCAGTACGGCAGCGAATGGGTGACTTTCCGCGCCGACAACACCCTCCCCGGCGGGCTTGCCACCCACGGATTCGATGATGACGGCGTGCCGGGACAGGCGTGGAACATCGTGGAGGACGGTCTGCTGGTCGACTACTCGACCGGTCGGGAAGTCGCCGCGGAGATGGGTTTCGACCGCAGCCGCGGATCCTGCCGGGCCGACCACTGGGGCAGCATCCCGATCGTTCGGATCCCGAACCTGAGCCTGATGCCGGGACCCAGCCCC
This sequence comes from Actinomycetota bacterium, assembly GCA_005798285.1. GTDB lineage: Bacteria > Armatimonadota > SYMT01 > SYMT01 > SYMT01 > F1-80-MAGs030. The sequence goes on from SYKE01000186.1 coordinate 10,641, forward strand.
CTCAGCCTGGACCAGATCATTTCGGATACGGAGGACGGGATCTACATCGAGGGCCGTGGGAGCTTCTCCATCGATCAGATGCGCTGCAACTTTCAATTTGGCGGCGACGCGTTCTGGGAGATCAAGAACGGCCGCATCGTCGGAATGCTCAAGAACGTTACGTATCAGGCGATGACCACGGATTTCTGGGGTTCTTGCGACGCGGTGGCGGACCGAGATCACTGGGTGATGAATGGAATCCTGAACTGCGGCAAGGGAGACCCCATGCAGGTGGCGCAGATGACGCATGGCGCTTCGCCGGCGCGCTTCCGGCGAATCCGGGTGGGCGCCGCCCGCTGAGATCCGGAGTGACGCACATGTCCGAGGGCCGGCTGAACCCATCGCACCTCATTTCCGACGCCGGAGAAGGGTATGCGGAGATTGCTCGGCGCGGCGCCGATCGTTGGCTCACCGAGTTTCGGGAGTTAATGGACATCCCGTCGCTCTCCGAGCCCCGGGCCCGGGCCTGGCTGCGCCGGTTCGACGACTTTGCCCAGGAGGGGGATAGCCTGGCACGGCATCTCGCGAGCGAGGCGGCTGCTTCAAACACCGGGGCTGCGTTCATCCTGCAGCAGGCCGTGGAAGAGCTTCCCACCCTGCGGAGCGAGTTGCGACGCTCCCTGGGAGAAGTGGACACAGCCGACCCCAGTTCTCCCGCGCTCGTCGAAATCCGCGAGCGACTCGCGGAGCGACAGGCCCGGCGCGAACTGGGAGTGGCAACGGGCGCCGTCGTGACCGCCGAGACGCTCGAGCTCCCCATTCGAGAGGGAAGCTGGTGGGCCGCGCTGCCCATGCTCTTGTTTGGCGGCGGTTGGATCAGTTTCACCGCCTTTCATGCTCTCTTGATGATTCGCGGTATGTGGCAATTCGCGGGACCGGCGGCGCTGTTGCTGTGCGGTTTCTACGCCATCTTCTTCGGAGTCGGCTTCGCCATGATCGGCAGCGCCATCCGAGCCCTGGCTTCTGAGACGTTTGAGTTGCAGGGCTCGGAACTCACGATCTCCCGGAAGTACCCGTGGGGCGTCTCCAAACGAGTTCACGCCCTCGAACCCTCGAAGGCTGCGTACGTCGCCACCCCCAACTTTCGGCAGAAGGGATCCACCGCCCACGACCTCGTACTCACCGCCGAAGACGGCAAAACCGTTCGAATTGGTGGCGGAGACTTCCAGCAGACCGAACGATTGGCGGAGCGAATCAACCGTCACCTGAACAGCATCATCCGGTCCTGAGGGCCGCCGCGGAGGAAAGAACTTGCCCCGAAAGAACACACCGGAACCAGACCAGAGTTGGGAAGTGCGCCGGATCGGCCGCCTGATGAGACAATCCGGGTCGCCCGAGGGCGTCGTCCAGGATCTGTTCTCCCGGCTGGAAGCGCTGGAAGCCATGGTGGCGGACCTGGAATTGACTCCGGCAGCCGCAGAGTCCGATGGGCCCGATAACGGCGAAGCCGCCGTTGCCGACGCTGCATCCGTGTCCTCCCCCGGCCCTGCGGATCCAGGGAGCGCGGCGTGAGCACCTCCGGCGGCGCCCCGATGGATCTCCTGGAACGCGCACTCGCCTGTTCCACCGCCGATGAGGTGGAAGCAGCCTTCAGCGAAACCCGCGAGGGCGCCACTCGCTTCGCCAACAACGCCATCACTCAGAACGTGTCTCGCCGCACCGCGTCGATCACGGTTCGCTCCATCATCCGCGGGCGTGTCGGCGCGGCTTCCGGTACGGATCTCACACCGGAGGGAATCGCCGAGATCGTCGCTCGGTCGGAGGCGCTCGCTCGGGTGAGCGAGCCGGACCCGGAGCTCCTGCCCCTGCCCGGTCCTCAGTCCTATGCCGCCGAAACCCACTGGGATCCCGCCGTCGAGGCGGCGACCCCTGGAATTCGCTCGGACGGAGTTCGGGAAGCGACGCGGCTCGCCGCCGCCGACGGATTGAAGTCGGCGGGAAGCTTCACCACCAGCACGCTCGGGGCGGCAACCGCAAACAGCTCCGGCCTGCGTTTCGAGCAGCAGATCACCCAATGCCAGTTCGTGATGACGGCGATGTCGGACGACTCCTCCGGCTGGAGTCAGAGCGTGGGAGTGACTCTTGCCGAGGCGGATCCCACGGCATGCGCCCGCCGCGCCATCGACAAGGCGCTGCTTTCGCGGGAGCCCCAGACCATCCCGCCGGGCAACTACACGCTGGTGCTGGAGCCCGCGGCTGTCGGCGACTTCTTCGTGTTCCTCAGCTACGCGCTCGATGCCCGGGCGGCCGATGAGGGTCGGTCCGCTCTGTCGGGCCTGCGAGAATCCGTCGTCGGTACGCCTCTCATCAACCTCTATTCCGATCCCGATCACCCGGTTGCTCCGGCATTCCGATGCGGGGAAGATGGCCTTCCGCTGGGGCGGTCCCACTGGATCCGGGATGGACGGCTAGAGGAGATGAGTCGGGGGCGCTTCTGGGCCGGCAAGACCGGGCTGCCGTTTACCGGCAAGCCTGCGAATCTGGTGCTCGCGGGCGGACAGTCCGAGATCCAGGATCTGGTGCGCACCGTGGAGCGCGGGATTCTGGTCACTCGCTTCTGGTACATCCGGTTTGTGGATCCGATGAAGCTCCTGCTCACCGGAATGACGCGGGACGGACTGTTCTGGATCGAAAACGGAGAAGTGAAGCACGGCCTTCGCAACATGCGGTTTAATGAGAGTCCGCTCCGGTGCCTGAGTCGCGTGACCGCTCTCGGTGAGAGCCGCCGGACGGGCAGATACCTCCCTTGCTCTATGCCCGCCTTGCGCGTCGAGGAGTTCCAGTTCAGCAGTGGAACCGCTTTTTAGAAGTCGTGCACGTGGAAGCGCCGTAGCTCTCGCTGCGATCGCGCTGGCGGGGATCGCAGCCGCAAGACCGGCCCACACCGCCGGGGACGGTCCTCAGATCCTCAACAGCGGACTGCTGGGGCCGGCGTCCGCGGTGAACGGAGTGGTGCTCCGGTTTGACCGGGTGATGGACGATGTGTCCACCCGCGCCGCGGGTTCTTACGGTCTGCGCGTTCGAAGAACCGGAAAGCGCTTCACGGACATCCCGTTCATAGAATCGCTCTACGATCCGCAGGCCTACGTCCTGAAGCTCAAGCTCGCCGAACCGCTGGATCCCGCCGCCATTCGCGAGGCGGTGATCGTGGCAAATGGCGATGCGATCCTCGACTTCGACGGAGTTCCGCTGGATGGAGACGCCGATGGCGCACCGGGTGGGATGGCAGAGTTGCGCTACGCGATCACGCGGGGTCGCTCGCTCACCGTCAAGGAGTCCGACGGCGACAGCGTCAACCTCAGCGTTCGGGCGCCGGCGCAGCTCGTGATGGCTCGGCGGGTGGACGGGGGCCCGGTTCAGTTCTGGCTGAAAGGGGTCAGCGCGGGCAGCACGGTCGTGAAGGGGCGAGTTCGTAAGAGCCGCACGGGCAACGGCAAAGCGGTGATCCAGGAGATCTCGGGCACGAAGGGCGCCAACCTCGACACGATCGTCAACGACCTCAACTTCATCATCCAGCGAGTGACGCCCGGCGACGCCGACCCGATCCAATCGCGCTGCGGCTGCTTCTAGAGCCCCTGCCGGTCGCGACTGCTACCCCTCGTCGAGTTGGAACGCGGCGTGGAGGGCCCGCACCGCATCCGGCACCCGATCTTGCTCAATGATGCAGGTGATGCGGATCTCACTCGTGGTGATCAATTCGATGTTGATTCCCGCATCGGCGAGAACGCCGAACATCCGAGAGGCATAGCCCGGGGTGTTCAGCACACCGGTGCCGACGATGCTGACTTTCCCCAGGGAGTCGTTGGTGAGCAGCTCCCGGCACCCCAGCGCAAGCACTTGATCGTTCAGCGCATCCTGGGCTCGGAGCAAGTCATCTGAATTCACGGTGAACGAGAGATCCGTTGCATCGGAGTGCACGCTAGCATTCTGCACGATGGCATCCACCAGGATCCCCGCTTCCGTAAGGCGGCGGAAGATCGCCGCGGCGATCCCCGGCCGGTCCGGAGTTCCGACCACCGTCACCTTCGCGATGTGGATATCGTGGCTGATCCCGCGGACTTTGTTTGACGGCTCCATCTCTGACGTCTCCTGAATCATCGTGCCGGGCGCATCCACCAGGCTGCTGGCCACCAGGATCGGGATGCCGTGGATGGCGCAGAGCTCCACGGCTCGCGGATGCATCACACGGGAGCCCTGGCTCGCCATCTCCAGCATCTCCTCGTACGAGATCACATCCAGCTTGCGGGCGGCGGGCTCGATTCGGGGGTCACAGGTGTAGACCCCCTTCACATCGGTGTAGATCTCACAGCACCGGGCCCCCAGAGCGGCTGCGAGAGCCACGGCGGTCGTGTCGCTGCCGCCCCGCCCGAGGGTTGTGACGTCGGTCTCCGGCGTGATGCCCTGAAACCCGGCGACGATGGCGACTTCACCGTCGTTCAGACACCGCTGCAGCCGGGCGGGCTCCACACCGAGGATGCGGGCCCGACCGTGGGAGCGATCCGTGAGAATGCCCGCCTGGGCGCCCGTAAACGACCGTGCCGGGACGCCACGCTCTCGCAGCGCCATGGCAAGCAGCGTGCAGGAGATGATCTCGCCGGTCGAAAGCAGCAGATCCATCTCCCGGTCAGCGGGACGCTCAGTGACCTGCCTCGCGAGCGCGATCAACTCATCCGTGGTGTCGCCCATGGCTGACACCACCACCACCATCGGCTCACCCGTGGCCCGCCGTCGCGCCACTCGACCCGCTACATTGAGGATCCGCTCCGCGTTGGCGACCGAAGATCCGCCGTACTTTTGAACTACTCCCGACATCCGCGCTCCATCTGCCTCGCTGCCTTCGTATCTTACCCCCTCAGGCAAGCTCTCCTCCCGACCTCGTTCCCGGTCGTTCGGCCTGCCGCAGCCTCGCGGGATGCACTGCAAGCCGGTCGAAGCGGGATCGGGTGACCGCTCCGCGGGGAACTGGAGTGAGTTCCGTGAAGGCATTCGCCATTCGGTCGAGCGAATAGGCGTGTGGGGGTAAGGCAACGATGCGCAAGGGAATGCTGGTTTTGGCGGCTGCCGCGATGACGGCGCTGGTTTCGGCGCCCATGAAGGCGCCCGCGGCGGACTCCGTGGGCGCCGCCAATCCGGAGGCGGTCCGGTGGTTTCGCGACGCGAGATTCGGCATGTTCATTCACTGGGGCGTCTACAGTCTCCACGGCCGCGGTGAGTGGGTGATGCAAAACGAGGGGATCCCGATCTCGGAGTACGAAAAGCTCCCTCCCCGTTTCAATCCCGAGAAGTTCAACGCCCGCGAGTGGGTTCAGATGGCCAAAGACTCGGGGATGAAGTACATCACCATCACCAGCAAGCACCACGACGGCTTCGCGATGTACGACACGGCGCTGAACGACTACGACATCGTAGATCGCACGCCGTTCCGGCGGGACCCCATCAAGGAACTGGCCGAGGAGTGCCGCCGACAGGGCATCAAGCTCTTCTTCTACTACTCCCAGCTCGATTGGCATCACACGGACTTCTATCCACGTGGCGGCACCGGCAAGCGGGCCGGTCGTCCCGAGGCAGGTGACTGGGAGGCCTACAAGAAGTTCTATATCGGTCAGGTGCGAGAGCTCTGTACGAAGTACGGCCCGATCGGCGGCCTCTGGTTCGACGGCTGGTGGGATCGCCCCACCGCGGACTGGGGCCACGACGAGCTGTATTCGATGATCCACAAGCTCCAGCCCAATGCCCTGGTCGGCAACAACCACCACCGCCAGCCTTTCCCCGGTGAAGACTTCCAGATGTTCGAGCAGGACCTCCCCGGGCAGAACACCGCCGGCTTCAACAAGGCGGACCCCGGAAAGCTCCCGTTCGAGACCTGTCGAACGATGAACAACAGTTGGGGTTTCAACCAGCGCGATGAAGCTCACCGCTCCATCCCGGACCTCATCCGCTACCTCGTTCAGGCGGCCGGGCGCGACGCCAACCTGCTGCTCAACACCGGCCCCCTCTCCGACGGGACCATCCTGCCGGAGCACCGAGAGCGCTATCTGGGGATCGGCGCGTGGTTGCGCGAGAACGGCGAAACCATCTACGGCACGCGCGGCGGTCCGTTCCGACCTCAACCGTGGGGCGTCTCCACCTCGAAGGGCCAGACGGTCTACCTGCACGTACTCAACTGGCCCAAGGACGGAAAGCTGACCCTGACCGATCTCCCAACCCAGGTAAAGTCGGCCCAGTTCCAGCACAAGACTGCCGCAGCCATCGGTTTGCAGCAAACCGGCGGCACGGTAAACCTCACCCTGCCGGATGCCGGCAAGGACTCGATCGACTCGATTGTCCGGCTCGAACTGGGGAACTGACCCCCGGAACGACGGTTGCGCCGCGATGACGGACGGAGTGGCTCCCAGGCGGCGCCACTCCCCCACCGTACCACAGGAAGAAACTACCGAGCCGCCGACTCACCCCTCGCCCGCAGGGCTTCCATCTCCAACTCCATCGCCAGCCTGAGTGCGCGCCGGACCCACTCCTCCGAACCTTCCAGTTCCACCACACCGGCTTGAACCGCCACGGCTCCCGCATCAAGAAGTCTCCGCGTGGCGACGGCCACCAGCCGAGCGGGCGCGCTGCGAGGCTCCAGCCGCGCCAGCACCCTTTCTCGGGAATGGCGCACCTTCGGACGATCCACCAGGGTCAGCGCCGCTCGCAGCAGCGCGATCTCCGATGGCCGACCGCGGACCAGGAGAGAGTTGTCCGGCGAGAATCCAATCAACATCTCCACACCCGACGGCACAAGCGATTGGGGGCCGTGCAACTCGTCACCCTTCTCTGCCGTGGCCTGGTGGAGAAGGAGTGAGAGTCCCTCCGCCGGGGCGAGATAGCTCAGGTGAATCTTCCCCAGCACCGCGGCGTCATTCGCCCGAGCCTGATTCTCACACCCGCCCCCCGCGCACAGCACCAACGCACCTAACAGCGCTCTTCGCTCCATCGCGCTCGCCTCCCGGGATCCCGCCCTCAGCCACCGAGATTGGTCGCCTTGCATCCTTCGACGCTCTCCCGCCGAATTGAGTTCCACTGCCGAATAGCGGCCACCCATTCCCGCTCTGACTGCCCGGCGCCATTGCCGCAACCAAACCAGTTGGTTCCACCGACCCACCCCTGGAGCATCGTCATCCTCGAGCTTGAACCGGTAATCCGTGGATCCGGGGGCGCAGATGCCGCATGTCATTCTCGAATGATCGCGCCTTCCCGCCGGGCTCAGCACCTGCACCGAGAGAACACTCCCACCTTACAGTAGAAACACCATCGAAAGGGCGAGGCTCCGTCCGAGCCGCGTACCCCCATCCCGATCACGCACGGCCGACTCGGGGTCGCCGCAGCCGGATGAGATCCCGGGCCAAGCCCGATGCATCCGGGAGATGCGCCCCCACAAACGGGGCCACCGCCCGAGACTCCGCCCCACCACCCAGCCCATGAGCACGTCATTGCGAGAAGTGGCTGACAAGGGAAAGCGCCCTGAAACGAACCTCGTCTCAGGTTCGAAGCGCCGGCATGAAGGTCCGAGCATCACCGAACGACGCGGCAATCTACGAGATCCGGGCTAAGTGGTGCGGCGAATAGCGAATAGTGAATGGCGAATGGCATGGGGACCGCACTCAGCGAGCGCCGAGGCGTCGATCTCGCCCAGCTTCCTGGCCCGGGGCGCCAACGGGAGGCACTTCCGCGACTCGTGCCCGCTGCCGCTCCACAGCACGGCCTTGTTCAACGTGAGATCGGGACTCCCGCGTTCTCGGGAGTGACGTACTCCGCGTTCTCGTGGAGAGACTGACGAGTGTCGATCTCACCCAGAGGCCCGGCCTCTGGGTGAGCACGCCCCCCGTGTTTCCCAACCCCGCCCCGCGACCGTCGTCATTCCCGCGCACGCGGGAATCCAGATCTCTCGCCGGGCAGTTTCTCCCGATAGGCCGGCCGGGCCACCCGTCTCAGTTCTGGGGCGCACTTCCGCGAAATGTGGCCGGCTGCCGCTTCACAGCACGGCCTTGCTCAACGATAGATCTGGTCTCCCGTGTTCACGGGAGTGACGTACTCCTGTTTCTCGTGGAGAGACTGACGAGTGTCGAGCCCGCTACAGTGCGTTCGAACAGGCGCAGTTCCACGGCCCTGACGGCGAGCACCCCACCAAGCGCCAGTCCACCAGAGCCTGGGGCTACGCGTGAGAACCCAGCGCAACGGGACTGGGACTCCGGGCATCTCTCAAGTCGTTCCATCCCAGGATCCCAAGCTGCGCGGCGCTTCATACGGGTGTCGCTGGCATGGAGGTCGAGGTCTCCTCTGTCGAGGAACTAAAGCGCCGGGCCGCGCGTCGAAAGGAGCTCGATCGGCAAGCTGGCTGCGCCGCGGAACCGGAAACCAGGATCGCAGCGCTCACCGCCCGCGCCGACGGGATCTTCATGAACGCATCCCTTCCACAGTCGGCGGTTCTCGACGTAAGACCTGGATTACCCGGCATAACCCAACGAGACCGCAGAAGGCCAGACAGAAGTTAGCACCGTGCGCCACTCACAGGTTTCGGGCGTAAGGCCGGCTTAACGATCGAATGAGCGCTACGACTGCCGACGATCCGGGCGAGGCCTTTCTCTCACGCCTCTCGGCGTTTCGCAGGCCGGCCTTCGTCCAGCGGATCCGAAGCCGGAGGGAGATGCTCATGCGCATGAACGGCGTGACTCCACCTCGGGATCGGCATGGCGCGGCAGACTTCTTGAGCCTGGCCATCCTCGGCGCCGCGCTCCCACTCAACACGATGGAGCACGCCGAGGGACCGCTCGGCATGCTGGGGAGCCCGTACTTTCGGCACCACGATCACATCACCGCCCTGGCGGTCTCTCCGGACGGCGCTAGGGCAGCCACGGGAGGATTTGACGAGCAGGTACGTCTCTGGGACGTGGCCTCCGGGCTCGAACTCACCAGTTTTGTGGTGAGCTGCGGTCAGGTTGGCGATATCGCCTTTCTTCCGGATGACCGGTATCTCGTGGTCTGCGGGCCGCCGGGCGGCATTCGCCTGTTTGACACATTCTCCGGCGCAGTGGTTCAAACCATTCCACAGTTCGGAGGACTCTATCGCTGCTGCGCCGTCAGTCGCTCGGGGTCGTGGATCGCGGCGGGGAGCGACGATGGGTGGTTGCGCTGCTGGAAACTCGATTCCGGTGGCGAGCCCCGTTCCATCCTTGTCCACGCGAGCCCCGTCCGATCATGTGACATCAGCCCCGATGGAAGCCAGGTGTTGACGGTGGCCGCCGACGGGACAGGAGCCCTGTGGGATGTGGTGACTGGAAAACTCCGCTTCCGTGTCCCCTGTCACGGCGCTGGCAACTTCAACAGCCGCTTCTCTCCCGACGGCTCACGTCTGCTCACCTGGTCGCTCACGCCAGCCATGCATCTCTGGGACGCCGCCACCGGAAGCCTGCTACTTGAATTGCAGGCGGGCGAGTCACGCGTCACCGCGTGTGCCTTTGACGCAACCGGGAGCCGCCTGGCAAGTGCGTCCACCGATGGCACACTTCGCCTGTGGGACTCGACAACGGGCCAGGTCCTTGCCGCGGCGGCAGGTGGCCCCAGACTCTGTACGGGGTTGGAGTTTGCGCTGGACGGCAAATGGGTCCTCTGTGCGGATTTCGATGGGGTGCTGCTCCCGTGCCGTCCCGGGCGCGACCGCTCTGTGCATCCCCCTGTCGGCCATCGTGGACCGGTCGTGGGATGTGGCTTCGGCCCGAACGGCGCCCTCATCGCCAGCGCTTCATGCGACCGCACCATTCGAACCTGGAACCCTGCTTCCGGTGAAGAACGCGACGTCATCGACGCAGCCACATCGACGATCTCCTGTTGTTCAGCTTCGTCGGACGGACGACTGCTGGCCATAGGCACAAGCGGCGGGTCACTGGCGATCCGGGATCCGCAGGACCGAAAAACAGTCCGAAGTCTGGTCGATCACGGGCCAGCGATCGGTGCGTGCTGCCTCAGTCCGGATGGCGCCCGGGTGCTCAGCTCCGCCTGGGACGGTGCTTTCAACCTCCAGAGCGTCACGGGTGAAGCGTCGGGCGTTCGGCTGACCGGCCATGCCGGAAGGATCAAGTCGTGCGACTTCAGTCCGACTGGCGCCGAGATCGTGGGCGCTGACTTCGACGGAACTCTCCTCATCTGGGACACCGACATGGGAAGACTCAGGCGCTCCTGGCCCTCGCATGCGCGGAATGTCCAGACGTGCGCGTGGAGCCCGGATGGAAGTCGGATCCTCGCGGCTCCTCGCTCCGGTAAGCTGACCCTCTGGGATCCAGTCAGTGGAACTCTCGACACCACGTTTTCGGCCGAGGCACATCGGCTCACCACCGCGGCCTTCAGCCCAACGGGCCGGCACATCCTCATTGGATCGTGGGATCAGACGGTACGGCTCCTTGATGCTCAGACGGGCGCAGAACTGAGTCGTTATGATCTGGATCGACCCGTCTTCTGCCTGGCGTTTCATCCCAGCCAGCCAGTTGCTCTAGTCGGGCTGGCGAGTGGCGTTCTTATCTGGGTGGCGCTTCCGGGGTTCGTGGCGGCGCCTGGCGCACAGGATCGCACAACCGGATCAGGACTGTAACCCCGGCTTATCGATGTCCGTCTAACAGATCACCGGGGACACGATGGACTGAGATCCGTGCGGAGGCGGTGGGGATGAACACGTATCAGAGGATTGGGACCAGCGGGCTGCTGACGACGGCGCTCTGCCTGGCGGCCGCGGCGCCGGCAGCGAGGGCGGTGCAGATACAGCGGCCAAGAGCCGCCTCTGGCAGAGGCCTCGTTACCGAGCCGTCCCAACCGACCACTCCTGCTCAACCGGCCCTCACCGAGCCCGAGATCCTGGATCGGATTGGCCGGTATCTCAAGCTGACCAGGCGGCAGGCCGGACTGCTCTACAGTTCCGCCCGAACCGTCTCTCGCAGCGGTATCCCCGCGGCGGAGCGGGAAACTCGGCTCGCGCTGGAGGAACTGGCGAAGCATCCGGATGTGGAGCCGGAAACCCAATCCGCTCTGCAAGCCCGCCACGCGGTGCTGCGCGCAGAGAAAGACCGGCTGATGCGGAGCGCGGCGGATGTCCTGTGTCAGGTCTTTACCCGTGAGCAGATCGCGCTCACCTGGCGGCTTTGCAGCGGAAACCCGCCCGAGAGTTCCCACATCGACCCTCGCCTGCTCGATCCTCGATCCCAACTCCCAACCCGACGTCGGTTCCGCCTCCTCACCGAAGAGGTGCTCTCGTTCGGGGACGGCACTGTTCCCGTCGAATTCACCGGTCGACTCAGCGGCGCTGCCTCCAGCGAGGTGTTGCTGGAAGCTACACGACTTCAGGAGTTTGGAGAGCGCGTGGATACGGACCTGCCCGGACGCCGCACGCCAGCCCGGCCCTTCCCGCAGCGGGTGGTCGAAGCACCCGACCCGCGGGAGTTTGTGCCGGAACTGACTCCCCTCGCCGAACGGCTGTATTCCTCGGCGGAGTTCCCCAGTTTCCTTCGCCTGTGGCTCTCCCGGGGGCCGGGCGAACCCCGACGCACGATCGGCGCCGTGCGCGGACAGCCGATGCTGCGGCAGTACCATCTCAACCTGGGACCCCACGAGATGCGCGGCATCGGGTCTCCCCTGGCGTCATTGGGCGGCGAGTGGCGTCCCGGCGGTTATCTCTTTGGTCCCGGACAGGGATTGGAACTCTCCAACGCCGGCGTGACGGACCACTACGGCCTCGATCTCACGTTCAGCTTCGGGGCTTGGGAGGAGTACCAGAAACTCCTGGATCTGAAAGATCGCAAGCGAGACGGTGGCCTCTACCTCCACCAGGGCGCGGTCACCTTTTACCGCCTGGCGGCCGGCGGCAGCCCGACTCCCGGGCGGCTGATGCGACTGCGTCTGGAGCGCGACCGGGATACCCGCATCGTGCAGTGCTACCTCGACGGCCGGCGAGCCTTCGCGTTCATCGATCTGGACGGCGAAGCGGTGTTCGATCAAAAACGTGCGACGCTGTTCGCCGACGACGCGCAGACCCAGGGCAAGGAGAATGGCTCGGGCGCCGCTCTCTCGCTCGTAATCTGGGGGCCGAAGTCCGCCGACCCGGAGATCAAGGGGCCTTCCAACCCACCCGGAGAAGGATCCTCGAGCCCTCTGCCGTAAGGTGAGGAACAGAGCCGGCGCCGTGCCGTCCGCTCCGGAAGGTTCATCCCATGCGCGCCACTCCGCTTCTGGCGATAGCCGCCCTCGTACTTGCTCCGTTCTGCGGGGCCGGCTCGCACGCCGAAAGCCGGGAAGCGCGGACCGCTGCGGACGACCCGCAGCGGGGGGCGCTGGCTTCAGACGCGCCGCCGACCCTTTACAACAGCGACCCCAACCACATCGCCAATCGCCTGTTCGCCTCTCTCTACGTGCGGAAGAGCAACCTCCCCGAGCGGCCCGGGGGGACCCCTATTCCGCGGTACGAGGGCGGCGATGTACTCGAATTCCCCGCCTGGGCCAACACCGGCTATTACTCGGAACCCCAGACCGCAGCTCGGATCGAGGGGCAGCTGAAAGAATTCCTTGCGGTCGACGCCGCCCAACTTCCCCAGGCGCCCCTCAACCGGGTGCTGCTCCAGCATGACCTGTGGGCGGCTCACGATCACCTCGTGCAGCAAAACATCGCCTGGCAGGGAACCCGGGAGGAGCGGGATCGTCGGAGCCGCCTCGCTGTACTCCTGGCTCGCGCGATCCGTCGTCTTGCCCCGACGCGCAAGGAGATCGAAGCCCTCCCGGAGACCTACGACGAAGCCGCCCGCTCCCCCGCCTTCGCACCCTCGCACGCATGGGACCGATCGGTGGACTACCTCCCTCCGGACCTCTTCTCGCAGGAGGGACCGTGGATCGAGATGGACTTCTTCCGCCCCAACATCCACGAGGACATCGAGGGACGGTTCATCACGCTCCACACCCGCCACTTCCGCGGTCGCTCCTACTTCCGGGTGTTCTACCGTTTCCCCGGTGGCCGCGCGGCGCTCGATCCCTATCTCGCCTATGTCGAGCAGGAGGGGATTGACTGGAAGTTCGCGGCACAGCACGGCTTCATCCGCTTGAAGGAGAAGCTCAAACAGATCCCGGCCGGAACGGAAGTCGCGCTGGTGCAGTTCTTGATCGCACTCGACGATGGACTCAAACCGGTTCCCACCGAGATCGTGCAATCGGTCCGGCTCCGCACCTTCAAGAACACCGACGGCGCCACGGATCCCGATACCGATTCCGCGCGTGGGATGAACGTGTACGAGTACGTCATGCGCCGAAAACTGCTCTTCAACGGGCTCAAGAACGGTGGCCTGGAACGGGAACCGAACGACTTGCATCAGTACCGGCAGGTATTCCTCGGCCCGACGTCTCCGGATTGGGGCCCGAAGGGCCGGCAGGAAACCGTGGCCGCCCAGTGCATCGGGTGCCACACCACGCAGGGCCCGGGAGCGTATACCCTGGTCACCCTCACGAACCAGGGCGGCTTCGATGCGGGAGCCATGATGGGAATCGCCTTCGCCCTGCCCTCCGGCGCCCCGAGCCCTCGCCCCGCTCGAGCCATCCGGTGGAAGACGCGGGACGAAACGTATCGGCGACTGGTTGAGGCCGTCGAAGGCTCTTCGGCAGCCGACGCGGCCAAACCGAATCGATGAATCCGCACCGAGTGAGGACTCGATCCGTGTGGCTCGGCACGGCTATCGCGGCGGCTGGGACGGCCCTCGGCACACCGCGGACGGTCCCAGCTCACCAGGCCCAGCAGCACGTTCTGCAAACCGATGTCGCGGACCCCACGCAGGACAAGCCCCAATCGAAGCTGTGGTACGCGCGGGGGAAGTGGTGGGCGTGGCTGCCAATGCGGGGCGGCAGCATGGTGTGGGAGCGGACTCCAGCCGGATGGAACCCTCTCAATCACCTCACGGGAGTGCTGCGCGGGCTGCCGGGTCAGGCCGATGTCTGGGCTGCCGGAGATCGGGCGCGCGCCGTGCTTCGAGGCCCCCGGAGCCTCGTCGTGGTCTCCCTGAGGTACGATCGCGCCGCACGGACCTTTCGACTGGACGGTGCGCCGGAGCCCCTGTCCCTACCGGACGAGCGCAGCGGCAAGGGCATTGAAACCGCCACCATCGACCGCGATCCCGCCGGCAACTGGTGGGTCGCTTACGACTGCGGTCGCAGAATCTGGGCTCAGTGCTCAAGGGCCGAGGAAACGGGAGTCTGGTCGTCCCCCATCGAGATCGGCAGTGGTATCGCAGAAGATGACATCTGTGCGTTGACGGCGATACCCGGAGGAGTCGGTGTGATGTGGTCGGATCAGACCCGCGAGGCCGTCTTCTTTCGGCAGCACCGCTCCTCGCGCCCCCCTGAGCTCTGGCAGCCGGTGGAGATTGTGGATCAGGGTAAGAAGACCGCCGACGACCACCTGCACATCGCCGCCGCGGGGGACGGCCGTCTCTTCGTCGCGACCAAGAACTCCCTGGACGAACGCGACCAACCTCAACTGGTGCTGCGAGTACGGGCCCGGGATGGGACTTGGACCAACCTGCCCTTCGCGCCGCGGACGAGCACGGCGGAACCCACGAGACCCATCGCCTTGCTGACAGCGGATTCGAACCGGCTCGCCGTCATCCAGGCGACCTACGGCCGCGGCTCCCGCTCTCGGGCCGGCAGCACCCTCATCGTGCGGACCACGGCTCCCCGTCTTCCCGATCTCTCGGGACCGGGCGCGGTACTGCTCGGACCCTGGAAGGGCTTGAACAATCCAACGGGGTGCAAGGCTCCGCTTCCAGCCGGGGCTCCCGCTCTCATTCTGGCTTCCGACGACGCGGGGAGGGTCTATGAAGTGCCTCTAGACCCATGACCCTTCACGCCGCTTGAACACACGTCAAAGGTCCGATACGATTGAGTGGAGAGTTGTGTCCGTAACCCGTCTGGGTCAGGCCCACGTTTCCATCCTTCCATCCCAGCACGCCGACCCTGCTCGAAAGGTTCGATCCCTGGTGTTCCATCCTGCCCGCTGCGCACTACTTGCGCTCCTGGTATTTGCCCTCGCAGCCGGCGCCGGCGCTGCTCCGCAGGCGCCGCCCGAAGATCTCAAGGTCGAAGCGCCCGCCATCCCAACCTCGGTGAAGTGGCTTCAGGCGCCTCCCACCACGCTTGAAAAGCTCAGAGGCAAGGTGGTGCTTGTCGACTTCTGGGAATACACGTGCGTCAACTGCATCCGCACCTTCCCCTATCTGAAGAAGTGGCACGAGAAGTACAAGGATCAGGGTCTGGTGATCCTGGGCGTACACACGCCGGAATTCGACTTCGCCAAGGCAGAGCACAACGTTGCCCGCGCGGCGAAGCAATTCGGGCTCAGCTATCCGATCCTGGTCGACTCGGACTACGCCGTGTGGCGGAGTTACGGCAACCGCTACTGGCCGGCCAAGTACCTCATCGACAAAGACGGGTTTGTGCGTTACTTCCACTTCGGGGAAGGTGGATACGGTGACACGGAAACAAAGATCCAGGCGCTTCTGAAGGAAGCCAATCCCCAGATCCAGCTCCCTCCGATCACAGAGCCGCTCCGTGGGACGGACAAACCGGGCGCCGTCTGCTACCCGGTCACGCCGGAACTCTACGCCGGCTTCGAGCGCGGCGGCTATGCCAACACCCTCGCTAACGAGGAAGGCTACCAACCCGGGAAGTCCCCCACCTACAAGGATCCCGGCTCCTGGGAGGATGGCCGCATCTACCTTCAGGGCAAGTGGACAAACACCTCCGAGGCGTTCATCTCGGCTCGAAGCCAGAAAAATCCCTCCGACTATCTGGCCATCAAGTATCACGCGCTGGAGGTGAACTCCGTGATCCGGCCCGAGAAGGGAAAACCCGCTCGCGTCTGGATCTACCAGAACAACAAGCCGGTTCCACGGGCCGACAAAGGAGACGACCTGGAGTACGACAGCCTGGGACGCTCCTACATCACCGTCAGCCAGCCGCGGATGTACAACCTCATCAAGAACTCCAAGTTCGGCCAGCACACCCTCAAAATGGCGACCGCGGATGCAGGGGTGGGGATCTACTCCTTCACATTCGTCTCTTGCGAACTGCCGGGAGAGGCGCGACCGAAGCTCCCGTAGAAAGGGACTCTGTGGAGCGGATTTTCCGCTCCACAGGACTGCAGAGGCGGGTACGCTCACCGCGTACCGCTTGAGATGAGGTCTGCTGTGGACAGAAGGCACACCCTAGGCGCCATCGCCGGCGCCGCGCTGGCCGGGACGCTCTGCCCGGATCCCCTGGAAGCCGCTCAGGCAGCCAAGCCGTGGTTCACCATCTCTCTCGCACAGTGGTCGCTTCACCAGGCGCTGTTCGCGAAGAAGATCGACAACCTCGACTTTCCCATGATCGCCCGCAAGGAGTTCGGCATCGACGGGGTCGAGTACGTCAATCAGTTCTTCAAGGACAAAGCGAAAGACGCCGCCTACCTCGACGACTTGAAGAAGCGCTGCGCGGACCATGGAGTGCACAGCGTCCTCATCATGTGCGATGGCGAGGGCGCCCTGGGGGACGCCGATGAGACTCGTCGAGTGCGCGCCATCGAGAACCACTATCGATGGGTTGAGGCCGCCCGGCGCCTGGGATGTCACGCAATCCGAGTGAA
>SYKE01000187.1 GCA_005798285.1 Actinomycetota bacterium
GAGTCGATAGCCGAACTCTCCGTTGCCAAGCGCCGCATACTCCCCGGCGACCGGCGACCGCGCGCCATCCACCTCCTGATAGACGATAGGCTTCCGCTGCCGAAGCTCTCCCTTGGGAAGCTGGAGACAGAGATCTCCGCGGTCATCCACCCGCGCCGACACGGCGCCGTCGAACCGTACGCGGATCCTTCCCGGGTCGGCGCCGGGAGCTACGATCCAGTCGTGCTCCAGTTCGCCGTTGTTCCGGTAGTACTCCAGATCGATGCCGGGGTAGACATCGTCGTAGCGGACTCGGTCATAGCTCCGCGTGTGGAGCGTGTTGTGCTTCTCAAAATGAGTGATGCGCTCCGGCCGGGGTTCGATGCCGGCGGCTCTCAGTCCAGGTCTTCCGCCCGGCCAGGAGGCCCGCAGGGTCCCCTGTCGGGTTCTCAACACCGTACTGTCGGAGGTGAGTTGCAGGGGACCGGCCGGAGTGCGGGTGAGGAACTGCACGCTCCGGTCCGTCTGGCCGACGTTGGCTTCGAAGCCACGGCTCCAGGCCGACAGGCCGGTCGACCCCGTGCGGGCCCGTGTCTGCGGCGGGGGGCTCGCCGCCATCAGCGCGAACGCAGCGGCGAGGATCGCCAGCGCGAGACCGTGTGGACGAGGCAGGGCAATCATCGAACTCAGGCCTCCGGTTCAAATCCACCGAGAGCAACACCCCCTGGTTCAACCGTAGGGGTACGCATCCCTTCCAGTCGCAGCGAGCGTGCCGCATCCCTTGCTGAAGATGACGGCATTGGATGGGAGACATCGTCATCCTCGGGCTTGACCCCATCGAACCAGGATCGTGGTGAGTGTGTGCAGTTCTTGTGGTTCTCGTCCGGCCGAGTCAGCCGGGGCGACGCGACGAGTCCTGGCCAATGGGTCCCCGCTTCGTTGAGTGAGTGTCCGTCCACCGCGACTTCTGCGGGGATGACGATCGCGGGGAGGCGCACGCGAGGGACATCCGCACGAAGCGCGGGACCCCGTGTCACCCGCCACACGAGGAGACATCGTCATCCTCGGGCTTGACCCGAGGAACCAGGCGTGCGTCTACCGCAAGCAGTTCTCGTGCAGCGCATCCGAGCGACTCAGTTGGGGCGACGCGCCGAGTCCTGCAGAATGGATCCCCGCTTTATCGAGTGGGTGTCCGCCCAATGTGACTTCTGCGGGGATGACGATGGTGGATCTGGCGCGTGGGGGTGGATGCCGCTTCACGGAGGCTTGGTGTCGGCGTGGTGTTGGCGCGCACGGAGCGGGCAAGATGCCCGCGATCCCAGGCAGGCGGCAGGGCGGTCGCCGTCACGGTTGGCTCGGTCGGCGACACCCATTCGGCAGCGGCGGACCAGCGCCACGGTTCGCAGCTCGGTCGGAGCCCCGAACTACCGTTCTGGTTATGGTGAGTCTACCGTCAGGTGGAAGCGTTCTCCCGGTTCAAACAGCGAGCGCATCGTTGCGATCCCACCAGCTCACCCGCGGTCAACACCGGCGATCCTCCGATCATCGTCATCCTCGGGCTTGACCCGAGGATCCAGGCATGTGATTACCGCAAGCAGTTCTCGTGCGACGCGTCCAACCGATTCAGCCGGGGCGACGCGCGGGGTCCTGGCGAATGGATCCCCGCTCTTTCAAGCGAGTGTCCGCCCAGTGCGACTTCTGCGGGGATGACGGTGCTTGGTTTGGCGCGTGGGGGTGGATGCGCTTCACACCGGCTGGGTCTCGGCGTCGTGTTGGCGCGCGCGGAGCGGGCAAGATGCCCGCGGTCCCAGGCAGGGGATCCCGGGCCAAGGTCCCGGGGGGTTGGGCGGTCATCGTCACGCTTGGCTCGGTGGGCGACACCAACTCGGTGGTGGTGGACCAGGATGACGGTTCGCGGCTCGGTCGGAGCCTCGCCCTCCCGTTCTGGATATAGTGAGTCTACCGTTAAGTGGAAGCGCTCTCCCAGTTCAATCAGCGAGGGCATCGTTGCGATCCCACAACTACGCCCATGGTTAACACCCGCCCACCCTCCGATCATCGTCATCCTTGGGCTTGACCCGAGGACCCTGGGGAGTAGAAACCGCAAGCAGTTCTCGTGCAACGCGCCTTCCCGAGTCAGCCGGGGCGACGCGCGGAGTCCTGGCGAATGGATGCCCGCTTCGTTGAGTGGGTGTCCGCCCATCGCGACTTCTGCGCGGATGACGATCGCGGGGAGCCGCACGCGGGGGGACATCCGCACGAAGAGCGGGACCCCGTGTCACCCGCCACCCCAGGAGACATCGTCATCCTCGGGCTGGACCCGAGGATCCAGGCGCAGTCTACCGCAAGCAGTTCTCGAGCAACGCGTCCAACCGAGTCATCCGGGGCGACGCGCCGAGTTCCGGTGAGTGGCTCCCCGCTTCGTTAAGTCGGTATCCGCCCAAAGCGACCTCTGCGGGGATGACGATGGTGGGCACGGCACGGGGAGGGGGATGCGCACGGAGCCGGCAAGATGCCTGCGCTCCGAGGGCCGTTGGCCCATGGGTTCAGCACAACCGCCCGGACCTCGTCGCACCAATCCCTGGGGCGCTGTCCCATGCTGGGTCATCGTCTCACCGGCCCAACCCTCGATCATCGTCATCCTCGGGCGTGACCCGAGGATCCAGGTGCAGTCTACCGCAAGCAGTTCTCGAGCAACGCGTCCAACCGAGTCAGCCGGGGCGACGCGCTTTGTCGTAGGGGTCTGACTGTCCCGAGCAACCTACCTCAGTGCGCGGCCGACCACCTCTCTGGAACTGGTGCGGAATGGCAAGAACTACCTGTTTCCCCGTATCAGCAGGACTACTCGTGGACCGAGGAGCAGTGGGGGGATCTCTGACGGGACGCGCTGGCAATCCACCAGTGCGGAGGTCCGCACGCTAGGGGCGCCCTCGTGTGGACGTTGGAGCACATCGACCGGCCCCCCTAAGGGCGCCCACCGGAACCCGCAGAACCCGTAGGTCAGGACGGCTGGTTGGCTTCGCGGCCAGGGCCGAGCTCAAAGCAGTTCGTGGATCGGCTGTCCGGTTCCGACAATGCTGACCGGTCGCCCGGCGGAGTCGTTGTAGTGCGTGTTCAGCGGGATCCCGAGTTGACCGTAAATCGTGGCGAGCAGGTCCTGCGGCGTCACCAGTCGGTCGGCGACGCCGCCCCCGTTCTTTTCACTCGCCCCGACCACCCGGCCGCCCTGAATGCCGCCTCCGGCAAGCATCACGCTGAACGCCTCGGACCAGTGGTCACGTCCGGCGTTGCCGTTCATACGGGGGGTTCGTCCGAACTCGCCCGCACAGTACACGATCACGTCGTCGAGCATCCCCCGCTCGCTGAGGTCCTCCACCAGCGTGCCGATGGCGCGGTCCAACGGCGGCAGGTGCTCTTCCAGGCCCTTGGCGATGTCGTTGTGGTGGTCCCAGTTTCCCGTGTTGATGTTCACGACACGGGCGCCGGCTTCCACGAGCCTGCGCGCCAGGAGCGCGCTCTGGCCGTAGCGGTGCCGGCCGAACCGATCTCGCAGCGCCGCCGGCTCCCGACTGAGATCGAATGCGGACCGCATCCGGTCTCCAGCCACCATCTCCAGCGCTTGTGCCTTGAAGGTGTCCAGGCCGGCCATGCCGCCCGAGGCGTCGATGTCGCGCCGAAGCGTGTCGAAGCGCTTCAGGAGCGCCTGTCGAGACTCCAGTTCCCGGGTCGAGAGCCCCTTCGGGAGCGTGAGGTTCGGCACCTCAAAGTTCGGTGCGTTGGGGTCTGCCCCGACCTCAAACGGATTGTAGCTCTTGCCGAGGTAAACGGCGCCCTGGTACCCGAACGCCTCCGATTTCGGGATGGTGATGTAAGCGGGGATCTGCGGGCGGCGTGACCCGAGCGAACGGGCGATCACCGAGCCGAGCGACGGCTTCTGGGCGGCGTTCCTAGCCAGCGTGGGGCCAAACGCGCCGGTGAGCACCCAATGCGCGGACGGCGCATGGATCCCGTTTTCGTGATGCACCGACCGCACGAGCGCGATCTTGTTCATCATCCGAGCCTGCACCGGACATCGCTCTCCCACCTGAATGCCGGAAGCGGCGGTGGAGATGGGACGGTACATTCCCCGGAAGTCCGCGGGGGAGTCCGGCTTCATGTCGTATGTATCTTGCTGGCTGAGACCGCCGTCGGTCCAGAACACGATCAGCGACTTCCCGGAACCCGATGCCCGTGCCGGCTCAGCCGCAGCCGCCTCGCGCTGCAGCAATTCGGGCAGCGTGAGACCCAGCAGGGGCGCTCCCAGTTGGAGAAAGCCGCGGCGGGTCAGGCCGTCGCAGTGGCGGAAGCTCTCGCCGGTAACCGTCAGCATGGGGACTCTCACTCTTCCGTAGGCTGCGCCGGAACGCTAGTGGTTGAACAAGAACTCGTTGGTGGCCAGCAGCGACCAGAGCAGCGATCGGTAGGCCGACGCGCCGTCGGGCTCCTGCCGCACGTGCTCCAGCGACGCAGCCAGCTCATCGGCGCTCGGCGTCCGACCCAGCACCTTCAGAAAGACTTCGCGGACCTTTTCGGGGTGGGCGCGGGGATCCTTCGAGATGCGCAGCGCGTAGCCCGTGGGCGCCGTCAGCTTCCGCTGAATCTCAGCGGAGTTCACGAGCTCCAATGCCTGCGCGAGAGCGGGCGCGTCGGCCCGTTCGCACTCACACGCGGTCCGCCTCGCCGGGCGGCCGAAGACATCCAGGAAGGTCGCGGGAACATTCTCGTCCGGCAGCTCGATGGCGCGAGTACCCGCCGGGAAGCGTCCGGGGCCACCCGTGAACTCGGTCGGGACCTCAAGCGCCTGGCTGAACGCATCGAGCAGCACTTCCGCACTCAATCGCCGCGGATAGAAGCGGGCGAAGGTCTGGGTGTCGCCGGCGTTCCACTCGTTCGGCGCGGACTGGAGCTGGTACGCATAGCTCCCAACAAGGGTTCGGATCAACTGCTTCACGTCGAACTTGCTTCGAACAAACTCCCGGCTCAGGGCATCCAACAGTTCCGGGTTGCTCGGCGGATTGGTCGAGCGGGAGTCGTCGATGGGATCCACCAGGCCGCGTCCCAGGAAGTGCGCCCACATCCGGTTCACCAGAGTGCGAGCGAAGAACGGGTTCGACTCCGAGGTCATCCACCGGGCCAACTGGGCGCGCGGATCTTCCAGAGTGGCCTCGCCGAACTCAGGGCCGCCGAGAGGACGCGGATGCATCGTCGCGCCCGTGCGGGGGTGCTGAACAGAACCGCCATCCTTCACGTAGATAACTTCTTCCGTGGGCACTTCCGCATCGGCAAAGCCGCCTTTCCGCCCCACTCGCGCAAAGATGGCCGCGAAACCGTAGTAGTCGGACTGGCTCCAGCGCTCCGCGGGATGGTGGTGACACTGCGCGCACTGAATGCGAACGCCGAGAAACGCCTGCGCCACCGACTCCACGTACTCCGGCCCCTTGCGGACCGTGCGATACCACACCGTCGGCGGGTTCTCCGCCTGACTTCCCGTCGCCGTGAGGATCTCCGAGGCGAACCGATCGTACGGCATGTTGGCGGCGAGGGCCTGTCGAATCCAGTTGGAGAAGAGCGCGGTCCCCGCCCTCTGTTTGCTCGTGGAGTACCCCGCGCCCCGGTTCTGAAGAATATCGGCCCACTTCAGGCCAAAGTACGCCGCATACTCCGGGCGTTCCAACAGGCGATCCACCCATCGACTGCGCTTGTCGGGGCTACGGTCCGCGAGGAATGCATCGATTTCCGCCGGTGTCGGCGCCGTGCCGCAAATGTCGAAGCTGACTCGCCGCAGGTAAGCGACATCATCGACCGGATCGGACGGCGCGACGCCCATCTGCCGCCACTGCCGAAGGAGGTGGCGATCCACCGGCGACGCATCCAACCGGGGAGTGAGGCTCGCAAGACGACGGCTCACCGCCTCTGCCTGGGCAGGCGTGCGGGTGAACGGAACGGCGCCGTGGAACGTGGCGATCTGCTCCCCAAACCGCGCCATCACGGTGACGAGGCCCCGCTTCACGCCGGTTCGCACCAGCCCGTTCGCATCCACCGATGCCAGGTCCGGCTCATTCGACTGGTAGACCGCAGCCCGAGTCACATCCCGGCGAGCCCCGTTGGAGAGAACCGCGGAGACTTTGAGCTGACGGCTGCTGTTCGCGACGAGCAACCCTGAGGCGGGCTCGACCACGACCCGCGTGACGGTCGGATCTCCGGGAGAGGGCGGCACAGCGCCGGACGCGATCCAATTCAGAACCGCCCGGTAGCCCTCGCTCCCCGGCGAGAGCGGCCGGCCCCCACCGTGGGGAACCGCGCCGGTGGCCTTCAGGAGCAGCAGGCTTCGGGCAGGATCGGTGCGCGAAATGCGGCGGCCGCCGCTTTCCCGCACGATGGCGGCATAGTCGTCCCCGGGTTCGAAACCGAGCAGCGACAGACGGAACCCGTTCTGGCCGGCAGCCTTGCCGTGGCAGCCGCCGCTGTTGCAGCCGGAGCGCGTGAGCACCGGCGCCACATCCAATCCAAAGGTCACCCGACTGCTCTCCGGGCCGGCCACCGCGGGCTGTGAACCGAGGAGCAATGCCGGTAGGGCCATCAGGAGTGTTCGGAGCAATCCGGTTGTCATCTGCATCTCACTCGACGATTTCCAGCGGGAGCAGGCAACTCGATTGATAGACCGGTTCATCTTCCACAACTCCGACGCTGAAAAGCCTCAGGAACGGGCGCGATCCGAGCGGTGCATCCCGGTTGACTTCCACCTGAATGGATCCACGCTCCGTGCCGCCGACAAAGGTTTCGCCCCGACCCCGCAGGCCCACAACATTCGTGACAATGCCGGGCGAGGCGAGTTCCGTGTGAATTTTGCCGATGAAGCCATTGGTGCGCTGCGCGGAGTACGGGATCTGAAAGATCTCCCCCCGCTTCACCCGAAGCGGAGCGGCCGCCTCGGAGATCACCCGAAAGCCCGGCGTTCGGACGTCCAGGAGAATGGGCTCGCTGTAGACGGGGGACCCCGACAGTTTGCCGTCGGCGGCGACGAGATCGGCTCGGATCAGAAACGTGTAGCGTCCCACGGGTAGACCGGCCGGCAAGAACAACGCGAGCCCGCCCCGAGTTTCACCCGGCGCGAGAGGCATCTGGATGGGAGCCACCCCTTCCGGCAGTCCGACTCCGGTCAGGCGCACCGTCCCCCGGGGCGCCGAGTCGGGCCGAGCCACCTCAAACTCTACATCCGCGGAGCCACCGGGGGAGTGCACCACGGGCAGCGCACCATACAACTGATGCTGGAGGAGCCGAATCGGGTGGGCGCTCAGGCGAAGCGCCGACGTTCCTGCCACGCCCACATGCAAACCCGAAGTGAGACGGGACCACCCGTTCGGGGAGCCCGGACGCACCACCGTTCCGATCCGCACCGGGACCCCCGTGCTGGAGTCTCCGGCCGCCGCCATGAAGCGGATCTCGCCGCCCGCAGCAACGGCGCCCTCATCGGCCCGGATCGACAGCGCGCCGCGGTTCGAACCCGGGCCTATCCAGATCTCGGGGCAATGGAGACCTGCGGGAAGTCCTTCGGCCCAGACGCGAATCGACTCCGTCATACCCCTCCGTCGAAAGGCGAGCACTTCGAGAGCCGTGCTTCCGCCGCGCGCCACATTCAGCGCCGCGCCGTCCTCGGAGGGCGGGAGGGCCACCACCTGGAACTCCGGTTCCTCCCGGCGCACCGCAAGGCGGAACACCGCTCGCGGATCTCGACGAGGTCCGCCCACGAGATTCCGCACCGCAATGAGAAACCGACCCTCCGCGGGCGCCACCCAACGGCCGGATGGATCGAGATGGTTCACCAGAAAGGCGCGTCCTCCCGGGTTCGAGAGCTCATCGCCGAACTGCACCAACTCTCGACGACCAGCCGCGTCCCAGACGCTGATCTGGGCATCGGCCGGCGACTGAATTCGGTGAGAGATCGCCTCGAGATACAGCACCTCGCCCCTGTGCGCCTCGATGGAAAACCAGGCTGCGGCCGTGCCGGGAGCAAACGCGCTGCTCGCCTCCGAGGGGATCGGGAGCCGACGTGCGGCTGCTGCGGTCGTCGCGGGCTCCAGGCAATCGAGAACCGGCAGGTCGGTGACCCCGACGCCGACGGCGCCACTGCTTCCCGGCAGGTAGACCGAGGCGCCGGAGAACTCGAACTGGTGAGAACCCAATCGGAGCGGGAGCGGCCACTCCGGTCGAGCTCGAGCCGCCGGAATCTCGACCTCTCGCACATCCAGACCCTCCACCGGAGACGTCACGGAGGGGGCAACCGGGGGATTCAGGTTCCAACCGTAGAGCCGGACGCGCGTCCGATGCCCGCGCCGGATGACGCTCGGCATCGCGAAGGCGACCCGGGGACCGCTGTCGAGATCGAGCCGGT
Source organism: Actinomycetota bacterium (assembly GCA_005798285.1). Taxonomy (GTDB): domain Bacteria; phylum Armatimonadota; class SYMT01; order SYMT01; family SYMT01; genus F1-80-MAGs030. The sequence continues at coordinate 8,411 of SYKE01000187.1, forward strand.
AGACATAGTCCGCGCCGCCGGTCGACACCAGGTCATCCACGCGAACCTGATACTCGCCATCCGCCGGAACCCGGAAATCGAGAATCGGATCCGTTCCAACCGTGAGGCGAGCCGCGGCGACCGGCCGGCCGGCGGCGTCCGATAAGTCCAGCACTGGCCGCAGGCGGGAGTCGATGCGTTCGGCCCAGCACTCAATCAGCACCCGCTGCCCGCGTCGGGCCCGGAACCGGTAAGAGTCGCGATCTCCGGCGGCCGCGATTCGGCCATTCACCGTGGCGCCGAGTGGAACCGTCTGCACGGTCTCCGGGAGGTCCACGGGAGCGCTCTTCCCCTTCGCCGGCATCTCGGCGACCCGCTCGAGCTCGGCACATTCGGTGCGAACACCGACTCGAAAGGCACGGGGACCGGCGATGCCGCCGTCGGTCACGGCCCACACGTCGTAGGCGCCGGGCGTCGTGGCTGCGGGGATCTCGATCCGAAATGCGCCGCCCTCCGCCGCGACTGCGCGCGCCCCCGGAATGTCGCTTCGGATGGAGCGCACGGCGCCGAGGCGCGCCCCGGCGAGCGCTACGGTGACCGTGGTTCCAGCCCGCCCGCCGGCGGGATACACCGTTTCCAGCAGCGGAGAACTCTGTGCGCCCGCGCCTGATGCCGGAAGAAGCTGCAGCAGGAGAGCTGCGAATGTCCCCACCGTCAGTGACCGTCGGGGTCGCGATCCCGATAGCAGCACGTCAACACCCATCGTCACAACGCCTTGAGCAATCCGCTCCCCGGCCGGCCCGGGAGGCGATCCACTCTATCGTTCGCACCCGAAATCGATCCGCCCTACGTGGATTGCGGAACGGCGGTCTGAAACGGTCATCCGCTCCGGAGGATGGCGTCGTCGATCTGGTGGGGGTTTGCAGGTCCCGGGCTTAGAAGGGCGCGGAACGCAAAAGAGGATGGCGGAGTCTGCTCCGCCATCCTCTCGCCTCAGTGCCCCAGTCCGTACCGATCCAGGGCTAAGCTCGAAGTCACCGGGCTCGCCGGGCCGGCGGCGGCGGAGGAACCGGCCGTACCGGGTCGACAAAGATCTCGAAGACACGATCTTCGCCGGCCTGACCGTGAGGATCGAACCGCGCCGGGCCGCTCTCCGTTGTTGTGGCGGTCTTGCTGATCTGAACTCGCTTGCCGCAGACCGGGCAGTACTGCCACTCGTTTCCGGCCTCGGGTCGCTTCGCGCCATCGACCGGGCAGTACATCCACTTCGGTTGGAGCTCACGGCTGCATTTGGCGCACTTGACCGGCTCCTCACGGCGAGTGTAGCTGACGTGGTTCTTGCAGTGGGGGCATGAAAAGTTGACCCGCGTCACCGCCGTCTGCATGGAGTAGAGGAAAGGGGCGCCGCTCACAAAGGTGGACACTCCGGCCGGCGCGGGCGCGCTGGTCCCCCCGAACGGGCTCGCGACGCTCCAGAGGCTTCGACCTGCCTGCTTGCTGATGCGAATTCGCTCGGTGTTGTTCCGGACCTCGTGGACCCAGCTCACCCCCGCAGCATCGGTGAGCGTGTCCAGCACCGACGAGAGGCGAACGTCCTTCAGCTTCAGGGTCACCCGAGCTTCGGCGAGCTCGCCCTCGATCGAAAACTCTCGCTTCGCCGACTTCAGGACGTCTTCCAACGCCTCCTTCACGGGCTTGTTCTCGATATCGAGCGAGATCTTCTGATCGGCGCCCGTGCGGAGGATGCGATAGGTGAGGGAGTTGTTGAAGACCATCGCCGAATCGCTCTGTGCGACTGCAGCGCCACCCGGCGCCACCACACGGGCTCGGGCGACGGGACCAGCGCCGACCGGCGCGGCGCCGCCCACCACCTCTACGGTGGCGACACTCGAACCACTCACAGCGCTGCGAACGCGAAGGGGCTGCGCCGTTTGTGGGGCGGACTGCGCCAGCAGCGGCGTGGCGGCCAGCGCGGCCAGCGCGACGGCGATCAAGAACTTGTTGGACACGTTGAGGATTCCTCTGCGATCAGGTCGGTGAAAAAAGAGTTACGGGCGAGCGGGCCCCGCGGGCAGGGGATCCGGCTGCAGCGAGCCACTCCCGGCTGAGCCGGGCTGTCCCACTGCATTCCAATCCCCGCCGGGGCCGGTGGGGCTCTCCATCTGGGCCGAGACGTCGAGCACCCCTTCCGAAACGATCCATCCGCCGGTCTCCGGGTCCGGTTGGACCACAACGGCGGGCGCCATCCATCCCCTGACTTCGTGGGGCACGGCCTGCTCCGACCAGCTCGCGACGGGAATCACGTCCCCACTCGCCGCGGAACGGCGGCGACGACGAGGCAAGACCATCAGGTCGTCGCTTCCGGCGGCTGCGCGCATCGTCGGCGGAGCGGACACCGAGGACTGCGCCGCGAGCGGAGGGCGGACGTCTTCCGTCGACGCATCTGCTGAGCCCGAACCAGGTTCTTCTCCGATCGCGGCATCCGCGGCGCCGAGGCCGGACGGGGATGCGGTCGCTGCGTACTGCTCGGATGGCGCCGAGGACAGCGGCAGAATCCGCGTCTCTCCGCGACCCACCCACAGCATCAGACCCGCGGCGCCGGTGGCGAAGCCCAACATCAGCGTGGAGACGCGACGGGTCCGCCGGGCACGCGCTTCTCGAACCGCCATCGCACGGTCCAGCCAACCAAATGGCTCACCCTGCGTCGGCTCGAAGGCTCCGACCCAGCCGAGAAGCGCCTCCACTCGGGAGAGTTCTTGCTTTTCGTCGTTGCGTCGCTCGTTCATGTGCTGCACCCTTTGTGAGACGCCAGTATGGTTCCGGCGGCCTCTTCGGCAGAGGGGAATAGATCGTGAAGCTCTCGTGAGAGCCGCTTCAAACCAGCCCGCACGCGGCTGCGAACCGTGGCTTCGGGCAGGCTGTAGAGTCGGGATACCTCCGCCAGGGCGTATCCCTCAAAGTAGTGGAGCCAGATCGGGACCCGCTGGTTTTCGGGCAGCGCGGCGACCGCCTTCCGCACGCGTCCCTGGAGTTCCCGTTGCTCCATCGCTCCATGCGGTTCCCCGCCGACCGGGTCCTGTGCGAAAGGAGAGCGATCCGAGAACAACACCACCCGCCGCCGCCACGCGGAGCGCACGTGGTCGTGCGCCGCGTTCACCGCGATGCGGCAGAGCCACGCGCCAAACGGCGCCGGTCCGCGATAGCCTCGCAGCGCTCGAAAGGCACGGATCACTGCTTCTTGAGCCAGGTCCTCGGCATTGGCGCCGTGGGCGACGGATGCCGCGATGCGCCAGAGCTGGGCTCGATAGGGTTCGCAGAGATCCACGAACGCCCGATCATCCCCCGCCTGTGCACGCCGCAACAAGTCGCTTTCGGCTTGCCTGTCGATCACCCGGTCAACCTCCAGCACATAAGACGAGGCTCCCGCGAAGATCCGTGAACCGGCGTCAAGAATCTTTCACACGGCGCAGTACGCCGCCAGCCTGACTCAGTCGAGTCATGGCGGCATCGCGGTCGAGACCCGTCAGACCCATGAGGATCGCGAGCTTCACCTCGTGCCCCGACGCGATCAACAGGCGCTCCGCGTCGACTGCGTCGACCCCCGTCACGGCGGAAATGAGGCGGTGGGCCCGATGCACGAGTTTGGCGTTGGTGGGGCGCACATCGACCATGAGGTTGCCGTAGGTCTTCCCCAGCCGCACCATCACCATGCTGGAGAGCATGTTCAGCACGAGCTTTTGTGCAGTCCCGCTCTTCATGCGGGTGGATCCGCTGATCGGCTCGGGGCCGACCACCGGCGCCATGAGAATGTCCACCGCGTCATCCATTTCGGAGGGACTGTTGGTGGTGAGCCCCAGCGTGCCGGCGCCGAGGGAGCGCGCGTAGTCGAGGGCGCCCAGCACATAGGGCGTGCGTCCGCTCGCCGCGATGCCGCACACCACGTCGACCGGCGTCAGGTTCAGAGAGCGAAGGTCCTGGGCGCCCAACTCTCGACTGTCCTCGGCCCCCTCGATGCTCCGTCGAAGCGCCCCGTCGCCGCCGGCAATGAGCCCGACCACCCGACCCGGGTCCATTCCGTAGGTTGGCGGGATCTCGGATGCGTCCAGGCACCCCAACCGCCCGCTCGTGCCGGCGCCGACATAGATGAGGCGGCCCCCCGCCTTCATCGCTTCCACCACTCGATCCACGGCCCGGCCGATGGCCGGAATCACCCGTCGCACCGCCTCGGGCACGTCCCGATCTTCGTCATTCAGAAGCATGAGCGCATCCACGGTCGGCAAAACGTCGATTTCAACGGTCCGCGGATTGCTCTGTTCGGTGGCCAGGCGATCCAGACTCTCCAACTCCAGCCCTCCTCAGTTGCCTGCCTGTGTTGACGACTGTTATAATCCGGCCGCGTTAGCACTCGATCTGGTCGAGTGCTAATCCCCTCTAGCCCTCGGCGCCGTGTTCAGCCGTCGTTTCGACGTCGAAGCGAGGCCCCCTTGAGCTGGGAACCCCGATATGCCAACCTACGTTTACGCCTGCCGCAGTTGCGATCACCGTCTTGAGGTCGTCCAGAAGATGTCCGACGATCCCCTCAAGGATTGTCCGGAGTGCTCCGGTTCCCTTCGGCGCGTGCTCTTCCCGCCGGCCGTTGTGTACAAGGGCACGGGATTCTACACGACGGACTACAAGAACGCCGGAGCCGCCGGCGCCTCAAGCGGCGAGCCCAAGGCCGAGACGAAGTCCGAGGCCACGACGGAGACGAAGTCCGAGTCGAAGTCCGAAACCAAGACCGAGTCTACCACCCCCGCGGCGAAACCGAGTTCGTAGCACTCCCCCCGACTGAGCGCGCCGGTAGGCCGGGGCCGTCATCCCGAGCCTACCGGTGGCGCTTCAGACACCATCCGCGGCAATCCGGCGCCTTCGGTCGGACGGCGCCTCCCGCGTAGCCAACCAGCATCCCGCGCAGCGTATTCGCTGAGCCGGGCCGGTTTAAACTCGGGGCACGGAAGCGCTCATCCCCCTCAACCCGACTCACCGGCTTCGCATACGGCCCCACCCCGGCGGGCCTGGATCAACCCTTGATGCCGGAGCGGGACATGCCCTGGATAAACGTGCGCTGGGTGAGGAAAAACAGGACCAGGATCGGGACCGTCATCACGGTGGTCACCGCCATAAGCTGACCGGGGAAGCTGCCGTATTGGCTGTTGAACATGGCCAGACCCAACGAGAGTGTGAAGCGCTCGGGGTTGGCCAGGTAGATCAGCGGGCCCATGTAGTCGTTCCAGGCGCCGAGGAAACCGAAGAGGGCCACGGTCGCGAGCACCGGCTTGGAGAGGGGCATCACGATGCGGGCGTAGATGCCCCATGGTCCACAGCCGTCGATCCGGGCGGCTTCGCTCAGGTCCTTGGGAATGCCGAGAAAGAACTGCCGCATCAGGAAGATGGCGAAGGCCCCGCCGAAGAAGTGGGGCACGGTGAGGGGCGCGAAGCTATCGACCCAACCCATTCGGGCGAAGAGCACGAACAAGGGGACCATGGTGACCTGTCCGGGCAGCATCATCGTGCCGAGCAGGGTGTAGAAGAGCACGTCCCGCCCCTTCCAGGGGATCATGGAGAGGCTGTAGGCCACCATCGAGCATGAGCACACCGTGCCCAGCACCGAAAACAGGGCAATTGTCAGCGTATTACCGAGCATCCGCGGAAACGGAATGAAGCTGAGCCCCTTCTGGTAATTCTCCATCGTCATGGGGCTGGGGAACCACACGGGCGGCCAGGCATGAATCTGCGCATCGGTTTTCACCGAAGAGCTGATGAGCCAGTAGAGCGGGATGAGAAAGATAATGCTCATCGCGATCAGGGCCGCATGGTTCAGCGTCAACGCCACCAGCCGGGCGGGGGAGGGGGGTCGACGGCGCAGGGCCACCCGGGAGGACGCCGCCATCAGCGGGCCTCCCGAGCAATCGCCCAGGTCCGGACGCCGGTCCGTTCGAAGCTCAACTCAGCGCGGCTCAACGTCAGATCCGCTCCTCGCGACCACTCTTCAGGCTGCGAAGGAGGGCGTGCATCAAGCGCGTCGGCTCCAGCAGTTGCCCGTCGGTGAGCGGACGCTTGCCGGTGCGGAACATCTCCGCCACCACTGCCAGGCCGTAGGCGTAGGAGCCGTTGATGGCTATGGTCTTGGAAACCCAGCCCTTAGTACCGTGGACGGTCGCGGAGTACGTGGCTTTAGCGCTCTTGGTGAGGTTCAAGTTCGCCATCTTTCCGTCGGGCCAGCGCACCACGCAGTTCATATTGCCGTGACCTTCGCGGGCGTAGATGCCTTCGGCCCCGTGGCCGAACGTGGCCAGCATCATCTCGATGGCGTGGTTCGCGTAGAAGAAGACGCCGCCATACTCGCTCTCCAGGTCAGCCGGGCCGGAGACCTGCCCCAACAGCGGCTCGCCATAGGTGTCGACGGCGGCCTTCAACCCCAGAATGTCCGGCACGAAGCGGGTGGTGGAGAAGGAGGTGAGTTGCACCGAGTGCTCCTTCGCCGCGTCGAGCATCGCCTGACAGTCTTCCAGCTTGATGGCGAACGGTTTGTCCACGAAGGCGTGCTTCCCAGCCCGCAGGAACGGCAGCGTGTGGGAGGCGTGCAGGTCACCGTGCCGCCACACCGTCATCACCGCGTCGACGCGGGGGATCATGTCCTCCAACGTCGGCGAGATGTGGGGGATGTTGCCCTTCTCGGCGACTTCCTTGTTGCGGGCCTCGTCGGTGCCGTAAATGGCGACACAGGTTGCGTCTTTCCAACGGGGATCGTTCTTCCCCTTATCGGTGTTCAGAAGCTGAGAAAAGGCGAGGGCGTGGGAATTGTCCGAGCCCACGATGCCGATGCGGATCATGCGTCTCCTCCGTAGTAAACCAGCCGCGCACTCGATCGGAGCACCAGGGTGGTGGCGCTCAAGACCACGAGCAGCAGCACCCACGCCATTGCGCAGGCATAACCCATCTTGAAGTCGCTGAAGGCCACGTTGAACAGATAGAGGCTGTAGAAGGTGGTGGAGTCCACCGGTCCGCCCGACCCGTTCGTCATCACGTAGGCAGGGGTGAAAAACTGAAAGGCGCCGATGAGTCCCATCACCAGGTTGAACAGGATCTGGGGGCTGATGAACGGCAGAGTCACGTTTCGGAACTGCGCCAGCGGACGGGCGCCGTCGAGGGCCGCCGCCTCATGGAGCTCTTTGGGAACATCCTGAAGCCCGGCGAGGAAGATCACCATGCCGCCGCCCACGTTCCAGAGCGACCACAGAATGATCGCCGGTTTGCTCCACTCGGGGCTCTGAAACCAGCCGGGGCCTTCTTTCACGCCAACCATCCGAAGCAGGTCGTTGACCGCCCCCTCTTGCGGGCTCAGCAGCCAGATCCAGAGGACCGCACTGGCGACAATCGGGACCACGCTCGGCACATAGAAGCAGGTGCGGTAGATCGCCAGCCCGCGCACGCCGGTGTTCAGCAGCATTGCCAGAGCCAGGGCCAGCACGATCCCCAGCGGCACGGCAAAGGCTGCGTAGTAGGCGGTGTTCCAGAGTGAGGTGAAAAACAGCGGATCTTCGAACAGGCGCCGATAGTTGCCCCCGCCGATGAAGACCGGCGGCTTCAGCACGCGATAGTTGCAGAAGCTGTAATAGAGCGACGAGATCACCGGAAACGCTGTGAACCAGAGCAGGCCCACGATGGCGGGAGCGGCAAACGCCAGTCCGGTCCACACGCGCTCCCGAGCCCGACGCGCCGCTCCACTCCCGACGCTCAATTGCAGTTCCCGCGCGCTCAAGTCGATCTACCCTTGCTCCCCCGTCCGTAAGGCCCGGCCACAGGTTCTCCCCCGGGGGGGCCTCCGCCTTCCTGCATGCCGGCGCCGTCGGCGGCGATCGGTTTCTACCCGGCCAGCGCCAGCTCCAGCTCGGCCTGGGTGTTCTTCTCCGCGATCGCCAGCGCCTCGGCGGGAGTGCTCCGGCCGTAAACCGCAGCTTCCACGGCGCGCTGGAGTTCGCGCATGTAGTACGCCTGCACGGGCATGACGGGCCGCTGGTGGCGCGAATCTTCCAGGATCTTCACGTAGTCCCGGTAGAAGCGACGGCTCTTCACCTGCTCGAAGTACGGCGAGTGCCGCATTCCGGGATAGATGCTGCACTCCGAGCCCACAATTTGTGTTCCTACCTCGGAGTGGCAGAGCCAGCGGATGTACTCCCAGGCGTCCTCCACGTTGCGGGCGCCCTTCGGGATACTCATGCACCATCCGCCCACCCAAGAACTCCGCGCCTCGCCCTCGGGCGGTGCGGGGATGTAGGTCACGCCGTAATCCAGGTTTGGAGCGTAGCGTTCGATGTCGCCGATGCCGCCGATGTGGAGACACTGCATGGCGAGCTTGCCGGAATAAAACGGGTTTTGCTCGGCGGTGCCGAAGCCCTGCTGCAAGCTGGCCACCCGGGCGGGATCGTAGTCTTTCGCGAACTCCGCGATCCACTCCAGCGCCTTCAGCACACGGGGATGCGTTGCGGTGATACGGTTGGACGCGTAATCGAAGAAGTCGCCGCCGAACGCCCAGCCCCAGGTGAACATCGAGTTGGCCGGACCATACTGCGCCCACGGGATCAGCCCGATCTGCCGGAGCACGCCATCCTGCTTTTGAGTGAGCTTACCCGCCGTCTCGGTCAACTCATCGATGGTCTGAGGCGGGTCATCGGGGTTCAAACCGGCCTTGCGAAACGCCTCCTTGTTCCATGCGAACCCGAAGTTGGGGTCGGCGGAGTACGTGAGCGCCCACACCTGCTCCCGATAGACGTTTTGCCGCCAGGTGGGCGGGAAGAAGTCCTCCGCCTTCACGCCCGCGGAGGTGGTGAACTGCGTCAGCGGCTCCAGGGCGCCCCACTCCGCCCACGAGGCGACCTGTGGTCCGTCCACAAAGGTGACATCCGGCGGGGTGCCCGCCGCCACGGAGGTGAAGAACTTCTGGTTCGTGGAGAGGTTGTTCTGGGTGTAGACCAGCCGCAGCTTGATCTCCGGGTGCGACTTTTCAAACGCCTGGCAGACCTTCTCGAAGCGGGGACCCATCACCCCGCCCCAGGCGTGCCACACGTTCAGCAGGCGTCGGCCATCCTCGGAGTGAGTGGGCGACTGACCACCGCAGCCGCTGAGCGAACCGCCGAGCAGCGCCCCGGCGCCCGCGCCGAGGAGCGCGCGCCGGCTGAGGACGCCGGAGGCCCCGGATGGCAAGGCTGGCAAAGAGGGCCGTGAAACCGACTTCGGTTGTTCTGGGGTCATCGTTGACTTCTAGCTGGGACGTTTCAGAGAGCGACCCAACGGGGGCCGGATTGGGAGAGCTGCACGGCCTCCAGCGCCTGCTGTGCGGCAAGGCCGTCTTCGAACGACGCGTCGACCTCGACATTGGGCCGGCCCGACCGACATGCGTCCACGAACGAGCGCATCATCCGGCCGAGGGCGTACGGCGTCCCCGTGGCGGACTCGGGCGGCAGCGGCAGCGCCTCCCACCCATCGCCGGTGGGCCGGCTGAGCTGAAGCCGATCCACCTGACCGCGTCCGAGCGTGGCCAAGAGCGCGCCTTCGGGTCCCACGATCTCCAGGCAGCCGTTCTCGCTGTGGGCCGGGGTGGCGCGACTCATGAACCACTCCCCCCGCACACCGGACCGGTGGACGAAACAGGCGGCCGCGATGTCGTCGGTCTCCACCTGTAAGATCTCGCCGGAATAGCGATCGGGGGCCGTTCGGGGAATCACGTGGGTCCAGCCGGTCACATGCTCGATCGGCCCCAGCACGAACCGCGCGGCATCGAAGAGGTGCGATCCCATGTCGAAGAGCATCCCGCCACCGGAGAGCGCCTGCGTCTCCCGCCAGCCCGCCTGCCACTCCGGTCGCAGCCCGCCCCAACCGTCCCATCGGATCCGAAGCAGATAGGGCTCCCCGATGAGGCCCGCGAGCACCTGCCGTCGAAGCTCCTGGAGCGCGTGGGTGTACCGGAACGTGAAGGCCACCTGGTGGATCTTGCCCGAGGCTTCCGCGATCTTCAGCATCTCCCGCACCTCGGCGACATTCAGGCCGAGCGGCTTCTCGCAGAACACGTGCTTGCCGGCCGCAAAGGCGGCGGCGGCCTGCTCCGCGTGGACGGCGTTCGGCGTCGTAATGGTCACCGCATCCAGGTCGGTTCGAGCGCAGAGGTCGCGATAGTCTGTGTGAACGTCCGGCACGCCGAGCCGGTCGGCCATTGCCCGCGCGTGTTCCTCGCGCCGTCCGCACAGCGCTGCCACCACCGCGTTGGGGTGCGACTGCAGGCCGGGCACGTGACATGCCTCGGCAAAGCCGCCGGCGCCGATGACCCCCACACGGAGCGCCGTCGCATCCGTTGGCGCATTCACCATCTGTTCATCCCCTCGCCTCAGGCCCCACGCAGGCTCAATCCTGAAACACGGTCAATCGGCCGCTCGGCGCCAGCACGAATTCCTCAAAACCGGCCGGCAGCCCCTCGAGGTCGTCGTAGTCCCCCTCCTGCAGCAGCGGCAGGTCAAGGTTCGGATCCCACTCCGTATCGAGAATGCCCAGGCAGGCCGCGAATCGGGTCTGGGTTTCGGTCACCGAGTACTCCGCGTCGTCCCGCCGGGCGAAGCGCTCACCCGTCTCGATGCAGCGCCAGGCGCGCCGGGATGCCGTCTCGGAGCCGGCGAAGGGGATCAACTCATCCTCGCCAAAGCGCAGGCGTCGCACCTCTTCCAGGAGCTGAGCGTACTCTTCGGTGTTGGCGAGCCGCTTCATCACTTTGCGGACCCGGGGGTGATCGGGGTCGGTGATCTCGACTCCCTCTTCATCCAACTCCTCCAGCGCCAACCCGATCAGGATGCCGCGCTCTTCCCAGCAGAACGGCATCTGACAATGCCCGATGCGGCGACCATCCTGAAACAGGCTGACCGACCACCCAGCATCGTCGTCGTTGCCGAAGAGCACGCCCCGACACTCGAGCGTGGCGGTGAGCTCCACGAACCAATCGTGAAGCGTGGCGCCGGCCTGCCAGAGCGAGATCCAGCCATTGCGCGGCGGCGATACAAAGATGCCGTCCGGCAGCGACCTCGCCGGCCACACGTCCAGCGCCTCGCCCCGACTCAGCTCCAGGCGTTCGAGAGCCCGCAGCACGGTATCCCGGTCCTCAAACTGCACGTGACCGTTCTGATAGCAGCCGTAATCTTCGGGCAGGCTCATCCGGCAACAATTCCCTCTCCGGGTCCTGCGGGGATGCGGGCCACCGATTTGTGGATCTCCGAGCCCCCGGTGGCTCGATGATCCATCCCAATCTGACCATCAACACACCCGAGAACATGCCCCAGCAGCGCACTGCAAACCGGTCTCCCACCTGGGGGGAAGGCCCGGTCGGCCCCGATCCGGACACTCATCAGTCCATCCCTCGCTGGAACAGCCGTCGTGTTCAACCTCATTCGGCTCATGCGGTGCGTGCCAGCCAGGCATTGACCGCAGCCGTGCCGCTGTCCAGGCGCTCCCAGGCATCAGGCCCGCCCGGCAGCTCAAACAACGCCGGTCCCGAATACCCGCGCCGAGCCATCACCGCCAGAAGCGCGGGCCAATCCACATCTCCTTCCCCCATATCGCCAATCGGCTTCCGCTCGCGGCACTGCTTGAAGTGGAACATGAACAGTTCATCGAGCGGGATCTCCGCCGCCGTCGCCATCGGATCCTCCGGCCGGATACAGACCTGAAGCTGATTCACGGGGTCCCAGCAAATCAGCGGGCGCGGCACTGAGTCCGGCAACCGATGCGAAGCCGCCTCGATCACGGCCCGCAGGGAGGCCATCGGCTGCAGGGAGTTCTCCAGGGCCACCGCGACCCCCCTCCGCCCCAGGAGCACGGTAAGATCGGCGACGGAACCCGCGATCTCATCGATCGCCTCGTCATGCTCCAGCACCGCTTTCACCGGAGTGAGGTCCACAAACCTGAGAATCGGTCGCTCCGGACTCAACGCCAGGGCCGCATCCGCACATCGGGCAAAATACGGCGCATCCGGGTCCAACCGGTCCGCCAGAAACGGCGCTTCGAGCGCCAGGTTCATGCCGAGGTTCGGAAACGCCGCCCGCAGCTCCGCCAGACGCTCCGGCAGCGGCCATGGGCGCGGGTCGTCGCCGACCTTCTCCTCACACGCTCCCAGCGCTCGCTGTCGCAACTCGACATAGCCGAAACCCCGCTCCTCCGCGGCGCGACACTGCGCTTCCAGCGAAGACCCGGGCAGCAGCGCCCCCCAGCAGTTACTCACGGCGCCCAACACCAGATCCATTTGCGGGTATTTCCTGTCCCAAGGCAGCCCACCACCGGCGCCGCCACGGTCATTGGGTTCCAGAGGGGCCCCCCCGCATCCTGCCCCAATGCGCGCTGTCACCACCAATCCGGCGGCACGACCCGCAGGATCGGGCCAACAGGCCCAGCAGGAAGGCGAGCGGCTGGAAAGGGTGCTTGACCCGTCGCCCGTTCTTCCCTATAATCCCGGTCGACCCGCCGAGGTAGCTCAGTCGGTAGAGC
>SYKE01000188.1 GCA_005798285.1 Actinomycetota bacterium
CCCGAGTCGCCGGCATTGCGTTTCCGGCCCACCTCCAGCATGTCGAAATCGAAGTACCACCCCCTCGCCAGCGGGTCCGTGCTGAAGTCCTCGGTCAACTTGGAGACGGCCTCTCTACCCGTATTGAACGTCTGATTCGTCAGCGATGCGAGGAACGGGTTGAGGCCGGTCTGACCGGGCACGGGATCGGTCAGCGTGTGCAGGTAGTTGGTGTGTTCCGACCAGCACCAGACGTATTCCTCGCTCGTTGCCAGCGCGAGCGGCAGGTTTGACCAGATGGTGTCCCGGGTGCCGCTCGGCCAACCGCTCCACAGGTTCCACGGGTCGCTCTCCAGCCACGCCGCCATGCCGACGCGAACGTGTCTCTCGAATTTCTGCGAGTCGCCGCTGAACGAACTCCACTTCCGCATAGACGCAGCGGCTTCGTCATACCGGCCGCGATCGCCACGGAACCCGTCTCTGGTGAACCGACTGCCGGCGACCTGTCCGTAGTAAAACGTGTTCTCGTAGCCGTGAACGAAGCGAGCCTTCCTCTCGATCCCGTCAAGCATCCCGTTGATGAAGTCTTTGACGCCGGCGAGGAAGCCGGCGCTGTCGAGGTCCGGCGACCAGGCGAACGTGAACAGGATGATCACCTCCGGACATTCCTTCTGAACCGCCTTCATCCAGGCTCGACCGCGCGCCCGCAGCACGTCGGATTTCGCCTTGCCGAATGGGTAAGGGGACGTGGTGTTGGGGAAGGCTCCGTATTGCTCGGTATCGAACAGGAGCCCTTTCAGTTTCGCCTCTTTGCAGATGCGGGCCGCGAGGCGGGCGTTGTGCTCGAGGGCCTTCCAGTCGCCGTCGCTCTCAAGATCGCCGCGCAGTTTCTTGACTCCGCCGCGGAGGTTCCACCACAGGAAGTTGTCCGTGAGTTGTCCCCATTTCGTCCGCTTCAGATCAGCGATGGCGCCCTTCACCGCGTCGTAGGCCACCGGCCTCGTACTCCAGGCGAGGTCGTCGAAGTGCGTGCCCGGCGGAAGCGCGTGAGTCTTGCACCACTGCTCGTCGAGCGGCAACCGCACCACCAGCCCGTCGAACGGGTGGGTGCTCGTGAACTCGGGGTGCTCGGCGAGCCAGCGCGAGTTCAGCTTCGACTCCAGCGTGTAGATGCCTGCTTCGATGAGCTTCTTCGAGCGCAACTCGGCCGGCCGGGCCCACTCACTCCTGGGCCCCTTCGGCAGCATCGGTTCCCCCCGCGCCGTGACCACGGCGCCGGCAAGAAGGACCAGCATCAACAGGGCGATAGGGCGTCGTAGGGAGGGCATGCGCGGATTACCTTCGAGAAAGGCAATGGAGGGCGGCATCGCCGAGGGAGCAGCAGGCGCGGGTCATCGCGCGTTCACGGCGATGCGACTCAGGGTGGCGCAGGCTCTGTCGCCCTGCTCCACTCCGCTGCTGCTGGACAGGAGTACGTGGACGTCGAAGTCCCGCATCCCGGCCAACTGGTCGGCCGGGACTTTCAACTGCAGCGGACCGTTCTGCCTGCCCTGGCTTGTCGTACTCCACCGCCCTGCGCCGTGCCGGGGAGCAACACTCAAAGTCACGCTGCCGCCCAGATTTGCCGCATCGGCGTAACAGTCCGCAATCACCGTCAACTCCTTCAGTGCTCGCGGCGACGAGATTCTCTGGACCAGTCGCGTCGAAGTCGCCGTTCCGCCCTTCAACCCCACCCAGAAATGACTCTGGCGGAACCCGCCATGCGACGGGTGTGCGGCCGTCACCGCTCCGAAATGCGGCCAACGCGTCGCCTGGAAGTCATCCTCATAGCTCAAGCCATCGTTGTCGTCGGCGACGAGCGTAGCCGCGGCGCCGGACCGGGGCGGTTGATGAACGCAGCGGACCCGCAGGCGATCGAGCCGATTGGCGGCGACTCCTGCTTTCCCGCGGGGATTCTCCATGAAAACCCGAACGAAAAACGTGTGCCGACCCCGAATCATCTTGCTGTCTTCCAGCCGGACGGTCGCCGCCCCGCTGGAGCCCTGCTGGACCGCTTCGAGGCGACGGGGTTTTTCTGCTTCCTCTGTCGTCAACGACAGATGATTGCGAACGCCCGGCGAGGCGGCGGCGTCCGCGTCGAGCGTGATCTCGACTCGTTCCAGCGGAAACCACGACTCGAACCGGTACGTGAGCGATGCGAGCGCGGGACCGCTCTCGCGCGGCGCCAACTCCAGGAATCCGGGAGTGCCGGGCCGGCTCGTGAGCCGCAGATGGAGGAACCCGCGCACATCGGCGGCATGCAGCCAGTCGAAGCCGGAAAAGGTCTCGACGTAGTCGCTGGGTGCGTCCGGATCTCCGCCGACCGGGATGGCCCGGTCGCGGGCAGAGATGTTCGCAGAGGTTAGAGGCACTTCTCCCGGACGAAGCGCGTGCATCGCGGCTCGTTGGGCCCGGAGAGCGTTTCGCAATGTGACCAACTCCCGGGACGAACTGCCGGCCCAGGTGTTCACCGAGCCGTGAGGCCCCGCGACGGCAAACACGGCGCAGCCGACGTTGAACTCGCGGCAGACGTCGAATTGACGCCACTCACGGTCCATCAACGCCGCGGCGGTCGGGTACTGAGTCCACTGCGGCCAATGCGGATCCGACGCCCAGGGAACACAGATCACCGGCTTGCGCAGGACCGCGAACTTCATCAGATGCTTGCGGAAACGGACGCTGTCCCAGCCGTACGAATCCCAGATCCACCCATCGGCCGTCAGGTCCGTTGACGGCGCGATCGGATCGCTGTACCACTGAAGTACGGGAATCCGGTAGTTCTTGCGGATGTGAGCGGCAACTGCTTCCAGCACCGGGTTGTACGAGGTCAGATTCTCTTCACCAAGGCAGATGGCGGGGATCAGTTCCGGAAAGGTGGGCGAGGCTGGTTCGGACTTCAGCCACGCATCAATGCGACGGATGGAATTCCGTACGTTCCCGTCTTTCTCTCCGCAGTAGACGATGAACACATCGTGCCTGGCGAGGTGTGTGCCGCTCCGCTCCTTGCGCTCCGTGCGCAGTCCCGCCCACCATGCGGTCTTGTCGGGAAACGTGTCGCCCAGGCTGAGCTTGCGCAGGAAGTAGTCGAAGTGCTGCTCCGGCCCTCCGGCATAAACCCCCAGCCGGCGATGCCCGGGATCGGGATATGGGCGCACTTCCGACCGGGCCATGCCCAGTGCTGCGACTGACGTTACCAGGACCGCCGCGGCCCGCCACACGCCGGTCCTACGCCGTCTGATCATCATGCCGTTCTCGTTTCACTCGTCACGGACGCAGCCACGGCTCACTCTCGGGGATATCCAGCGCTCTCCGTACGCTCGCCTCCGCCACCTCGATCCGCCGGCCTTCACGGAACAACTCAACCTTGAGCTTCGCACAAAGCTGAAACAGTGTCCGCGCACTCCGGCGCAGGCGCGTGCGCTGTGCCTCGGTAAGGTCTTTGGGCTTCTTCCCGAGCCACGCACTGCCCAGAGGGAGACGATAGGCACTCAGAGACGCCTTCTCCACCCGGGCCTTC
>SYKE01000189.1 GCA_005798285.1 Actinomycetota bacterium
CTTCGGGTTGCTCCGGTTTTGCATTCCGCTCTTTCCCGATGTCGCCATCCAGACGGCTCCCTGGATCATGGGTTTGAGCGTTGTGGGTATCATCTACGGCGCTGTAATGGCTTACGTGCAGACAGATGTGAAACGGTTGGTTGCCTACTCCTCGGTGAGCCATCTCGGCTTTTGTGTGCTGGGCCTCTTCGCCTTCACCCGCGAGGGGGTTGCGGGCAGCGTGCTTCAGATGGTGAACCACGGCATCAGCACCGGAGCGCTGTTCCTTCTTGTCGGAATGATCTACGAGCGTCGACACACCCGTGAGATCGCACAGTTCGGCGGCCTCTGGAAGGTGCTGCCCGTCTTCGGCGCCTACTTCCTGATCACGATGCTCAGCAGCGTGGGATTACCCGGATTGAACGGCTTCGTGGGAGAGTTTTTGATCCTGCTGGGCACGTGGGGAACTCCCGAGACGGGCCCCGTGGCCCAATGGGCGGCGGTGTTGGGGGCAACCGGTGTGATCCTGGGGGCCGTCTACCTGCTCTGGATGTTCCAGCGGGTGATGCACGGACCTCTCGAGAACCCCGAGAACCAGCACCTGAAGGATCTGAACTTTCGGGAGCTGTGTACGCTGGCGCCCCTGGTGCTCTTTATGTTCTGGATTGGCATCGCACCGAACTCGGTGATCCGGTTGTTCGATCAAGCGGTTTACCGTACGGTTGTGGCGCCGATTGAAGAGTCGCGCCTCCAGGCCGCAGCGCGGCGTGCTGTTGCGGAACAGTCTGCCAATCCCACGCCCGGCGGTCCTGCCGGAACTCCCGGCACGGCCCCTCCTCTTGTTCGTCCGAGCGCCGTATCACCGGCTGACAGCAAGCCCGGTAGCGCGCCGGCCCCGTCCGGAGCCGCCGGCAAATGATGTTTCCAGGCATGAAGGATCTGGCTGCGATCGGTCCGCAGCTCTTGCTCACCGGGTTCGGTGTGATCGTGCTCCTCTTCGGAGCTGCCGTTCCGAAGCTCTCGGCACGGTTCCTGGCAGCGATAACCCTGGTAGGACTCGTCGCAGCCGCCATCCCCGCCGTGAGTCAATTCAGTGTCGGCGGCGAGGCGACCCCGGTCATGCAGGGAATGCTGATGGCCGATACGTTTACGGCGTTTGCGACCCTCGTGCTGCTGCTTGGCACGGCGATCTCCGTTCTGCTGTCGGTCCGCTTCCTCGAGCGAGAGGATCTCGAGCATCCGGAGTACTTCGCGCTAATGCTCTTCGCGACTCTCGGGGGAGTGGTGATGGCGTCTTCGATCAATCTGATCACGCTTTTCATCGGCCTCGAAGTCCTCAGCATCCCGCTCTATATCCTGGCGGGGTACGACTCGGTGAAGCGGCGCAGCAACAGCAATGAAGCTTCGCTGAAGTACTTCCTTTTGGGCTCCTTTGCTTCGGCGTTTTTTCTTTACGGGATAGCCCTGCTTTACGGCGCTACCGGCACCATCAACGTGCAGGAGATCGCCACGACACTGGGCGATACGCGCGCCGGCGGGGCAAGCCCGGAGAAGAACAACCTGCTCCTGGCGGGCCTGGGACTGCTGCTGGTTGGGTTCAGCTTCAAGGTTGCCGTCGTTCCGTTCCACTTCTGGGCTCCGGATGTGTACGAGGGATCACCCACCCCTGTCACCGCGTTCATGTCGGTGCTTGCCAAGACCGCCGGTTTCGCCGCGTTCGTGCGTGTGCTCACGCTGTCGGTACAGGAGTACACGCTTCAGGTCAACCTCAGCGCGGTACTGGCGAGCCTGGCGGCCCTGACGATGCTGTTCGGCAATGTCGTGGCCGTGGTGCAGCCGAACATCAAACGGATGCTGGCCTACTCCAGTGTGGCCCACGCGGGCTACATGCTGGCCGGGGTGGTGGCAGCCGTGCGACCCAGCGGGGCGTTTGGCGCTGCCGGACTCGGTCCAAGCGGGGCGGTCTCGGCGATACTGCTGTACTCTCTGGCGTACACTGTCAGCAACCTCGGCGCGTTTGCTGTTCTCATTTCGCTGAGGAAGAACGGCGATGAAGTGTTGGAGATCAAGGACTTCGCGGGACTCGGGAAGCGGCATCCCTGGGCGGCCGCTATGATGGCGCTGTTCATGCTCTCGCTCGCCGGGCTGCCGCCGAGCGCCGGGTTCTTCGCGAAATTGTTCATTATCCAGTCGCTCGTTGCGATGAACAGCCCGCTCATCTGGCTCATCGTCCTCCTGGTGCTGACGAGCACCGTGTCGTTCTTCTACTACCTTGGGGTCGTTCGGGCGATGTATATGGACTCGGGAGAGGAGCGAGACTCTCCCGTTCTGGAAGCCGATCTGGGGCTTCGCTTCGGCCTCGCGTTGGCCGTGGCGGGCACGGTGTTTCTCGGGATCTGGTCCGGCAGCGCCATGGGGTGGGCGGAGCAGGCATCGCGCCAGTTGATTGAGTCCGGCTCATCGGCATCGGCGATGCGCTAGTCGGTTCCATCCTCGTGGGGCTGCCCGGCTGAGCGGCCCCGGAGTATGGGTGGTTTGCCGCCCGGGGAGGCAGTTCAAATGCTGAAGAAGGGTCTCTGCCAGGGCAACTTACGTCGAGATCTCGATCCGCCTGCGGCATTTGCGCGTGCCGCCGAGCGCGGATTTCACGGTCTCGAACTTCGCCTCGATGCCGAGGGCCGCGTTGCTCTCCCCGCGCCCTACGATGAGCCGGATCGCGCCGCCGATCTGGCTCGCAGCATGGGCCTGGAAGTCCCGAGCACGATGGGTCCCGCCTTTGTGGATCTCTTCCACCTGGAACTTGACGAGTCGCTGCCGCAGATTCTTAGACGCACCGAGCGGGGACTACAGGCGGCGCAGGCGCTCGGGGCCGGCGCGATCCTCCAGATACCCGGATACGTACAGGTGGCGTGGGACCCCCGTTCGCCTGTGGTCCCTTACGACGTGGCGTATGATCGAAGCCTCGCCATCTACCGGGAACTCCGGAGTCTGGCCGAGCAGTACCGCATCGAGATTTGCGTCGAGAACGTTTGGAACCGCTTCCTGCTGAGTCCGCTGGAAATGCGCGAGTTCGTCGATGAGATTGACAGTCCCTTCGTTCGCGCGTACTTCGACGTCGGCAACGTGCTGGTGAACGGTTTCCCGGAACAGTGGCTGAGAATCCTTGGGTCTCGGGTCGGGAGGATCCATCTCAAAGACTTCAGGAACTCCGTGGGCAACCTCGCTGGCTTTGTAATGCTGCTGGAGGGCGACGTCAACTGGGCCGAGGTGACGGCCGCAATCCGCGACATCGGGTACCAGAGCTACCTCACGGCCGAATATGGGCCCTATTCCCACAGCCCCGATACGCTTCTGGACCACCTGGCAGCCAGCATGGATGCCATCGTGGCCATGTGCGGATGACCAGCCGTCCACGCGTGCTCATCCTCGGATCCGGCTATGCCGGACAGGGACACGCCCTCGCGTTCCGTGAAGCCGGCTCAGAGGTCGTCGGGATGGCGTCCCGGACCGAGACTGTAGTGCACCGGGTGGCTGCT
This sequence comes from Actinomycetota bacterium, assembly GCA_005798285.1. Taxonomy (GTDB): domain Bacteria; phylum Armatimonadota; class SYMT01; order SYMT01; family SYMT01; genus F1-80-MAGs030. Next base: position 3,516 of record SYKE01000189.1, read on the forward strand.
GAACTGAACATTCCCGTCGCATCCACCGACTGGCGCGCGGCTCTTCAGCAGCTTCGTCCAGACATCGTCGCAGTCGCCACGCCCGGCGGCGCCCATGTCGAGATGATTTCCGCCGCGGTGGGGGCCGGATGTCACGTGTTCGCGGACAAGCCCCTGGCGGTGAATGCCGCCGACGCCGAGTCGCTGTATCGTCTGGCGGCGGGCGCCGGCGTGAAGACCGCCTACGCCGCGTCGTACCGCTATCAGCCGCAGGCGTATCTGGCCCGCCGGATTATCGACTCGGGCCGAGTCGGACCTGTGTTGGAAGTCGAATGTGTATCACATTACAATTGGCCCCGAAACTGCCCGTTCGGGTGGCCCCATCGGTTGGATCAGGGCGGCGGCCGGCTGAACAACAACTTCACTCACAAGCTCGCTATCGTGCTCCATGTCGCTTCGGGAGTCGTCCTCTGGGCAACCGGGGAGACTCGAAACGACTTGCGGCGGGCGCCGATCGGGCCACGACTGCATGATTTCCGTCAATTTACGCAGTCCGAACTCTCTCCCGAGGAGCTGTCGACGGCAGACTGGGCTGAGGTCGACTCGGACTGGTCGTACACGGTGCTGTGCCGGATCGGCGCATCGGATGATGGCCCTGAGTCCGGAGTCAGCGCCACGTTTCGCCACAGTTGCCTGCAGCCATCCCGCACGGGCGACTACGTAGCGGTTTACGGTGAGCGGGGCCAAATCCACATCGAGGGCGCCTATGCCACCGGCGACGTCTGGCTGAAAGAGGGACGCGGGGAGTGGACTCGACTCGATCTGCCGCAGGACATCCTGGACGCGCTCCCCGAGATCTCAGACAACACGCTTCGTAACTGGACCCAACTTGCCCGCGAGTTCCTAAGCGATGTGCGCGGAGAGGGCTGTAGCGGCTACCCCACGTTTCTGGAAGGCTGGCACTTTCAAGGAGTGATCGATGCTGTCCGGGCTCGAGGCGCCTGGACACATCCCGGTTTTGCCTAACCTCTTTTGTGGCGGCGAAGGAGCAACTCCCCGAACTGAAGCAACAGGTCGCGATCGTCCTCCGAAAGCGCCGCCCAAAGGCGATCCATCTCACTGGGGGTCTCGGGGGCGACGGACTCCTGGGTGCGCCGCTCGGCGCTGCCGCGGGCTTCCTCGATCAATTCCACGACATCCGTTCGAAAGTACCGCGCGAGCTGCTCCAACTCTTCGAGGGTTGGGCTGGTCTTGCCCCGTTCCAGAGCGCCAATGTAGCTGTTGCTGCGATCCAGACCCGTGTGGTCCACCAACTCTTGTTGAGTGAGACGGGCCCACTCTCGTCTCTTCTTCAGAATAGCCCCAATTTGGATCGCCAAGTTCTGTTGCTCCCGGTCTCGTTGAGGCCGCGCGCGAAGCGTCAGCGGACGAGCACCAATCGATTCATGGCTGGGTAACGGTCGTCCGACACCAACTCGCGCCGGGTTTCGCCGGAGGGGAACCGCGTGATCCGGAAGGTTCTCACGCGCCTTCCATCCCGCCCTGGATTCTTCACGCGCTTCAGCCCGAGGCCGACATTCCAGGGCTGTTCGATGACGGCGGCCCTGGCGCCTCCCAGCGTATCCTGTTCGACACTGTAGGTGCGATCGGGCCGCCGTGCGGCAACCAACCCGCAGCGCAGCAAGTCCCCTCGCACTTCGGCTTCCACCTGAACGGGGAACGCGAGGTCATTCCGAAACTTGAGATCGATGCTGCTCCAGGCAACGGCCGCATCCCGCCCGGCAGGAACGTAGCGGGGAATCCACTGGTGTCGGTGTCGCTCCAGGATGGTCATCCCGGCGAGGAGGGCCGCGTTGTAGAGCGTGCTGGATGTCTGGCAGACGCCGCCACCCCAACCCGGGACCAGCTCTCCATCAAAGCTGACCGGGGCCAGTCGATAGCCTGAATCGCTGGACCAGGAGCCTGTGAGTTGATTGAACGAGAACACTTCTCCGGGCCGAATCACCCGGCCATGGATGCTCCTCGCCGCGAGGGCAGCGTTGTGCACCTGGTTCGGCGTGCGGCCCCGAACCGTCGTCACGTATCGGGCCAGCGGTTCGCTGCGCGGCCGGGGGGCGAGGGCCCATGCGGTCACCGAACCGATGAGCATGGCCGCCGCAGCCGTGACCCACACCTCGGAAGTCGTCCAAAGCCGTCGCTTCACGGCCGCACCTCGAGCCGCCGATCAGACCCGGAAGCCTGCCGCTCCGGGGCGTACATGTCGCTCAAACGGGGGGGCAGGCAGCGGTAACTTCCGGGCAACTCCGGGCGCAGGTAATACTCGATCACCTGCTCTTTGGTGGGAAGAGTGTCGAGGAACGTTGCAACACGATCGTCCCGCACTTCGAGCGCCGACCACCAGTAACTCCACTCCAGGGGTTCGCCCCGATCCACCACCTCGAACCCACTCGGGATGGGATCCTCCAGCATGAAGTATCTGAGGGGTTGGCTCGACTTCACCCGTACCCGAACGAGAATTGTCTCGCCCACACGGAAGGATGACCGGGGCCCACTGGCGGGTTCATTCATTACTCGACCCCGAGCGTCCCGTTTCCGAGCGATTGGGTAGTACTCGCGTTGGACCGACAGGCCATCGACCGAACTCTCGGGCGCGAAGCTTGCCAGACCGAGATCCTGCTTCAGCCGCGCGGTGTAATACAGCCGACCTCCGTCGGAACCCCGAATCTCAAGCTGATTGGTCTCTTGGAGATCCTTGAAGGGAACGCTCAGCACCGTCTCTTCCGGAAGGGCGCCTCTCTCCCGCGCCGGCGAGCGATGAAGAGTGGATCCGTTCAGTCGAATCTCGTAATCGCCGCTGCCGGAGAGTTCCCGGGTGTGGCGCAGGTAGTCCGCCATCGCATACAACACCCATGCCGTATCACGCGTGGAGATCCACCCGTCGCCACGGCGCTGGGACATGAGCCACCGAACGATCTCCGCCGCTCGCGGGTCGGAAGGGGACACCGCCATCACGGCCTTCAGCAGTACCGCCGTCGTTTCCACATCGTCGACCCATCGGTACCAGACGCGGTTGCGATCCTCACTCCAACGAACCCCACCGGTATCCGATTGACTCTGAGCCCACTGGGTCTCCAGGAGTTCTCGGGCGCGACGCATGCCTCCGTCGGCGCCGGAGCGAGCCAGTGCCAGAATCGCATAGCCCAGCGACCTCCGCTCGAGCTTGGGATGACTTAACACCGTCGGCGTCAGCAGTTTGAGCGCCAGATCCCGCTTTCCGGTGAGAGCGAGCACATAGGCGACGAAACAGGCGTCGTCCGGCTTCAACTTTGCAGAGGCCAGCCCCTTGAGATGAACCGAGCCGGAGGCGTAGACCGCTTCATTCACCGGGATGCCGGAGTCTTTGCACGTCTGGAGCGCCATCATCACGTAAGCACTGAGCCATGGGTCCGCCGCGCCGAACTGCCACCAACCCCAGCCCGAGCCACCCGCGGAGCCGCCCGAAGTCTGAAAGCGGTAGAGTCTCAAGAGGCCCGCCTGAACCATCCCCGGCAGCGTTGCGGCCAGTTCCGAGTCATCCAGGTGGAACTCCCGGTTGAGTTGATGCACCAGCACATCCGGCAGGAACGAACTGGTTGTCTGCTCGGTGCAGCCGTAGGGATACTCCGCCAGGTAGCGAAGTGAACCCAGCAGCGACGAGGCGATACTCGGGCTCACCCGCACAGAGAGTTCCCCGTCCAGCGCCGACGGTTGCCGGCGGAAAGTCAGCACGGCGGGCGCATCGGTCACGACTCCCGTCAGGGTCTCGGCCTTGGGACGGGCGAAGGCCCGAACCGGAACGGAGAGTTCGACTCCGTCGGAGAGAGCTCCGGCCACCGCCGTCACCGTCGCCACTACGCTGCCGGGTACTCTTGTGGAGAGCCGCCACTCGACCTTCTTTGAGGTTGCCGGATCGAGACGCAGGCGATGCTCCATCGGCGACGTCAGATCCGCACCGACGAGCCCAAGCTTTACCACCACATCCATCGGACCGGCTGCCTCGTTGTGCACCACGGCCGAGAAGGTGGCTTGATCTCCGGCCGTCAAGGTCCGGGGAGTCTGGAGCCGAACCATCAACTCCTTCCGAACCACCAGAGAAGCTATGCCGCGACCCACGTCGGTACGGTCGTTGTGCGCGACAGCGGTGGCCCGCCACCGGGTCAGATTGTCCGGCAGCGTCACCCGAACGGATGCGCGTCCCTGGTCATTCGTGTGGACGAAAGGAGCCCAGGCCGCGGTGTCCTGAAAGTTCCGACGAACCTCTACGTTTGGAGTGGACTTGTCCGCATCTCCCAGGTAGACCCACCAGTCGGAATAGGAAGTTGACACACCGTTGTAACGGCGGGGGAAGAACGCCTCCCAGATTCCCCTCGACGGCTCCTCTCGGATCGCATAAATCGCCTCGTCCACCAGCCCGAAAGAGACTTCCGCCGGGCAAGGCTTCCCATCCGGTCCCGCAGTCTGAACGGTAAACAACGCCTGCTCGCCCGGCCGATAGACCGGACGATCCGAACTCACGGTCACCTTCAGCCGGCGGATGTCTTTAGAGAGAGACAGCCGTGCCTCTGAAGTCGCGAACTGGCGATCTCGGATCCGGCACACGCCGACGTAGACGTTGGGGACCCAACCCTGCTCCACCGGAATACGAACCACCGTGGAACGTCGCGGGAGCGGCACGGTCCAGTACCGCAGCACTCGGTCGGCCTCGATGGTGAGGAGTGCGGTCGCTCCGGGTCGGTCCGTCTGGATCAACGCGACGGCGGTGTCACCGGGTAGATAGCTCTTGCGGTCGAGCCGGACTGAGAGATCGGACATGGGAAGGTTGATGTCTTCTCCCGCATCTCGGGCGACCCAGACGTCCGTATCCGCCTGCAGTTTGTTGCCGCGGCGGTCGGTCGCTCGAACCTGAAACTCGAGGAGCCCCGTTTCGGACGGCGTGTAGCTGACGGTCGCTCTGCCCTCAGAGTCCGTTTCCACGTTCTCAAAGGACTGTCGGTCGCCGCGAGCTCCGCCCTTGAGCTGATGCTTTACCTCAAGGCGAATCCCGACAGCCGGTGTGTCGTCCAGGTTTCTGGCTTCCAGCTTCAAGGTAATGGCCTGCCCTGGGGACGCCACGTAGTTCGAGGGCGACGCATGAAGGCTGAGCTCGCCAGGTAAGATGACGATTGTTTTGCTTCCGGTCACCGTCCGGTTTGAAGCGTCCTCTACGGTCACCTGTACGTTGTACTCGATCTCGCGACCCGAGGAGAGCGACGTGCCGGCCGGCAGAGTCGGGTTCGAGGGAAGTTCTATTGCCAGACGTCCCTCGGCATCTGTCGTTGCCTGACCCTCCGCAATCAACTCGCCGTAGCCCTCACCCTCGGACTCTTCTTCCCCGAGATCCTCCTCGTCACCCCAGCTCCAGTGAGGGGACGCGGAGACGGTCCACGTCGCTTTGGCGCCGGCGACCGGCGCTCCAAAGAAGTAGCGGGACACCGCCTGAATACGAATGCGATCCCCTCGCACGTAGCGCTTCTTCTCGGAGCTGACGTCGATCGACCACTCGGGCTTGCGGTAGGATGCCACAAAGAAGGAATCTCGGACGTCCTCACCGTCCACTCGCAGGATCAGGGAATACATTCCCGCTGTGGCCTCACGGGAGAGTTCGAACTCCCCGGAGTAACTCCCCGCACGGGTGATCTCCACTGTCTGCCGCGTAACCACGTTCTCCGACTCATCCCGAACTGTGATCTCGGCCGAAGTTGCCCCGGGGAGCCGATAGTCTTGAGCGCCGATCCGGCGAACCACGCCCTTGAAGTGTACTTTGTGCCCCGGTCGGTAGACCGGCCGATCGGTATACGTGAACGCACGAAACCCCTCGGCCGCGTCCGTAGAGGTGTACCGCCGAGTCACAGCGAGTGACGCGCCCTTGCGAGCCAGCCAGGTCTCCTGCCCGTCGCCACCGCTTCCGCTGAAGGTAGCGACTCCCTGGGCATCTGTTTGAGCTCGGGTGACCTGCGGCGAGCCCTGTCGGAACCGGTAGAGATCGACTCCGGCGAGGGGGGATCCGGACTTCAGGTCGGCGGTGTACAGCAGCGAGCCACGGTTCGAAGCTTTGGAGATCAAGCACAGGTCACTCACCGCGACCCAACCCACGCCGGTAGAACGCTCGCCGTCGGCTCTCAACACATAGAGGCCCGCGGGAAGCGCTCCCAGGGGCTCCCACTGGTAGAACTGTCCTTCCGCGTCGGTGCGGCGAATATCAGTCTGCCACGACCGTACGCGACGCAGCGGATGAGTCGAGAAGTTGGGTTTCTCAGTGGAGTACGAGGTTCGAGCCAGCATGTCCAACATCTCGCTCCACCGCGGGCCGGGCCGCCCCGTGAAGTCCGCTTCCCAGAGCTCCAATCGAACTCGCTCCCCCTGCCGAAAGCCGTTGAGCTGAAGCCTGGGCTGCTCGCCGGGAAAAAACGAACGCTGATGGGCGTGCACTCTCAGGAACGGGTCTTCAGGTGTGACGGTGATGTGGGTTCCGGCAACTCTACCTTCGGTCACCAGAACCTTTCGGACCCCGTCGCGGTGGAGCTGAGTGAGCGGTTGGACCTCGTAGGCCCCGGTCGGCAAGCGGTGGAGGGAGAATCGCCCCTGATTGTCTGTACGAGTGACCCATGAGTCCCGACCGCTTGCAGGAACGCCGGGCCTGACCACCACCCGAATCCCAGCGAGGGGACGATCGTTTACTGAGACCGTGCCGGCGAGGTCACCCGAGGCGGTCTCTCGAGAGAAGGCAAATACACCCATCAGGAAGACGGCTGCCACAACAGTCGCGCGGGGAAGTGCGGCGCGCAGGCCGGCGTGAAGTTCCAATGCCTCACTACTCATCCTCGGGAACCTCCGGACTGAGCACTCTCGTTCAATCCCACCGAATCGCCGGACCCTTTCCTGGCCCTCGCGGCGCCAAAGGCGGAACAGCCGGCTGCCAGAGTGATCAGGCTTCCAAGCAGCGCCAGGGCGGTCATCCGCTCAGCCCTCGTTTTCAGGGCAAGCGGCTCAATCATCGGCGTGATCAGAATTGCGGCCATCACTGCCAGGAGCGAAACCAACATCGCAACTCCCACGCGGCTGGAAGCGCGACCGTGGATCGCGGTCCCGGTTGCAGCGCTCAGGGTGGCGCCGAGCAGAAATGATGTCTGAGGGGCGCCGCCGACGAGCAGCCAGATCGCCGGGGCTGCGCACGCAGCGGCAGCAGCCAGTCCCAACGCCGTCACGGCGCGCTCCGCGGCCCCGGAACGGCCCTCATCCGGCGCGAGGGCCGCCAACAGTGGGGGCAGTAGGACGCCCAGCAGAAGTCCCAGCGCGACATACTCAGCCTGATTTCCCGAGTCGTCCTGGGAGTGACCGAGTTCGACCCAACAGCGGTGGAGCGCCAGAGCGGTCAGCATCGCAGCCGTGACTCGCGCCCCGGGGGCGGGGTCGGATCGATTCCCCGCCCCCGAGACGATCCAGGCGGCCAGGGCGGCTAACCCGATGCCGTACCCGTGCAGTCCCCGGTATGCGGCAGCCGCGCCCCCGAGCGCCACTGCGCCGCCGAGGAGCGCGGCTTGTGTGGCGTTCAACGCTGCTCGACGGTCCGACAGTCGGCCGACGCCGGCGGCGAGCGCGCCGATCAACAGCGAAGGCGCGAATTCGCTGCCTCCCTGAAGCTGGAGTCCGAGAGCGACTGCGGCAGCAATTCCCACTCCGCCCAGCAGGAACAGCGATGGACCCACGTGGGTGGAGCGAACTCGGGCACGAAGCGCGGCGCCCACTCCGCCCGTGGCAACGAGCCAGAGGATCGGGAGCACCGTCCAGGGTCGGGCTCCGGCCGCATCCCGGTGTCGAAGCGCCAGGAATGTCGTGGAGGCGACGGCAATCATCGCCAGCGCTGCCGAGGTCGGATCACTCTCGGGCTCCACGACACTCAAGAGGAGCGCGACGATGATGGAGCCGAGCCCCATGCCTAGAAGCGCGTCCGGCAGGGATGGACTGGCGAACAGCGCCAGTGTGGAGACGCCGAGGGCTGCGCACCCAGCGCACGCGGCCAGGCAGCGCGGCCAGTCCGCGCCGAGGCCCAGCCACACCGCGAGGAGCAAGAGGGGACCGCCCACCAGCCACCCCCAGAGGAGGCCCTGCCCCGGCGACCAAGGGTCCCGGGTCGGCAGGAATCCGATGGCGCCGATAACCACC
>SYKE01000020.1 GCA_005798285.1 Actinomycetota bacterium
CATGGAGGTGCTCCTGTGGAGTGAAGTTTTCAGGAGACTCTTCCACGTCTACCCAACTTCGACCTCAGTCAGAGCTAAACGACATTTTCAGCATACTTCCGAATGGAATCTGTCCGGAGCGACAATCAAATCGCCGTGCCGGCGAACCGTGTGTGCTGCCCGGAAACCAAGGCCACAACCCGTCAGCCGTCCTGTTTACCGCGGGTGAAGCGGTCGACGAGGGCGACGGAGAGGATGATCGCTCCGGTGGCGACCTCTTGCCAGAAGGGGGGCACGTTTCTCAGGTTGAGCGCGTTGTTCATCAGGCCGATGACGAGGACCGCGCCGCAAAAGCTGGCGACCACGCTGCCCTGGCCCCCGGTGAGGCGGGCGCCGCCCACCACGACCGCGGCGATTGCGTTCAACTCATAGCCCTCTCCGGTGACGGGGGAGCCGGACTGCAGCGACGAGGCTTCCATCGCGCCCGTGAGGCCCGCGAGCGCGCCCATCAGCACGTAGGCGCTTAGCCGGAGTCGACGCACCGGCACGCCCGAGAGGTGGGCAGTCCGTTCGCTGCCGCCCACGGCATAGACCTGCCGGCCCCAGCGCGTGCGCCCCAGCAGCAGCGCCAGAAGCGCCATCACCGCCACCGCGATGAGGAAGGCGTTCGGCACGATCCCGCCCGCGTAGCCCAATCCCAGGTCGCGGAACTGTAGCCAGCGGCCGTTGATCGCTTCGGAGAGCGGGTTCTCCGGCCCCTGAAGTCCCACGGGCACGCCGTCGGTCACGTGCTTGGCCAGTCCCCGAGCGATGCGCATCATGGCAAGGGTGACGATGAACGGCGGAATGCCGATGCCGGCCACCGCGCCGCCGTTCACCGCTCCGAGCGCGAGGCCCACGGCAATGCCCCCCGCCACGGCCACCGGCAGCACGCCGTCGCCGACCTGACGGTTCAGACCCGGGTCCACCAGGAGACGGGCGGCAGCCACGCCGGCCAGTGCGTGCACGGAACCCACCGAGAGGTCGATCCCACCTGAGAGGATGACCACGGTCATTCCGGCCGCCAGGATCGCGTTCACCGGGACCTGGGTCCCCACGTTTCTCAAATTTCGCGGGGAGAGAAAGTTATCGGTGGTGAGGGCCAACAGCAAGATGGCCGCCAGCATGGCGGCCGGAAGCCCCCACCGTCGAAGCAACTCCCGAGCGTCGAGCGTGGTTTGCACGGGGCGCGGTTAGTTCGCTTTGACGAGCGCGGTCGGGATGGGGGCCGACTTCGGCAGCGACTCGCCCAGCGAATGGCGAGCCACCGCCGCCACCACGGCCCGTCCGATGACGCCGGGGAATTGCGCGGCATCCGCCTTCAGCACGCCCCCCTGACGCATCACATTCTGTGCCTGGGGCGTGGCGTCAAAACCGACCACCACCAGGTTCTTCCAATCCGGCCCCGAGGCCGCCTGGGCCGCCGCCAGGGCACAGTCGTCGTTGATGCCGAAGATGCCCTTGAGGCCCGGGTGCGATTGGAGCAGATCCTGCGCGATGGGGAACGCCTTGGCCTGCACCGCCATGTCGGGCGCGGGCCTGGCCACGATCTTGATGCCGGGATGCCGCGCGATCGCCTTTTCGAAGCCCTTCACGCGTTCCTGAACCGAGGTGACCGTCGGGAAGTCGATGATCGCCACGTCGCCCTTCCCGCCGATCTTCTCGGCGAGAAACTCTCCGATCAGTTCGCCGCCCTGTTCGTTATTCGAAGCGACATGGCACACCACGTCGCCTGACTTTGCGGCGATGTCCGCCGTGAAGACCGGCACCTTTGCCTCGTTGGCGAGCCGCACGGTGCTGCCGGAACCCTGACTGTTCACGGGGCAGAGGATGAGCGCGTCGATGCCCTGCGAGAGCATGGTCTGCACTGTGCGCTGCTCTACCGCCGCGTCCCCTTCGGAAGCCTGGATGAGGAGCGTGATGTTCTGCTTCGGCGCCTCGGCCTGCATGGCGGCTTCGAGGTCCTTGTAGAACTGATGCGCGCGCGTGAGGAGGCAGACACCGACCTTGAGCGGCTTCTCAGGTCGCCGGGAGGGAATCACCGCCGCAGGCATGGGCGGCTCGGCCGGCATCTCGATGGTGGCGGCTGTCTTGCCGTCGGTCGAGTCTCCCGAAGCCGGGTCGCCGTTGCGGGCCGCCGCCGACTGCTCGGATCCGGGCGGACCAGAGTTCGGCCCGGCGACGTTTGGCGGCTCGGGCTCCGCGCCCCCACACCCCGCCATCAGCGCCGCCACTGCGAGCGCGATGAAACCCAGTGATACCCGCCGCATCTCGCGCCGTCCCCTCCGCCTCGAGGCAATCCACTCCGCACCGTTCCCCTTGGAATTGGCCGCGGGCAGCGCCAGGCCCTTCCGACGGGGGCGGGGGGTTTTGTCGGGGGGAAGGCGAGGGTGGGCGAGCGTTCGACGACGGGGTCGGTTTGGATCAGTCCGATGGGTCAGGTTCGTTCAACCCATCGGACTGATGCGGCTTCCGCGGAATCAACTCCGCCTAGCGAGGACCGCTCACGCCCGGGGCGCCGTTGGCGGCGCCGCCGGTGCCGAGGGTTTGTGGCCCACCGGTCGCCATGGCGCCGGCGCCGCTCTTCATCATGGCGCTTGTCGAATCCTGGCCCTCGGGAACCTTGTCCGGGCTTGCGCCGCATCCGGACAGCAGGAGGATCCCCAACAGTGCGCTCAGCGTCGACCAGCACAGCAGCTTGTTCTTCATGGGGTTCGCATCGGATGTCTTCTGAAGGGGATGGCCCAATCGCCGTCACGTCGTCCGAAGCAGCCTCCGACGGAGCTGTTGTTAGGATTATTCATCGCATTCGGTAGGAAAAACCTCCTTTCTTCGGTGGCTGAACCTCTGAACTGAACCGATGGCAACAATTGTAAGGAGGGTCAAATTGAAATGAAACTCACCAATCTGTCGTCGTCGGCGTCGATGGTTTGGGCTTCATCATCATCTCGGCCGAGTAGTCCGCCGGCCAACCGCACTTATCGGAATGCAAAACGTCATGGGCGAAACAGGGGTTCGCTCCGTACTGGCGCGCCTCAGGGCCGCGCCTCCGGTCATCGTGATCGGAATGCATCGCTCGGGGACCAGCCTGGTCGCGGCGATGCTTTTTCAACTCGGCGTTTACGGAGGCGCCGACATCGACATCCGACGCATTCGATCGGAGGTAGCCGCCCGCTCCGCCGCGCTGGTCAGCGGGTATGCGGAGTCGGGAGTGTTCTTTCGGCTCAACGAGGAGATGTTGGCGCGGGCGGGCGCCCGTTGGGACGATCCGCAGCCGTTTCTGGAGCGACGGGATGATCCCCGAGTGGCGCCCAGAGAAGTGGCCGCGCTGGAACAACGGGCGGCCAGAGAACTTGCAGTGGGATTCCTGTCAGGATTCGAGGCGGGCCGCCGGAGCGTGTGGGGGTGGAAAGATCCGCGAAACAGTCTGACGCTGCCCTACTGGCTCAATCTGTTCCCCGGAGCGCGGGTGCTGCATGTGCGGCGGGACCTCGAATCCAGCGCTCAGAGCGTCCATCGCCGTGCGCTGCAGTGGGAGCAGTCCCCGTCGGTGGAAACCGTGCCGGGGTGCCGGCCCCGGATCCAGGGCATGAACTCCGAACGGATCGTCGGGGCGTTGCTCCGGCGGCTGGGCAAGGACGGACGGCCCTCGAACCCGTGTCTGGATCTGGACTACTGCCGCCGGCTCTGCCTCTGCTACGTGGACGAGGCTTGCCGACATCGCGCGCTCGGCAGTTCCTATCGGGAAGTCTGGTACGACGACGTGCTTCGAGAGCCGGAATCTGCGGCGAGAGAACTGTGCAGCTTCATCGGGTTGGAGGCCGGTACGCACACCCATCGTCTGGCGGCGGGCTATGTGCTCTCGCGGACGGACACGCCCACCGTCACGTCGAGATCGTAGCACGGTGAGCCGGCGCCGTGCCGAGGCGGACCGGGTGCGATCCAGAACAGCCGGTGGGCGTTGCCCGCTCACCGGCTGGGCGGTAATCAGCGAGCTCAGTTCACCGGAGCATAGAGCGCGTTGAAGACGAGCTTGAACGTGCCGTGCGGCTGGGCGCGGAAGAGCACCTCGGGGCCGTAGAGCACCAGATGCCCCGCTCCGACCGAGGCATCGACGACGGCCGCGGCTCCGTCGAGGTAGCTCTGCCCCCACGCCCAGCCCGAGCGGAGCGGCGTCGGACTGCCGTACCAGGCCACAACGCGCGTACGATCGTCGGCGCGCACCCGGAACGCCGGGCTCTCGTCGAACACCACATCGGCTCGCTCGCCCATTCCGAGGGCTATCGGCTGGGTGGGGTCCAACCGAACCTCGAGAATGGAGCCGGGGATGAAGAACTTCTCGCGGGGAAGGGTACGGCTGCCGGCGCCCGACTCCACGAGTGCGCTGGCGACCGGTAGTCCCAGTGCTCGAGCGAGATCGGTGCTGCTTCCGATGCTGAGCACGGTGCCGCCGGCCTCCAGGAATTCCCGAATTACCGGGACCGTCCGTTCGCGGCTCAGTCTGCCCCTTCGTCCCCGGTATTCGGCGGGCAGGTTCGACTCGTCCGGTTCGGCGCCCGCGGCGGCGCCGAAGCCCGTGCGGGTTCCGGCGGTCAGACGAAAGGCGCCATCCGGCAAGAGCAGCACGTCGCAGCGAGAACGCAAGGCGCCGGCGTCGATCTGGGCGGGGTAGATCACTTCAAACGGAAACTCCCAGCGCTCGAGGATGAAGCGGGTCCAACCGGAGGTCATCGATCCGCCGTAGGTGTCCCAGAGGGCGATGCGGGCCGGTCGCAGTGGAGGTCCGACGGCGGGAGCCGTGGCGACACCCGCGGCATCCACTCCCAGCGAGCGAACGGCGTCCTTCAAGGCGGTGGTAGACGCGGGCGAGGCCGGAATGAAGAAGGAGCCGGTGGGGTAGGTCTTCGCGCCGACCTGATGGGTGGAGAGGGTTCTCCGCACCGGGAGGCCGCGCTTCATCAGCCGATTCGCGGTGACGAAGCTGTGATTGGCCCCGGCGTGCAGCAGGTAGCCGGCCGCGCCGGACTCCCCCGTCAGAGCGCCCGCGGGGAACGGCGCCTCTTCCGCCAGTTCCTCTACCGGAGCTTCAAAGGCGGTGAGGATTCGATCGAACCGAAAGCCCATCTGAAAGGCCAGCGTCCAGCCGGCGCTGTCGTAGGGGGCGATGGGCGGACCTCCTGGATAGCGAAAGTCGTCGGGATGGTCTTGAGGCTCGAAGAGATCGAGCACGTGCGGGCGGAACGCCTGATCGCAGCGCACCACCAGCGATCCCGTCGGATAGTCGGTGTCGCCGATCTTGAACGCCGCCGTGGCGCGGTGCACCCGAACCCCGGTGTTCATCAGCGCCCGCGCGAAGCGAATGGCCGTGGCGAAGTCGGGCTGATCCGAGGTGATGACAAAACCGCGAGGATCTCGGTGCTCGGGCTTGCGAAGCTGTCGTTCGAAGTCCTGCCGCGAGCCGTCGGTTCTCCGGGCGGCCTGAATGCGCCGGGGTGAAGGCGTCCAGGAGTCGGATCGACCCTTCTCGATCTGCCGCATCCCCATCCTCCAGCGATTGAGCTGAAGTTCCACCCGGTGCTTCGACGCGAAATCCATCACGGCGCGATTCGCGGTGAGGGAGTAGTCGATGGACTGTCGGAAGCGCCACTCCTGGGGCTCCACGGGGAGCACCTGGTTGCCGCCGGGCAGCAGCCGGTCGGGAACGAACGGCACGCGCATGGGGGTCGGGTTGCCGATGGTTTCGGTCAGCAAGCCGATGATGTTGTGGAAATAGGCGGTGGTGCGGAGCCCGCCGTTCCACCAGGCGGAGTAGGCGGCGCCGGCGCGCTGCACCACTCCGCCCTTGCCCTCCTGCAGGAAGCGATTCAGCATCGCGCCGCCGACCATGTCCAGGCCGGAGATGATGAGCGGATCCACCCGATAGTTGAACGGATCACGGAAGGGGGGAGCGAACATCACCGTCCCGACCGGACCGGTCTGGTGGTGGTTGTACATGATCTGGGGATTCCAGATCCGATAGAGCACCCGGTTCATCGCCTGACTTTCGCGTTGGGTGCAGGCGTAGAAATCCCTGTTGTTGTCGTGCCCGATGTATTTCTGATAGAGCCGCGGCACGCCGGCGAGGCTTCGCTTTGTGGGGTCCTTCTCTCGAAGGTACCAGTTGGCGACCAGTTCGATGCCGTCCGGGTTTGCAGGCACGGCAAGGATGATCAGATCATCGAGGAAGCGGCGGGTTTCGGCGTCTTCCCCGGAGGTCAACCGGTAAACGGTTTCGATGAGCTGCATGAAGCCCAGCGTCTCGCTGGAGTGGAGTCCACCGTCGATCCAGACCACGGCGCGACCTTCCCGCGCCAACTCTGCCGCCCGCTCTTCGTTCAGACCGTCCGCAGTGGCGAGGCGATTGGAAATCTCACGGAAGCGCTCCAGCCGCCGGTGGTTCCTGGGAGAAGTGATGATGGCCATCACCTGGGTGCGTCCTTCCTCGGTCTCTCCGATGGGAACCACCTTCACCCGGTCCGACTCGCGATCCAGCTTCTCGAAGTAGGCTTTCATCTGGGTGTAATTGGCGAGCTGGTAGTCATCCCCAATGTCGAAGCCGAACTCCTGCTTCGGCGAGGTGACGCCAACCGCTCGGGCCGGCATGCTCGAGAGCGCGCACAGTGCGGCGAGGGCCAGAAACAGTTGTGAGAGGCGGAAGTGAGTCATGGGGGGTTCCCGTGCGGGGGGAGTGTGGAGAGGACCCGGAAGCGCTCCGGCGGTGTGCGAGCCGAACCCGAGACGGCCAAAAGAAGGATAGCCGAAACAGAACGGGCCTCATCAAGAAGGGGCCGGATCAAGCCCGGCGCCCGGGGGCTCGGTGGAGTCGGGTGGATCGGAGCCGGGATGAGGCGTGTGGTCGGCTCCCGGTGGGCTTGATCGGACCATGGACGACGTCGACCCTGACGTTGGCGTCATCCATAGTCCGGGAGCGGCGGCCGACTAGCGGGGCGCGGTGGTTCCGGGCGCGGTGGTTCCGGATCCACCCATCTTGCTGTTCAGCTCTTGCTGAACGTTCGGCGGGATCGCCGGCGGGGCGTTTTCGGGCGACTTGGCGGGTTCGCCGCAGCCGGCGAGCAGCAGCCCGCCCAAGAGTGCAGACAGCGCGAGGATCGCGCGAAACGGTAGCATTTGCATCATCTGGGATTCCCTTCCAACCGGAGGGATTGGCCGAGAACGGCGCAAATCCCTCCGCGCGTGTCGCGCGAGGACTGTTATCCGGCGCCGGCCCCGGGCGCCACCGACTCAGGAGCAGGAGGCGTCTCGGAATGCCCGTTTGTGCCGTTGGATTCCCCCTCGATTCGGCTCGTCAACGGATGAACGAACGGTTCCGGATC
Source organism: Actinomycetota bacterium (assembly GCA_005798285.1). Classification (GTDB taxonomy): domain Bacteria; phylum Armatimonadota; class SYMT01; order SYMT01; family SYMT01; genus F1-80-MAGs030. Next base: position 7,392 of record SYKE01000020.1, read on the forward strand.
TCCCAGGCTTTCGAGGTAGTAGCGAATGTTGGTCACAACGACGCCCTTCTTGAACAGCAGGGCGCCCTTCAGAATGAGCCCGTTCTGGTTGTGAAGGAACTTGGTCCACCACTTCCGGGTGACGAACTCCGGCAGGATTATCGTGACCACGTCATCGTCGCGCTCTCGCTCCACTTCGTCGATGTAGCGCAGCAGGGGCTCCGTCAGGGCTCGGTAGGGTGAATTGAGGACCACTAACTCAATGTCGGGGACGAAGTGTTTCCAGCGGAGCAGGGTTTCTTCGGTCTTGGCGGGATCCACCTCCACATAGACGGCGCGAACGCTTCCCCTCATGGAGCGGGCGTACTGGAGCGCCGGCATCACGCCTCGGTGCACCCCCGGGACGACGACGAGCACGGTGTGCTGGAATGGCCTCGGCCCCTCGAAGCGCTCCATCGTGAGGTGCTGGGCCACTTCCTGGTAATGGGCGCGGATGCGGAATTTCCCCCAGATGAGGCAGGGAATGGTGGCCATCACCATCCAGGCGCCGAGGTGGATCTCCAGCGGTTCCAGCAGGTTCGGATGGGCGACGGCACAGAACAGTGCCATCCCGGCAACCGATGCCGCTACGAGCCCGCGCCCCATCCAGCGGTGGTACATCGAGATCAGCACGAAGGCCAGCGCGGTGAGGGTGAACCACACCCCGAGGATGCTGGTCAGCGGGTAGAAGCTGACCGGGTCACCCGCCATGAACTTGGTGACGGCGATGACGATCAGCACCACAAAAGTGGTCATGGCGCCCACGCCGTTCACCATGGCGCCCGACACCCAACCGGCGGGCCGCAGCCGGCACCAGCGAATCACCATGCCGAGCTGGCTCAGGGTGAACGAGATGAACACGCCGAGCGCGTACAGGGGGATGAGGTGGTGCGTGCTGGCGTTGAAGGCGATCACGGTGATCATCGACAGCAGAGAGAGGCCGATGATGCCGTTTGAAAAGACGAGGCGGTCTCCCACATTCGCCATCTGGCGCGGCAGGAAGCGATCCTGCGCCAGAAACATGCTCAACCGGGGGAAGTCCACAAACGCCGTGTTCGCCGCCAGGATGAGAATCATGGCGGTGGATCCCTGGATCACGAAATAGAACCAGCTTCTTCCGAACACGGCGTAGGCAATCTGAGAAACCACGGTTTGCCGGTGCTCGGTGGGTCCTTCCATGTCGGCCGGGAACGGCACCACGTGCATCGAGTGGGCCAGGTAAGTGAGGCCCAGGAACATCGTGATCAGGATGATGCCCAGGATGCCCAGCACATTGGAGGCGTTCTTGGCTTCGGGCGGGCGAAACGCGGGGACACCGTCGGTGACCGCTTCCACGCCTGTCAGAGCGGTGCAGCCCGAGGAGAAAGCGCGGAGGATCAGGAAGAGGCTGAGCGATTCGCCCATGTTCTTCCACGACTCTTCCGGCGGCATCGGGGGGTGGAGATCGTGTCCCATCGCGATACGCGCAAAGCCCACCACCATCAGCACGGCGATGCTGGCGATGAACAGGTAGGTGGGCACCGCGAAGAGCATCCCAGACTCTTTCGCGCCCCTCAGGTTGGCGATGGCGATGAACGCGATGCACGCCATCGCAATCGGGATTTGCAGCGAGTGCACCTCCGGGAATGCGGAGGTGATGGCCGCCACGCCGGCTGAGATGCTCACGGCGACGGTGAGGATGTAGTCAATCAGCAGCGCCGAGGCCGCCGTGAGCCCCGCCAGGGTGCCCAGATTCTCCTTGGACACTCGATAGGCGCCGCCCCCCTGGGGATAGGCATGAATCGTCTGCCGATAGGAGGTGGCCACGATGGCCAGCAGGGCGGCGATAGCCAGACCGATGGGCCAGGAGAGTTGGAGCGAACTCGACCCCACCGCAACCCCGGTGGTGACAAGCACCAGCAGGATCTCCTCGGTGGCGTAGCTGACGGATGAGAGCGCGTCGGATGCGAACACCGGCAGCGCGAGGTAATTGGGGAGGCGAGTGTGGTGCGCCAGAGTCGTCGGGAATGGATCCCCGAAGATCAGGCGACGTAGGGGGTGTGGCATATTCGATTACCTACCGGGAGGCCCGCTCGACCCGAGAATTCATGCACTCGCGGTCGATACAAGAATCTCGCGGGTCGACCCCCCAGTTGGGATCGACCCGCGAAGCATCGCCTGTTGAGCTTCCGGCCCAGCGCCGCGCACGGCGCACTCCACTTCCTAAGCTGCCGGCCGTTTCAGCCAGCGATCCATCCAATCCAGCATGGCGTTGACTTCCGCCAGGAGCTGGAACACGTTCGTCGGGGCATGCGTGAGCCCCGGCGCGATGCGAAAATCGACTCGGTCCACCGCGTTCACTTCCTGATAGCGGCTGCGAACCCGATTGTAAACCTGCTTGGCGCCTTCGATGGGAAAGAGTTCGTCCAGTTCGTGGCTCAGAATGAGCAGCGGTCGGGGAGCAATCTGCGGAATGACGTTCGCGGCGTCGAACCGGTCCAGCATACCCGGGACCAGACGATTCCACGCGCTTTTCAGCACCTTGCTGTTGATCTCGTTCTCTCCCAGGTCTTTGGCGTACTCCTTGAACACCGGCTCGAAAAGCTTGATTCGGAGTTGGGCGTTGGGGAGATCGGCGTTGGAGAGTGTCTCGCCGAAGTTGGTGACGCCGATGATGGGCACCGCCACCCGAATTCGCTCATCGGCCGCGCTGGTGAGCCAGGTCAGAATTCCACCCTCGGAGAAACCGGTCATGCCGATCTTTTCGGGATCCACGTCCGGCCGGGTTTGCAGGTAGTCGATCAGGCGAATCAGATCGAAAGCGGTGTCGTAGAGGAAGGGGTTGCCCTTGCCGCCCTTCAGCGCCGCGATCATTGCCGCCTCCAGGGAGGTGCCGTTCTGGCGCTCGCCGCGGAAGCGACCGTCGATGGCCACCACGACGAAACCTCGCTGGGCCATCGTCTGGTAGAGGAAGGAGAACGCGGGGTAATCCTTGGTGCCGCCCAGGAAGTGCTGCACGATGACGGCGGGATAGCGTCCCTCGGCCTTCGGGCGATGCACCAGTACGAAGACATCCTGTCCCGGCTCCGAGGTGAAGCGGACGCGCTCCTGGATCACCTCGCCGACCGTCATCTCGGAGGTTTTCTGCGCATTGAGGATGGCCGTCGCGTGGGAGCCGATCAGCGTCTTCCGAAGGTCGTCGCGCAGGGCGGCCACGCCCTGGGCTCGGCAGCCGAGCGCCAGAAGTCCGCTGAAGAGAGTCGCCGCCACGACCAATGGCGTGAAGCGATGACGGAACGTGGTAAACATCGATTTCGACTTCATCTGGTAACCCCGCCCGCCGTTCCGGCGGGCCCCCGACCAAGATGCGACAGGATCAGTCAGTCTCTCCGAAAGAAGGCGCAGCACCGAGCGCAAACGGGATAGGGACCGGCATCGGTCAACCTCCGTCGATGCGCTCGAAACGCGTCTCCGTTCCAGATCTCCCCAAAACTCTGTTCTAACAGATTCCCGCACGTCAACTCGAAACAGGGCGAGACATCCCCGTTCGGCAAGACGTCGGTGCTGGTCCACGCGCACATCGGCGTCCCTGAGTGGGTAAACGCTTCCGGCTCGCCGTAGTAGCGGTGGATTTGCTCGCGATTCAACTCCGGGTAGACCATCACCGGGATGCCGAGCGATCCGTCGTTGAGACGTCGAACCAGCTCCCAGAGGGCATCGGGATGCTCCACCATGGTGGAGGTGCCGCCGATGCGCTCGTAGTTGAGTGGAAAACAGTCGCCCCAATGAGAATTATGGCGATTCACCATTTCCCGGGTCAGAAACCAGAAGTGCTGGAAGTTCAACACCTCGGCGCCGAATCGCCGGGCAACGGCCGCCATGTCCTGGGCGGACTGCCAGGTGGCCTCGGTGAGGGCGGTGTTCAGCACCAGGATGGGCATTCGCCGCCCTGCCTTCGATCGCAGGGCCTCGATCCCTGCCAGTGCGCGCGTGAAAGCGCCGGCCTTTCCGCGCACTGAGTCGTGCACCGCTTCGGGCCCGTCGATGGAGAGAATGAGCATGTCCGGCGGCTCGGCGGCAAGCTCGGCGGCGCGTCGTTCGAGGAGCGTGCCGTTGGTGGTGAGCACGCACCGGAGCCCGCACGCCCGAATTCGTGCCAGAAGCCGGGGAAGTTCCGGATACATCAAGGGCTCGCCTCCCGTGAGGCAGAGATACGGCCGATAGGGAGCGACTTCGTCGATCACGCGCTCCCAGTCTTCGATGTCCATCCAATCGCGGCCGCCGAAGACATCTCCGTTGGCGACGAAGCGGCAGAACCCGCAGCGCAGATTGCAGCGAAGGGTGGGCTTCAGGGTGACGTACTGGGGGCCGGGGCTGAACTCGGGTCGGCGGGAGCGCTCCACGGCTGCGCGGGTCGCGCGAAATCGATTCTCGACGTACCAGGCGAGCAGCGCCGGGTGCTGAGCGGCGATGCGCATGGCGGACGTGAGCGTCACGAGGCGCATTCATCTCCGTTGTTCGACATCCGGTCCACGACCCTTCGAACCCGGCTCCGCCATCCGGAACCGCTTCCTGAACAGGGTAACATGTTTAGGTCGTGAACCTTTGTGTGAACCTGTCTGTGAACCCCTTGTTCTTCGTCGGGAGCGCCCATGCACACCGCCGCGCCGCAGTTTTCCGAGATTTTGCACGCCACCGATTTCTCCGAAGGGGAAATGCGCGCCTTTGCCCACTCGCTGCGGATCGCACTCGCCGCACGGGCGACCCTCACCTTGCTCCATATCTCGAGCATGGATGAAGAGACGGATTGGTCCGACTTTCCGCATGTCCGAACGATTCTGGAGCAGTGGGGACACTTGCAGCACGGATCGAATCGGGCGGACGTGGCCGCGGTGGGGTTGTCGGTGGAGAAGATGCGGCGTCGGGGGGACTCCGTGGATGAGATCCTGGCCCATCTTTCGGCGTACTCGACGGATCTGTTGGTGTTCTCGAACCACCAGCGGCGGGGATGGGATCGCTTTCGGCGGCGCCACGTTTCGCTTCAGGTGTCGCGCCGGGCGGGCCAATGCACCCTCTTCGTTCCCCGGCATCAACCCGGATTTGTCTCGCTCCGCACCGGACAGGTGCGACTGGCGGATGTCCTGATTCCCGCAGCGACCACGCCCGACCCCTCGGCTGCGATCCAAACTGCGCACTATCTGGCCGGGCTCCTCGGCGCTGCGCCCCGCTTCACGCTGCTGCACGTGGGTGAGGAGCAGCCGGCGCTGGCTCACATGGCGCGCCGTCCCGGCGAGGAATGCGCATGGCTCTGCCGACGAGGCCCGGTCGTCGACACGATCCTCTCCACCGCCGAAGAGCAGGGTTCGGAACTGATCGTGATGGCAACCGAGGGCGCCCACAGCTTCATGGATTCAGTTTTGGGGAGCACCACCGAGCGGATCGTACACGAAGCGCCCTGCCCGGTGCTGGCCGTGCCGGTGGCCCTGCTCACCCCGCAGCCGGTGCTGCCCGCTCGAGAGTCCTCACTTGTGGGGGTCCCGCAGCCGACCTGATTGGGGCCTCGACAGGGCTCATGGGCGTAGCATGCGGCCGGCGCCCGCTCGACCCTGGGGCGAGTTCGGCCGGCGCACGCCGCCCCGGGGCGGCGCTCCACGGGGCGCCGGCGGGTTCATCCGGCCGGCGCCCGGGTTGGGTTTCCGGTCGGGCGTCTGTCCTGGGGGTCCGTTGGGCCGTCCGCCGCCAGGGAAGGCCCCTGGGCGCAGACCTTGGGCGGGACCTCTCATCGGTCCGCCGCCGACCTTGCCGCCCGGAATGGGCTGCGGTCGTCGGAAGCGATCCTGCCAGAAGCGGGGCTTACCGGCCCGGCGGAACGGCCACACCCGATCGGTTTCCTCCAGAAGCGCCATCCAGCGGGAGTGTTTGGTCGCGAGCTGCGCCGCCCGACGAGCCCCCCAGCGGGCGGCTCGGAGTCGCCGTGCGGGGAGGCGCCACTCCTCGCCTTCGCGAATGCTGGCAGGCGGCTGGGTTCCCGTCGGATCGACCACGTCCACCTGGCCCTCGGCGGTGGTGAGGTTGAACTCGCCCTCCTCATCCGCCTCGATCTCAAACTCCGTGCCGCGCACCGAGGCCACGACATCCTGTCCCGACACCTCGAATCTGGAGCCGGCAGGCACGCTCCGCACCGCGAACCACACCTTCCCGCTGGAAACCTGGGTTCGCTGCACACCGCTCCGATTGTCCGGGACGTCCGGCACGAGGATACGGGTGTTTTCCTGCATCAAGACAACGCTGCGATCTTCCAGCGAGAGGATCGCGGCGCCGGCGGGTCCGGTCTCGATCTGGTCGCCCACGGCGAAGCTGTCGCCGCTCTTGAGCGATGTGGGAACCCCCTTCGCCGGGGTGCGCCTGACCGGTCCGCGGGCGGAGATGCACTTCAGGGCCTGAGGAGCGCCCTGTCGGGAGAGCGGCGCCGAAAACGTGAGGTTTTCCCCTCCCACATTCATGAGCTGGAGGGACAGCTTTGGCGCTCCACCCTCCACCACCGCGCTGAAGCCGCCTGAGATCGGTCGGGACTGCGCGCCGCGTCGAGCAACTCCTCGCGCCGTGCCGCGGTATTCGCTTCCCACTCGGGTTCCCGCGAGCTCCAACTCGATCGTGGCCCGCGCGGTATCGCCCCTCGCTGTGCCCGTCGCCTTCTGTCCATCCACCAGCAGGCGGAGGAGCACGTTCCCCGACTGGCCCGTCCACTCCACGGGATCGGCGCGGCCGGCCGAGGCCAGCGCCAGCGCCGCGAATAGAGCCGCGAGCCGGAGAAGGCGAGTGGGGCGGGGCATCACGGCGGCAAGCATCGGCGGGCCTCAGGGGAGTTCGTTCTGGATTGGTGCCGCCGTCTCAGACGTCGAACGCCCGGATGCGGCTGTGCGATTCTACACACACATGGCGCTCCCGGCGTCAGCCGTCAGGCGTGCAGGCGCCCCCGGCCTTGCCGCCTCTTACCGTGCAAACCGCAGTTCGGTGCACGATCTCGGGACTTCGGGAAGGGCAGAGCGCGAGGCTCGGTGGAATGATTGCTGACCTCCCAGACCGTTTCCGCCGAGACAACGATCCATGACCATCCCCGCGCTTCCCGCGCTTCCCGCGCCTTTCTGGCTCCTGCTGCTGGCTCTGCTGGCCGTCTGTGTGGTGAGCGAACCGCTGGAGGCGCAGCCCAGCTCGGCGGGGCTGCGCGCCGGCACGGCGGTGGTGGATGTGACCCCGACCCGGCTGCCGGTGCTGGTGAACGGCGGTATGACCAGCCGCAGCGTCGATAAGGTCAAGACGCGGGTGAACGCCCGCGCCCTGGCGCTCTCGGACGGCTCCACCCGGATAGCGATTTGCGTGGTGGATAGCTGCATGATGGGCCGCGAGCTGCTGGATGAGGTGAAGACACTCGCGGCCCGGCGAACCGGCATCCCGACCAACCGGATCACGATATCGGCGACCCACGCCCACAGCGCTCCCGCTTCCATGGGCTGCCTGGGGACGGATGCCGATCCCGCCTATGTGCCGTTCCTCAGGGACCGCATCGTGGAGGCGATCTCCCAGGCAGCGGAGCGACTCGAGCCGGCGCGCATCGGCTTCGGCAAGGCGAACGCCGCCGCGTTCAATGCGTCTCGCCAGTGGATTCGGCGTCCGGACCGGGTGGAGGTGGATCCGTTCGGCAACCGCACCGTGCGGGCCAACATGCACGCCGGCCGGAACTGGGACGACGTGACCGGAGAAGCCGGCCCGAAGGATCCGGACCTTCAGCTCATTTCCGTGCAATCCCGCGAGGGCCGGCCCATCGCCGTTCTCGCCAATTACTCGATGCACTACTTCAGCGATCAGGACATCAGCGCGGACTACTTCGGGCTGTTTTGCGAAGGTCTCGCCTCGCGGCTCTCGGGTGGCGCTGCGGCAGGCGTCCGGCCGTTCGTCGGGCTCATTTCGCACGGCTGCAGCGGCGACATCTGGCGGCGCGATTACACGCGACTCAATGAGTGGAACGACAAGCTCGCCATCGAAGAGTACACGCGGGGTTTGCTCGACGTGGCGATGGGGATCTACCGCGGGATCCGGTATCAGGAAAACGCGCCGATCTCCATGGCGGAGCGCCGCATGACGATGAACTACCGCGTGCCGGATCTCCAGCGCCTGGAGTGGGCCCAGCGGATTGTGGCGGCGATGGGGGATCGCCTCCCGAAGACCCAGACCGAAGTGTACGCCCGGGAGCAGATCTTGCTGCATCAGAAGCAGAAGACCGAGGTGGTGGTGCAGGCGGTGCGAATCGGCGATATGGCGATCGCGACTACCCCGTGCGAGACGTATGCCGTGACGGGGTTGAAGATCAAGGCCGCCAGTCCGCTGAAGCAGACGATGGTGATCGAACTGGCGAACGGCGGCGACGGCTACATTCCGCCCCCGGAGCAGCACCTGTTCGGAGGCTACAACACCTGGGCGGCTCGCTCCGCGGGATTGGAAACAACGGCGGAGCCCCGGATCGCCGAGGCCGCGATCGGTCTCCTGGAGCACGTGACGGGTCGCCCGCGGCGGCCCTGGACACTGCCCAACGGCGCCGCCGCGAAGAGCGTGCTGGCGCTGAAACCCACCGCTTACTGGCGGCTGAACGAAGTTTCGGGACCGCATGCCGCCGACGCCGGACCTCGCGGACTCCACGCGGTGTACGAGCGCGAAGTGACCTATTACCTGGAAGGCGCCCGATCGGCTGCCTTCTGCGGCCCGGAGGAGACGAACCGGGCGCCGCAGTTCGTGGGAGGGCGCCTGCGGGCGCGGCTGACCGGTGTAGGAGATCGCTGCTCGGTTTCGATGTGGGTCTGGAACGGAATGCCGACCGAGGGGCGAGACGTGGCGGGCTGGCTGCTTTCTCGCGGCCCGGATTACGGCATGGCGCCTTCGGGCGAACACCTCGGCATCGGCGGCAAGAGCGGCCACACGGGGCGGTTGGTGTATCTGCCGGGAGGCGCCAATGCCCAACCGGTTGCCGGAAGCACGGTGCTGCCGCGTTGGCAGTGGCAGCACGTGGCGTTCACCCGGGAGGGCGGCGAGGTGAAGGTTTACCTGAACGGTAAGCTGGAACTCACCGCCCGGGCGCCCGAGGGCGCCGCGCCGGAGCAGTGGTTCTTCGGCGGCCGGTCGGATGGAGACAGCAGTTGGGAGGGGCGGCTCGATGAGATCGCGGTGTTCTCCCGGGCGCTCACGCCGGAAGAGGCTGCCCGACTCGCGATTCCGTAAGCCCGCCCCGGTCTCGGACCGCAGCTACGTGAGGGTGAGGGGCCAGGGGATGCACAGGAGCGCCGAGACCACGCCGATGACCGCCGCCACCAGCACGTCGGAGAGGAAGTGCACGCCCACATAGACGCGACTGTAGCCGATCAGCGCGGACACGATGAGCAGCGGCAGGGTCCAGAGCGGAAAGTGCCACGCGAGCACGGTGGCCAACGCGAAGGTGGTGGCGGTGTGACCCGACGGCATGGAGCCGTGTCGCGTCTCCGGGACGAGGAACCGCACCTCGGTGTGGGCGACCGGCCGCAGGCGCTTCACCCGTCGCTTGATGAGGTGTACGAACCCGGTGGCCACCAGAAAGCTGCCGATGACCGCCGAGGGCATCGTGGCGCCGGCAGCCTCGTGCCGGTGAAACCACCAGACTAGCGCCACCAGGGGGAGCTGCACGCCTCCCAGACCGAAGTGCGTGAAGCGTGCGAAAAACCAGTCCAGCACGCCGTTCGTGTAACGGCGGTTGATCAGCGTGAATAGATGTACGTCCAGCGTGCTCGGATTACGCATTCGTCTCTCGGAGGGTTCGACCCATTCTACTCCCTCCAGCGCTCCCGGTGGGCGCGGATTCGCCCCACTGCCGGCGCCGGCCGGTGTTGGGGGAACCGGTTTCCAACGGACAGCGCGTTGGACGAAAGCTCTGGAAGGAAGTTTCTCCGGCGCGGGCAACGGAATGTTGGAACCGCCACTCTCTGTTTGTCTCCGTGTGGGCGGGAAAGGTTTCCCTCATGCGCTCTCTGGCCTCTCTTCTGGCGGGTGTGCTGCTCACCGCCGGCGTTCTCTCCGTTCAGGCGCAATCGAACCAGGATTGGACGAACTGGCGGGGACCGAACTACGACGGCTCCTCCCCCGCCCGAAATCTTCCGGTGGAGTTTTCGCCGAACAAGAATGTGCGCTGGGCCACCGCCCTTCCCGGCCCATCCGCCGCCACGCCGGTGGTCTTGAAGGATCGGATCTACCTCTCCAGCGTGGACACGGCGAACAACGCGCTGCTCGCGCTCTGTGTGGATCGGAAGAGCGGCAAGATCCTCTGGCAGCACAAGGCGGGCAGCGGCTTCAAGCCCGCGGGGCTCGGCTCTGAAACCAGCCTGGATTACCGCAGCAACTACGCCTCTCCCTCGCCGGTGAGCGACGGTGAGCGCGTGGTCTTCTTCTACGGCAACGGCGATCTCGTCACCTACGATCTCGACGGGAAGCTTCTCTGGAGGCGAAACCTCCAGAAGGAGTACGGCGAGTTCTGCTTCGGATGGACCTTCTCCAGCAGCCCGCTCCTGTTCGACGGCAAGCTCTATTGCCAGATTCTCCAGCGGAACCTCGCGGTTCAGGGCCGCGGCAGGGATGGCGAGCCGTCGTTCTTGCTGGCGCTGGAGCCCGCCACCGGGAAGGAACTCTGGAAGGTGGAGCGCCCGTCGCCCGCCAAGATGGAGAGCCGCGAGGCCTTTACCACGCCCGTTCCGGTGAAGCACGACGGCAAGTGGGAGATCGTGCTGGCGGGCGGCGACCTGCTCTCGGGCCATGATCCCAAGACCGGCAAGGAACTCTGGCGCTGGGGCACCTGGAACGTGGGCCACAACCATCCCACGCTTCGGTTGGTTCCGTCGCCCGTCGCAGGCGGCGGCGTGGTGCTGGGATGCGCTCCCAAGGCCTACCCCGTCTTCGCGGTGAAGCTCGGTATGACCGGCGACATCAGCTCGACCGGATCGGCCTGGCGCTCCGAAGAGCGAAGCGCGGTCACCTCCGACGTGCCGACGCCGCTCTTCTACCAGGGCAAGTTCTTCGTGCTGAGCGATCTCCGCAAGGCGATCTCCGCAGTGGACTCCGCCGGCAAGACTCTCTGGACCACCGCCATCCCGAGCCGGGCGATGTGCTGGGCTTCCCCCACGGGCGCCGACGGCAAGATCTACGTGATGAGCCTGCTCGGGGAGGTGTTTGTCGTCAGCGCGGAAGACGGCAAGATCCTCGCCACCAACCCGATGGCGCAGGAGCAGAACGAAATCCGCTCTTCGGTGGTTGCGGCGTACGACTCGCTCTACATTCGTACCAATACCCATCTCTACTGCGTCGCTGCCGACGCCCAGCAGTAGACGACGGCAGGTTCTCCTGACTCAACCGTTCCCCATCGAAGCCTATCAACGGGACGGCTTCGCGGTCATCGAGGATCTCCTCCCGCCGGAGGAGATCCTCGGCTTGCTGAGCCGCATCCGGGAATACACCCACGGCGACCGGCCCCGGGGGAGCCTGGCGGTTCAGATGGAGCCGCGCGTGCAGCGTGGCGAGCTGCGGGTGTCCCATCCCGGAGACGGCATCCGAAAAATCGAGGGGCTGGTGGAGTGGGACCCCCTCTTCCGGGAGCTGGCGCTGAATTCGAGGATCGTGGATCGGATCGCCCAGGTGCTGGGACCGGATCTCAAGCTGTTTCGCAACGCTCTGATGCTGAAGCCGCCCGCCGTGGGCTCCCCCAAAGGCTGGCACCAGGACTCGCCCTACTGGCCGATCGAGCCGATGTCGCTGAGTTCGTGCTGGATTCCGCTGGAAGACGCCACGCCGGAGAACGGCTGCATGGCTGTGATTCCCGGAGGGCACTTGCTGGGACCGCTGCCTCACATTCGGGTGACCGACGACTACGTGATCGATCCGGACTCGCTCCCCGGAGGCTTTTCCGGCCCGGAAGCGGGGCTGCTCGTTCCGATGAGGGCGGGCAGCGGCCTGTTTTTCCACAGTCTGATTCCGCACTACACGGCCCCGAACCTGAGCTCCGGCTGGCGGCGGGCCGTGGTGCTGGCTTACATGTCCTCCCACTCCCGCTACACGGGCGCGGGTCCGTGCCCGACCTACTTCCCCATCCGCGGCGAAACCTTTCCCGGCTGCATCGCCTGACCTATCGGACCCCTGGGCCCACCGCATCGGGTTCGATGGGACGGGTGGATGCCTGAGGCGACGTAGAGGGCTGAGGTTGGGGTCGGCAAGATGACACGCGGTGAGGACGCTTCATAAGCGAGATCGACTCGCCTGTGGGGAGCGCTGGTCCGCGGGCCGGCGATCCAAGCATTCGATGTCGCTGCCGACCGGAGCGCGGCCCTGGGAGTCCTGCAGCGCAGACGCTATTGGGCCGACCAGCCGACGAAGAGAGGGGCGCCCGGTGATCCGGGCGCCCCTCCTGGGAGCGTGTTCGAGTTCGTGCGGAGAGCGTATCGAAGCTGAGGCGCCGCGCCTAGTTGGCGAGCTCGTGGTCGTCGGTCGTGTCGGACGTGCCGCTGGTGCCGATGGTGCAGCTCGGCGACGTGGTGGCGTCGTTGATCGAGTAGGTGCCGCCGCTGGGGCAGGTGGGGGTGTTCTTCACGTAGGTCGGCACGATGTCGGTCATCCCGCTCGGCGCCGTGGTGGTCTTGTTGTCGAGCATGTACTGCTCCTTGCCGGCGTCGATCTGGCGCAGGTTCGAGATGCAGCTCTTGCTGCGGCCGCTGTTGCGGGCCTTCACGAAGTTGGGGATCGCGACGGCGAGCAGGATGCCGATGATCAGCACCACGATCATGATCTCGACGAGCGTAAAGCCTTTTCGAAGGCTCTTCTTGATTCCGGTTTGCATCGTACTCTTACTCCCACGCTGCCCTCTGGCGGCGCCTGTGACCTGTAACCTCCGCCCCCGAAGAGTGGGTCCCGGGTCTTCTTGATCCGGTTCCTCGGCGGGCGGCCTTCTGATGTCTTCATATTGGGCAGCCCATGGAAGAGCTCGAGAGGCTGTTCGCACAGGTGGGAAGTGGGAAAAGGAACGAACCGATGGGCGACTTCCACCGTGGAATACCCGAGGAAGTGTCTTTGGCGCGACGCGAATCGCCCGAGCCGAGCTTCGCGGGCCGCCGTGGAAGATTGGGTGGCGACACGACCACCTCCCTCCGACTGCGTGAGGACTGGAGCTTGAAGCGGATTCCCGATACCGGAGCCGGATCGTGGAGGCTCCTCACGCCATCACTCGGCGACTTGCGACCCGGTTCGAAAGGGTTAAGCTCCCCTTAGGCCCTGGTGCATTCGCCTCCAAGACGGGCGGGTTATCTGAGTAGCGTGCTGGGGCGGACCGATCGTTCGGTCCGGGGGCCCCACTCAGAAACAGATCCATGCACCGAAGATCCAGAGGCTTCACCCTCATCGAGTTGCTCGTGGTGATTGCCATCATCGCCATTCTCGCCGCTATCCTCTTCCCCGTCTTCGCTCAGGCTCGCGACGCGGCCCGAAAGACCGCCTGTGTCTCCAACCTGAAGCAGATGGGCACCGCCCTGCAGATGTACCTGCAGGACTACGACGAAATGCTCCCCGCCGTGACGTGGGGCGACTCATGCCGTGCTACCGGTACGCCCGGCGCCACTCGAACCGATGCCGCGTGGGATGGGATGCTCTCGTTTCCCATCAGCCTGCAGCCGTACGTCAAGAACTACGGGTTTCTTGTGTGCCCCTCCGACGCCATTCGGGGCGGGTTCGCGAAGACGGGTTCCCTCTGCTACGAGCGCCAGCTTCTGGCGGGCGCAGTTCCGGGAGCCTACGCCGGCATCAACGCCAGTAACGCCGACATGCGGCGGGTGCTCCCGCTGAGCTACGCTGCGAACTACTGGCTGAGCCGCACCACCGGCAGCTCGGTCAACACGCCCAATGCCGACACTCCGGGCGGGCTGGCCATGGCGAGCATCAACAAGCCGGCAAACGTCTTCTTCGCATCCGAGGTGGGGAACAGCACGGGGAACTTCGCGGCCTACTACATCACCCCCGGCTACGGCAACGGCACGGGCGACACGCGCTGGGAGAACGGCAAGCGCCATGCTCAGGGTCGTGTCTGGCTCTTTGTCGACGGCCACGCCAAGTGGACCAAAGACACGCCGAACGTGACCGCCGCCGGGGCGCGCAAGTCTGAAGCCCAGATTCAGCAGGAGTACCGCGCGATGGGGATCTACACCGATCCCGGTTGGGACTGAACCCCATCGGCGTACGGGCCGGTCTTGTGGAACCGATCTCTACCGAGGCAGAGATCGGTTCCCGCCCCCACCTCGGCGAAAGGAGCGCGGGATGAACGCGGGAGCGCGAACCGGGGCGCCACTGGATTGCTTAGGGCTGCGGGAGACCGGCCTGGGTGCAGGCGGCGGTGAGGGTGTTGCGCATGAGCATCGCGATCGTCATCGGTCCCACACCGCCGGGGACCGGTGTGATGCAGGACGCCTTCTCCGCTGCCGGGGCGTAGTCCACGTCGCCCACCAGCTTGCCGTCCACCCGGTTGATGCCGACGTCGATCACCACCGCGCCCTCGCGGATGTAGTCCGCCGTCAGCATCCGGGGGCGGCCAACCGCGGCCACCAGAATCTCGGCGCGGCGACACACGGCGGGCAGGTCCACCGTGCGGCTGTGGCAGATCGTCACCGTGGCATGCCGGTGGAGGAGCAGCATCGACACCGGCTTGCCGACCAGATCGCTGCGGCCGACCACCACCGCTTCCTTGCCGCGAGGGTCGACCCCGGCGCGGCGGAGCAGTTCCATGATCCCGGCGGGCGTGCAGGGCGGCAGCGTGGCCTGGCCCGCCACCAACGCGCCGATACTGTAGTAGTGCAGGCCGTCGACGTCCTTCGCAGGGTCGACGCAGTCCACCACGGCGCGGTAGTTGAGGCCGGGCGGCAGCGGCGACTGGATGAGGATGCCGTTGACGGCCGGGTCGGCGCTGAGGTCGCGGATGAGCTGCTTCAGGTCTGACTCGGAAGTTGTGGCGGGCAGCACGTAGTCGCGGGAGTCGATCCCCAGACGGGCTGCGGTGCGGACCTTGCTCCCGACGTACGTGTGCGAGGCGGGATCGTCGCCCACCAGCACCACGGAGAGGTGGGGCGTGACGCCGGCCTCCCGCAGGGCCGCCGCTTCGCGCTTCAGGTCTTCGTGAATCTCCGCCGCAATCGCTTTTCCGTCCAGAATCTGTGCCGCCATACCCCATCCCCTCGGGCCGCGAGAGGCCCCGGTGATTTAATCACC
Source organism: Actinomycetota bacterium (assembly GCA_005798285.1). GTDB lineage: Bacteria > Armatimonadota > SYMT01 > SYMT01 > SYMT01 > F1-80-MAGs030. The sequence goes on from SYKE01000020.1 coordinate 22,698, forward strand.
GATGGCTCCTTGCTTCGCTACTTCGTAAAGGTTACCGGGTTCGACCACGCCCGGCGCCCGTCGGCGTCGGTGATCTCCACCCGCACGTATTTTTCCCCGCGAATCACCGGATACTCCGCCGTGGTGAGCGCCTCGCCTTCCGGCGCGAGGAAGCGCTCCCCGCGGGAGCGCTGGCCCTTGAAGACAATGGATGCGGCGGGGGAGCAGCGCACCCGAACCACCGGCGCCCGTCGGACGGCGCCGCCGGAGAGCGTGACATCGCTCTCCACCACCTCCAGATCGACGATTTCGGGGCCCTGGGTGCTGTAGAACCGGCCGGCAGCCAGCGCGGCTTTGAGAGATTCCAGGGTTAGTTCCTCGGCCTTCACCATGAGCCAGCCCTGAAACACATCCTCCGTCACGCCGTGGGCATCGTCTGCGGCGATGCCGAAGCATGGCCCCACCTCATCCAGAAGATCATCCCAGTGCGACTCCGACAGGCTCTTGCCGATCCGGCCGCAGGTGGCGTTGAACACTTCCACCGCGAAGTACCCCTGCAGCGGCGCCAGATCGCGCAGGGTGTGGCCGCACCAGTAGGGGTGACACACCACCAGCAGTCCGCCCTGCTCGCGCACTTCCCGGATCACCTCGTTCGGATGCCGATCGTCGTACGGAACCGGCTTGTGGATGTCGATGGCGACGAAGTGGTAGCGGTCTCCGCCGTAGGGGTTCGGAGGGTGCAGCTCGCTGCCGGAGATCGCCACAAAGTCTTCCCGGCTCTCGGCGGAAACATCGGTCACCTTCCCGTGATCCGTCAGCACCAGAAAGTGGTAGCCCGCCTTACGGTAGGCGTCGAAGCGTTCGGCGACGGGCAGGCGGCCGTCCGAAACCGTGCTGTGGCTGTGTGTGTTGCCGCGGAACCAGCGTCCCGGCGAGCGGTAGAACTCGGTCACTCGTGAATCTCCCCGGCCCGACATCCGCCCCGGAGGAACCCGAAGCAGGATCGGGTCCGTCTTAGAAAGCGGTTCGGCCCGAAAACTCGATCTCAGTCTGGACGCCGCTTCGCAGAAAGATCATTCTCCCTGAACTTTCCCGGCCGGCAGAAACGACTATACGTCTTGGGACTATCGCTCCCATTGAGGATCTTGATCGAATGAACCTGGCTCCACCCGAGTCCGATCCAGGCCTGTCTCGAAGAGAGCGCAAGGCCGCCGAGTCTCGCGACAAGATTTTTCGAGCCGCGATTGAACTCTTCTCCCGAGAGGGGCTCGACGGCGTCACCATCGAGCAGATCACCGAGCGAGCCGATGTGGGCAAGGGTCTCTTCTTCCATTACTTCCCGAACAAAGAGGCCGTTCTCAACCACTTCGGCACGCTGCAGGTGCTTCGACTGCGGGAAGCGCTGGCAACGGGCGAGATTTCCGGTCCACCCCGACGGCGCGCCGAACAGGTTCTCAGCCTTCTCTGCACCTATCCAGAGATCACACCGGAGCTGGCGCGAAACCTCTTTCTCTCGGCGCTCGCCACCCGGGAGTTCCGGGAGATCGGCGGACCCAACATCTGGGAGGTTCGCAACCTCCTGGCGGAGATCATCCGGGAGGGTCAGTCAACCGGAGAATGCTGTCCCACGGCAGCGGACCCACACGCGGCCGCGCTTTTCTTGCTGGGGCAGTACTTTCTCGGGCTGCTCGCCTGGTGCTCGGGGTTCAGCACCGACTCGCTGGAAAAGACGGTGCTGGACTTCGCCCAATGCGCCTTCAACGGGATCGATGTGGAGGGCGCCCCGTGCCGGACGTGCGAGCGCGCGTCGGACGACGGCTCGCACTGACTTCCCTCTCAAAAAAACTGAGGCGGTCCGCGTTCCGGATCGAGGGTTCTCGGTGAACAGCATGAGGTGTGAGAGGGCCAACTCTCCACTTCGTTTCGGAAACCATCCCCATGCGTCGAATCGCCCTCTGGATGTTTCTCGCCTGCGCGCTGTGCTGCTGTGGCGCCGGGTCTGCGGCGACCGCTCCTGCCGGCGAGGCGCTCCGTGGGCGGCCGAACATCCTTCTGATCCTGGCGGATGATCTGGGATACTCGGATCTGGGCTGCTATGGCTCCGGCGTTCGCACTCCAAATCTGGACCGGCTGGCGGCGGAAGGCGTACGCTTCTCGCAGTTCTACAACGCCGCCCGCTGCTGCCCCACCCGCGCCGCGCTCCTCACCGGCCTCTATCCGCACCAGGCCGGGGTGGGACACATGCTGCAGAACTGGCATCCGCCGGCGTACACCTCCGGGATCGGGGAAGACACCGCCACCCTTGCGGAGACGCTGCGGACGGGCGGCTACGCGTCTTACCACGTCGGCAAGTGGCACGTCGGTGGAGTCGGCGCGGCGGTTGGCCGGAACCATCCCCTGAACCGCGGCTTCGAGCATGCCTACGGCACCGGCGGCGGGGGCAACTACTTTGCGCCGCAGCCGCTCTACCGGGATCGCGAGTCGGTTCGGCCCGAGGGCGACTACTACGTCACCGATGCCTTCTCGGAGTGGGCCGCGCGCTACATTCGGGAGCACCGACAATCCGCACCGGACCGTCCCTTCTTCCTGAACCTCTGCTACACCGCGCCGCACTTCCCGCTGCACGCCCGCACCGAAGACATCAACCGCTACCTCGGCACGTTCCGTCGGGGATGGGATCACGAGCGAGCCGTCCGTTTCGCACGGCAGCGGCAGCTCGGGCTCGTGCAGCGAGAGTGGAGCCTTTCCCATCGCGATCCCGTGGCCCAACCCTGGTCGGAGGTCCGCGACGAGACAGCCATCGCCGAGTGGGATCGACGAATGGCGGTGCACGCCGCGATGATCGATCGCATGGATCAGGGCATCGGACATGTGCTCTCGGCCCTGCGGGAGACCGGGCAGGAGAAGAACACGCTGGTGCTGTTCCTCTCCGACAATGGCGCCAGCGCCGAGGCGCTCGACTCCTGGCCCAATCCGGCTCGGGGTCACCGTCCCGGCGCGGTTGTGGGCGCCGCCGACTCGCATCGCTGTCTGGAGATCGGCTGGGCGAATGCCGCCAACACGCCCTTTCGCGAGAACAAGATGTGGGTTCACGAGGGCGGCATCTCCACCCCGCTCATCGCACACTGGCCGGGGCACGTGCGCAATCCCGGTTCCGTGGCCGGTTCGGTCGGCCACATCATCGATCTGATGCCCACCTTCCTGGATGCCGCGGGCCTCAGCTATCCGACGATGCTGGGCGGTCGCACGCTCCGTCCGCTCGAAGGCGTGAGCCTGCTGCCCGCGCTGAGGGGCAGGTCGCTCGGACCGAGACGTCTGGGCTGGGAGCATGAAGGGAATCGCGCCTATCGCGATGGAGACTGGAAAGTGGTGGCGACGCATCGAGGCCACTGGGAACTGTACGATCTGGCGGCGGATCGGACGGAAACGCAGGACCTCGCCACGCGGATGCCGGAGAAGACCCGGGAGATGGCCGCAGCCTGGCAGAAGTGGGCCGAGCGGTTGGGCGTGGTCCCGTGGGAAACGCTGCCCGGTTCGAGTTACCGTCCCACCCCGGGCTATCGCCGAAAGTCCGAGCCGCCGCTTTCAACCGTCGCGCCGTTGTAGTCTGCAGCCGATCATCGCACCCCGCTTCGCCCGTGATGGGTGAAGCGAGTACTTCTCTAGAGGGCCCCGACCATGCCTGTTTCCCGCAAGTTCACTCTGGTGCTCGGCGCTGCTGTCGCGGCGTTCTTTTTCGGCGCCGGGCGCTCGTCCGGCCAGGGGGCGCCCGATCCCGCCGCCCTCATGACCGCACAGCGGGACGCGATGAAGCGGCTCGCCTTTATGGACGGTCAATGGCGCGGGCCTGCCTCTATCACGCTGCCGAACGGGCAGAAGCACACTGTCACTCAAACCGAGCGCGTGGGGCCGATGCTGGATGGAACCATTCGCGTTGTCGAGGGGCGAGGCTACGAAGCCGACGGCAAGACCGCGTTCAACGCGCTGGCAGTGGTGTCCTACGATCCGGCGAAGAAGAGCTACTCGCTTCGTTCATACGCGCAGGGCCGATCCGGCGACTTCACGCTCACGCCGACGGAACGGGGTGTGAAGTGGGAGATCGAGGCGGGGCCAATGACCATTCGCTACACGGCGGAGATCGCGGACGGCAAGTGGCACGAGATCGGTGAGCGGATCCTGCCCGGCCGCGATCCGATCCGCTTCCACGAGATGACCCTCACCCGCATCGGAGACACGAAGTGGCCGTCCGCGGATGCCGTACCGCCGCAGTAGCCTCGATGAGACCTGCGGAATCTCGCAGCGTCGCGCCCCGAGTTTGTCGAACGGCTGCGAGGCAACCTCCCACAAAACCCCGGAGCCGTTGCCCCGGAACGTCGCGGCTTGATCCGAACCGGCGCGAGACCGAGACTTTCGGAGAGGGCGCCGGTACCTGGAAGCATCTGTCATGAAAAGCCGTGTGAATTGGAAGAGGCTCTCGGTAGCTTGCTCGCTCCTCGTGGTCGCCGCGGGAGCGGCTCGCTCGGCCCAATCACTCCCGGCAGTCCGGCGGCCAAACCTCATCCTCGTCCTGATCGACGATATGGGCTGGGGCGACTTCTCCTGTTTCGGCAACAAGGATGCCCGCACCCCGAACATCGATCGGCTGGCCGCGGAGGGGATCCGGTTCACGCAGTTCTACGTGAACGCTCCGATCTGTTCGCCCTCGCGCTGCGCCCTCACCACTGGCCAGTACCCACAGCGCTGGAAGATCACGTCCTACCTCAACAATCGGGCAGACAACGCCCGGCGGGGTGTGGCCGACTGGCTCGATCCGAAGGCGCCCAGTCTGGCGCGTGTCTTGAAGTCGCACGGCTACGCCACGGGTCACTTCGGCAAGTGGCATCTGGGCGGGCAGCGCGATGTCGACAACGCGCCTCCCATCAGCGACTATGGGTTTGAGGAGTCGCTCACGAACTTCGAGGGGATGGGTCCCAAGCTATTGCCGCTCACGCTGCGCCCGGGTCAGGCGCAGCCGGGGCGGATCTGGGCCGACGCCGAGCGACTGGGCGGCCCCGTCACCTGGATGCAGCGCTCCCGGATCACCACCGGCTACATCGATGCCGCCCGACAATTCATGGATCGGGCTCAACGCGACGGGAAGCCGTTCTACATCAATCTCTGGCCGGACGACGTACACAGTCCGTTCTGGCCACCGGTGGAGAAGTGGGCCGACACCAAGCGAGGACTCTATCTCTCGGTGTTGCAGGAGCTGGACTCGCAGTTGGGGCGGCTGTTCGATTACCTGAGGGAGGACCCCGCACGGCGCGACAACACGCTGGTGCTGGTCTGTTCCGACAACGGTCCGGAGCCCGGCGCGGGGAGTGCGGGTCCATTTCGAGGCGCCAAGACCCGACTCTACGAGGGCGGCGTCCGCTCTCCCTTGATCGCCTGGGGTCCGGGTCTGGTCCGGAAGGCGCGTGCCGGATCTCGGGACTCGACGTCTGTCTTCGCCGCGTTCGATCTGGCGCCGTCGCTGCTTCGGGTGGCGGGGGTTCAGGCCGGCGGAGTCTCGTTCGACGGAGAGAATGTCTCCGAAGCGCTGTTGGGTCGTGCCGCGCTCTCCCGCCGGGCGCCGATCTTCTGGAGTAGACCGCCGGATCGGAAGCAAGGGGGGCCCCTGGATCCACAGCCCCAACCGGATCTGGCTGTCCGCGATGGGAAGTGGAAGCTTCTCTGCGAATACGATGGCAGCCGATTGGAGCTGTACGATCTGGAGAATGATCCATCCGAGCGAACGAACCTGGCGGAGCGGGAGCCCGAGGCGGCAGCCCGGCTGAAGGCGGCGCTTCTGAGCTGGCGCCGATCCATGCCGTCCGACCGCGGCCCCGAGCTGGGCAGCCGGCAAGAACCCGTCGCGCCCGCCGTACCGCCGGTTCCCGTTCGCGAAACCCGCCGGATCGCGGGGTGGACCGTCCATATCAATCAGGCGTTGTTGACCGAGCAGCAGCGACTCACCGAACGGGCGCTGGAACTGCTGAAGCAGCAGTTGGATGAGATCGTGCGAAGCGTCCCCGCGCCGGCCGTGGAGCAGCTCCGTCGCGTGCCGCTCTACATCTCGCCGGAGTACCCCGGAGTCCCGCCGCGGGCCGAGTATCACCCCGGGGCCGCCTGGCTTCGCGCGAACGGGCGCGACCCGGCCATGGAGAAGGCCGTTGAGTTCACGAACGTCCGCATCTTCGAGCAGGAGGTCTCCCGGATGCCGAACTTCGCGCTCCACGAGCTGGCGCACGCCTATCACGACCGTTTCCTGCCCGGCGGCCACCAGCACGCCGGCGTCCGCGCGGCCTTCGAGCGGGCGAAAGCAAGCGGATCCTACGATCGGGTCGAGCGCCGCCACGGCTCGGGCCGACCCAACAGCTTCGACCGGGCCTACGCGCTGTCAAGCCCGGCGGAATACTTCGCTGAGAGCACGGAGGCGTTCTTCTCGCGGAACGACTTCTATCCGTTCACCCGCGACGAGCTTCGCCGCCACGACCGGGCCATGTACGACCTTCTCCGCGAACTCTGGCGCGTCGAATAGGGCCCCCTCCAGCCGCTGAAGTGCGCCGCCAACGACCGCTTCGCGCTGGCGGCGCGGCTGACCCGTTGAGCTATCGGCTTCCCACCGAGAAAGGCTTCTGGATCATCACCGAGTAGGGCCGGTCGGATACCACGCTGCTTCTCCCGGACGAGTACTGATCCCTTCGAGTTAGTAGGATCCAGAGAGAGACAAGTGTGACTAGCGGCCCGACGCCGGTTCGTCTGGTGGCTCGATCGCTGGAAGAAGCTCCTGGAAAGAGACCAGCTTCAGAGCGAAGCGGTGGTGCAGGCGCCATTCCTCTTTGATGGCGTCCGCCTCTGGAACCGTCAGCGCGCCTTCCTTGATGCTCCGTAGAATGATGTCGGATGTCGTGAGGATGGAGAGGGTGGGGTAGACACGGGTCGCGGCGGTGATAGCCTTCCGGTCATCCATCGCCAGGAGCGCACCGTCTCTGTGAGCAGCGACAATCGAAACAGATTCGCCGTCACCGAGGCCCATGCCGACCAGGTGTGCCGCCGCTTGAAGATCAGCATGCACGGAGAGGGACACTTCGTGGAACTCGCCCTGCGCCAGAGCCTTCTCCAATTCGTTTGACTGGTAGCGCTCCGAGATCTCGCGCCGCACCACGTCTGTTACCAGGAGACGATAGGGGAGGCGGGTCAAGAGATCCCGCCTCCCGATGCGCAGGAAGTTAATAAGTGTCGAGGAGTCTGATAGGAGCAGGTCGTCAGCTTCCACGACAAGGGGTTGGTCCGCCATGCCCGTAAACCCCACGCGTTACCGACCGCTGCGGACCAACTCCAGAAGCTGTTCGCCCTCTGCGATCCCGAGTTTGTCGCATACGTCGAGCAGGCGTCCACCGGAGATCGCTTCTTGCCGATAGGCTTCCACCGCCAGACGGCCAATTTCTGCGGTGAGCCTGGGCTGGTCGTCCTGTTCTCGCGCATCGGGGTTCCTGAGATGCAGAAGCCCAATGAGCTGCTGACCGAGCGGGCGCTGCAGCAAGAGTTCCTCAAGTTGCGGGCGGGTGATCCGCCCAAGGTCACTCAGCCGGTAGGCCGCGGCGTCGTAGCTCACCATGAACTCGTGGGCCAGGTATGCAACGTCTTGGTAACCAATGGTTTGAGAGCCGGGGGCGTTTCGGCGCTCAAAGTGCTCGCCACTTTCGTTCGCCACATCCCACACCCAAAAGGTCTCTCGGCTGCCCGCGCCTTTGTTCAGCGTGTCCAGTAGGTCCGTTACCCCGGCCGCCGGCATCAGGAACGCTGCGGCAAAGGCGTTGGCGCGCCGCTCCATGAGTTCGGTACCGTTCTGACGCTGCGTCACAGTCGCCGGATGGCGCAGGCGGTCCAGAAGCGCGTGGGCGTATTCGTGGCCGTATGAGAAGCGCCGTCTGCCGCGGGTGTGGCTCTCGTTAACCAGTATCGCAAGCCCGAGCGAGGGATGGGACAGAAAGAGGCCGGAGAAGTCATCTGGGAGCGCAGCGGCTGCCGCCCAGACCCCCTCACGAGCCAGGACCTCGGCGACATCTGCGATGGGGCGGGCGCCGAGATTGAGGCGCCGGCGTTCCTCATCTGCCACCGTTTCACCTTGCTCGGCTGCGTCTTCACGTCGCTCCGGCTCTGGCAGGTCATAGGCGGGTGGCGCCGAACGGGAACGCTTTCCGAGCAAACGCTCCAGGACGCACGCTTCCTGAAAGAGACCGAGGTAGCGCGAGATCTCCATCCGGACCAGGGGATGATCGGCCACTGCCGGCGCGATGCGACAGAGAGCGACCAGCGGGCTCTCCGCCGCCGGCTCCTCGTCGCTAAGGAGCGAATTGAGGTCCCGGCGGTACAGCCGGGCCAGACGTACCGCCTCCAACGAGGTGAGCGCCCGCTTCCCGGTCTCAATATGGAGCAGCGCGGTGCGGGGAATGTTGATCGCGAGAGCAGCGTCCTCCTGGGTCAGACCACAGTTCTGGCGCGCATCGCGCAACCGCTCTCCGAGGGTGGTCTGGGTAAGGGGCATAGAGTCCTTCTTTCGCTCACGGCCCGGTTCTTGATCCGGCCCTGCCTGTCGTAAGAGTATCGAATTCGGACAGATCTGTCAAAACATGCCCATCTTGTTGCAACTGTGTTTGGGGCGGACGCTCTTCACCTGTCCGCCCAGGACACGGAAACCATGGCGGGACGCAACCAACACGTCGCGCCTCATCGTGATGGGTGGACAGTCGGGCCAGAGAGTGGCAAGCGCGCATCGTTGGTTCATCAGATGCAGCAAGAGGCAATTGATCGGTGGTGGGAGATCTCTCGCAACCGAGAGTCGGAACTCCCCATCCATGGCTCCGATGGGCGGATTCGGGCGCGCGACAGCCACGGTCACGATTCCTGTCCCCCAAAAGGAATGCTACTCTGACGCAAGGTCGCTGGGATGTGCAACGTTTCCGCTGGGTGTTCCAGGCAGATTCACGCGGGAACCAGCGGATTGATGCAGTTCCAGGCTGCTACGCCGTTTGCGACGTCCTGCCTTGTGGCGCTCTGCTTTCGGCAGAGCAGGCGAGATTGCTCGCGGGGCAGGCCTGTGTCGCCATGAGTGGACCGGCGACGGGGCCAGAAGGCCTGTTCCTGGCGGGGGCAAGCTGGGAACTCGTGCAGCCGGGCTCGATCCTTTGCCGGGTGGCGTAATGCCAGGAGTTCATCAAGGAAGACCCCTCTGGGACGGTCTTGGATGCCGTCTTCGTCATCGTGGACGGCGTGACGGGAGAGATCTGGCAGACGGGCCCGGTGCTGGCGGGATCGCGGACTCGCCTCAAGCCGCTGAAGAGCGCCGCCAACGATCGCTTCGCGCTGGCGGCGCGGTTGAGCGCGGTTGAGCGCGGTTCCGCGGGGGAAGCGGTGGGGCATGGAACTGGCGGCCGGCCGGCCGATCAAGGGGAGTCAGCCGGAAGCAGGCGCCCGGCGATGGAGCGTAGCGGCAGGCAAGAGCCGGATCGAGCTGGCGCGATCGGATCGGAACCGATCGCTCTGGGTGCGCTCGACCGGAGGCGGATGGACGGGCGTGAGCCTGACCCGGACGCAGGTGACCAAGATCCAGGCGCTCGCCGCGGGAACGCCCTCGGACCGTCTCTACCGAAATCCGATCTGGAAGGACGGACGCGCCACAAGTGGTTAACTGTCTTAGCGCTTCCCCCTACTTCGTGCTGGACCCAGCGGGCTGCCACGGAAAGATCCTCGATCAGCCCTGGACCGAATTGCGCTGGCATCCATCCTGCCTGCCGGTCTGGGTCTGATGGTCCCCTGACGTTGGAAAGTGGGCTTTCGAGGTCGGGACTCCCAGGAGATCGCGTCAATGAATTGGCTGCCACTGGCTGCGAAGCGGGCTTGGATGATCCAGTGTGCCATTTCAGTGCGAGGTGTGATTCTGAGTCTCTCGACCGCACTGTTCTGCATCTCCGCATCCCTTGCGCTGCCTGACGATCAGGAGAGGCTGCAGCTTCAGGTAGAACTCGGGTCGTCGCTCGAGAGAGCTCTGGGATCGTGGTCCAAAGGCTCGCCCATCAAATTCACCCTGGACCCGGAACTTCGGGACCAGAAGGTCACCTTCGCCCCACAGGGCCCTGTGGGGCGAACCGACCTGTTGGACAACGTGGCTGATCTCCTCCAGTCGCAGTGGCGGCCTGATCGCGATTCTCCCGACAAGCGAGTGCTGAAGCGGTCCAAGGCTGCGACCGATGAACTGGCGCGGCGACGGCGAGTTCTGGAACAGCGCCTGCCTCTCGCGCGAGCGCAGCAAAGGCAGCGTTTGATTGCGGCATTTCGCGCCGCTCGAAGTAAAGTCGATGGGCCGGCTGTGGAGATCTTTCCGGGACATTGGGGTCGGATCGGCGTGCCGCCTGGATCGGAACCTCTGGTGCGTTTTTTGGATATTCTGTCCGATCGAGATTGGGACAGTCTCTGTGAGCCGCTGACGCCTTCCGGATGCATAGAAGACGATTCTCTCCTGAATGCCGCTCAGCCCCCAACACTCCTCTGGCGGGGTTCTGCCCTTAGCAGAGATCAGCGAGGTCACCTTGAAACGTATCTTTCCGCCACCGGCGGAGGGGACTTCGATCCAAGTAGGGCAGTTGTCACGGTGAGTGGTCGATTCAGTCAAGGGGGGACGAGGATATCGGTGAGGATATTCGGCGATTCTCTCCGAGAGGGGGTAGCGGTCATAGCTGGACCGGGTTCTGAGCTAAAGAAACTTGATAGTATGCAGGAAGAACCGTTGTTCATTGGCATGGACCCTGTATTTAGCAAAGGAATCCCCGAGGGGCTGAAAAAACGGTCCTCTGAGTCTGTTGTGTTGGACTGGGAACGGATGGATTATGCGGAAGCGGCTCGGGCGCTGTCTCGGGCGGTTGGCGTTCCCTTTTTGGCAGATTATTACACGTTGGAGATTCGAGAAAATAATAGACTTCCTACCGGAAAAATGTCTATAGACGCGTTGTTTGGCAAATTCGGCACTGCATTTGGATGTCAATTCGCCTGGAGCAGAGGGATGCTCCTGATTCGGCGCGGCGATTGGTATCATCTGGACAGGAGGGAGATGCCGGAGAAACTGAGTCAGTATTGTCTTGGGAAAAAGAGGCCCGACGGGGGATGGCGAACTATGAGCACACTGACTCTCGTTCAGCTCGCGGGTGTGCTGAGTCGGGAGCAATTACAATGTTTAAGATTTCTTTCCGACCGAGAGAATCGAAATATCTTTTGTGCCGGAGAGTCCAGGGCCATCTCCAAAGAATATGAATTGCTTCGCCTGATTGGAGAGTTGACGCCGCAGCAGCGCCGAGAGTTTGTTGGCGGTCAGGGCTTGACTGCGAGTAGCATCTCCTCCAGGGGGCAAAGAGAGCTCATGACCTACATCCGGCTCAATACGCCCTCGTTGCTCAGTTGCCCGGATCCAGCCCAACTCTGGTTGCGCCTGGCTGTGACTCGATCCGGGAAGACAGTCTTCGGGCTGCCCGATATTGTGAAGCCGCTGGAATTGGAGGCGGCATTTCGGACAGCGGGCAAACCTGTGCGTTTCTCGATTGTCACGGGCATCCCCTACATTCAGTGAAGCTGCCCGGTTGGAATTGGCGTCCATTGGCGTCGTCCTGGCGGCGGCTTCTTCGTCGCGTCCGGGTAGGATACGGTGTCGGCTCTCGAGTGGGCACGTTGGCACGTTCGCGGACTTGCAGCGCTGTGTGTTGTTCCAACGGGAGTGGGCGCCTGAGGGATACC
>SYKE01000190.1 GCA_005798285.1 Actinomycetota bacterium
GCCGCAAGCAGTTCCCGTGAAGCGCGTCCGACCGAGCCAGTTGGGGCGACGCGCCGAGTCCTGGCGAATGGATCCCCGCTTTATGGAGTAAGTCTCCGTCCAATGCGACTTCTGCGGGGATGACGGGGTGGGCGCCCACACGGGGCCCCCCGCCCGAAGCGAGGGGATTCGTGTCATAAGCGAGGCCAGGAGACATCGTCATCCTTGGGCTTGACCTGAGGATCCAGCGGGGTAGGTGCCGCAAGCAGTTCTAGTGAAGCGCGACTTTCCGAGCCAGTTGAGACGACGCGCAAGGTCCGAGCGAATGGATCACCGCTTTGTGGGTGCGACACGAAGTCGCTTGGAGAGATTGTCATGCGAAAGTAGAGGCTGCGACATGACCGGGCGTTCCGTCGCCCGTACCCTACGGGGGCCTGCGTGCGGGCAACCAAGCGTGGGAAGCCCCCCGGACAACGTATCTCATCCCTCCCCAGGGAGCATCCAAACCGCGAGGCCAGGGTGTCGATGGCAACATCTGCCGGCCAGGGGCTTGGGTGACCCGTAGGGTGAACACACGTGAATCCTCGTCGTACCGTCGTAACGGGGAACAGGCCAAAGATGCTGAAAAGGCGCCGCAGTGGGCGTTGGGGCTCGACGCTCCCCGACCACGGACTACAACGCTGCCGGCGGATAGAGGACGCCTAGCCGGGTCGTTGTCTCTCCCGCGAAACGTGGTAAGCCCGTTGTCTCCCTGGACCCCGGTCCAGGAAAGCGAGCCGCAAGGCAAGCCGTTGGGACAGCGGGTAAAGGACGAGGGAGAAAGCGATCGCCACCCTGTAATCGGGTGGATAGGGGCTGCGCCCTTCCGGGCAACATCGCCCCGCGCGCAAGCGAGCAGACTTCCCTCGGGTCTCGCCGACGATCTCTTCCGGCCCTTCGGCCAGAGAATCGTTGCAGATGACGGGCTCTAACCAGCCTGGTGCAGTTCCCCACGAGGCTCGGCCCTGGTCCCAGCAACAGCTCGAACAGGCAGACAGTATCGTGCGCCGCCTCCAGCAACGGATCGCCAAGGCTACGCAACAACGGAGGTGTTGCAAGGTTCGGGCCATGCAACACCTCCTCACCCGCTCTCGCAGCGCCAAAACCCTGGCTGTCGAGCGAGTGGTCACCCACCTGGGCAAGAACACGTCCGGCGTCGACGGAGTGATCTGGAAGTCCCCCAAGCAGCTTCTTGCCGCAGTCCAATCGCTGCGGGCGCGGGGCTATCGGCCCAAACCCCTGCGACGCCTCGAGGACACTGGAAGGAACGCGTTAGCTGCTCGCCCCAATCGGGGGCGAGTGGGCGAGGCTTGAGCCGTGTGCGGGGAAACTCGCACGCACGGTTCTGAGGGGAGGGGCGGCGGCAACGCCGCATCCTTACCCGACAGTGGGTGTCCGCTCATCACGACTTCTGCGGGGATGGCGGTGTGGGTTGCGGTGGTTGGGGGTGGAGTTCGTGTTCGGGTGGTGAGGATTGGGCTCGAAGGCGTGGCGCGCCGTGTGTTGGTGAGGGGATCCTCGCCTTGTCGAACGGGGCCGTGCGGCACAGGGATGGTGGCTGCATTCCTCGAAGTCTGGGTTGAACGGTGTCGACGTACGGACCGAGGAGTGGACCGATGATGCGGGTGAATGTGGGACCACGAGCGCGTTGGAGCGCCGTTGCGATTGCCGGCTGGATTCTCGTGCCGACAGCGGTGCTGGCTCCCACGACTTCAGCCGTCGCGGAGGATGCAGCGCCTGCTGAGATTCGCGCCGCGGTGCAGCGAGCGCTGCCGCCTCTCGAGCAGGGCGCCGTCGGGTACACTCGGCAGCGGGCCTGTTTTTCTTGCCACAACCAGGCCGTTCCCATATTCGCGTTCACTGCCGCCCGGAGCGCGGGTATTCCGTTGGAAGCATCCACTTCGGAAGCACTGGCCGGGCAGGTGCGACACACGGCAGCTTTTCTGGCAACCTCGAAGGCGAACTACCTTATGGGGAAGGGGCAAGGGGGCCAGGCACTGACGGCAGGCTACGCGCTGTGGGCCCTCTCGGCAGGCGGGTACGTCCGCGATGAGACCACGGATGCCGTCACGGGCTACCTGCTGACTCGCGATGCGGCGACCCCCTTCTGGAAGCCGACGACGAACCGTCCGCCCACCGAGGGCAGCCTGCAGGCCGCGACCTTTACCGCGCTGAAAGCCCTGTCGGCCTTTGCCTCGCCGGAGCGCCGGGAGGCCGTCGAAGCCCGCCGCAAAGCTGCGCTCGAGTGGCTGAAGGGGGCGGCTGGTGTGGATACCGAGGATCGAACGTTTCGGCTGCTGGCTCTCAGAGAAGCGGGCGCGGGTTCGGAAGTCATCTCCGAGGCCATCACCGCTCTCATCCGAACCCAGCGCGCCGACGGTGGATGGTCCCAGTTGGATGGCGGAGAATCGGATGCCTATGCGACGGCCAGTGCGATGGTTGCTCTGGCGGACGGGGGCGCTGTGAAAGCCTCCGACCCCGCTTACCAGCGCGGCGTGGCCTGGCTCTTGAAAGCACAACTTCCGGACGGCACATGGAAGGTCGTGACCCGGAGCAAGCCGATCCAGACCTACTTTGAGAGCGGCTTCCCGCACGGGAAGGACCAGTTCATTTCATCGGCGGCCAGCGGTTGGGCGGTGGTGGCACTGAGTCGGTCGCTTCGTCCGTAGCGGGACCCCAGCCTGCGGATGCTCCTCAGATCCGTGGCTCATGGCAGACGCACACTGGATCGGATGTGGTGGAGTGAACTGACGCCGTGCGGTCTCCCACGCACAGGTGGGGGCGTGAGCGGACCTAACGGCTGCGAGGATCCTCGCCGAACGGATCGGCTGCGTGAGACGACGGCGGCCCGAGTTCGTAGCCCCGGCCCGTCTCGCACCGCTGGAGGTATCCGCCTCGTTCGAGTCGATTGAAGGCCGTGCGGATCGTGCGGTAGAAGCTCTCAAACTCCCGGATGTTCTCGGAGCCGCGGCGCTGCTCTCGCCAGAGGCTGAAGGCAGTTCTCCGGGCGCTCAAGGTCGGCGTCTTCGAAAAGGTCGCGTGTCGGTAGGCGACTTCAAGCGCCGCGCGGGCCTTCGGGTCCAGCCGTTGCACTCGTTCCCCGTATCGGGCGAGCAGCTCGGCGGTGTAGCCACGCTGCATCAGCACCCGATCCACAACGTAGATGGGGTGAACGGCGGTGCTTTGAGGGTGCTGCCGAATGAGGCCGCAGCGCTCCAGGTGCAGGAGTTGATCGTAGTGGTTGTTGTCCGGCGTCAGCAGGATCGAGTAGCGAACGCGCTCGTTGGCCCATTCCGACTTCATCAGGTACGCCAGTACGCACTTCTGGTCGGTGGTGATCGGGCTGCCGTTTAACTTCCCCTCGATGTAGGCATCAAACTCCGAAAGCCGGCTTTCGATCGTCTCGCAGCAGAGTCGTCCGGGTTTCAGAACGAGGCAGACCTCTTCCGTGTAGAGGCGGTAGGTGGGGATGTCGATTCGGTCGGCCAGGCAGAGATTGACCAGGGTGGCCATTCCGATCCCTCGGCCCTCCCATTTGCGAAACACCCGCAGCACATCCGCCAGCTTCGGGTTTCGGGCGCGGGCCTCCGGTATGATGCGTCGCAGCGGGATCGCGTCACCCGGGTGTTCGATCAGATGTCCGGGGCGAAACCGGCCGGGGTTCCGAATGGCGATCTCCTTCCCCGGTGTGATGGCGATCGTGACCTGCTTGTCGATGGAGTAGTCTCGATGAGCCAGTGCATTGTTGACCGTCTCGCGCAGCACTTCTTCCGGGTACTCCAGGGCATCGGAGCCTCCGTCTCTCGCCACGATCCCAACCTGAATGTTCCGAAGCAGGTAGGCCAGGCCGGACTCCATCAACGGCAAGACGTTGCCGGTGAAGTCCTGTTTGTCTCGGGCGATCTCCTGCGGCGCATCCACGTAACCGTGCAGGTGGCAGCAGAAACCCAGGTAGTCTTCGGGGAAACGTCCACACACGAGCATGCCGAGAACGGTGGGCGCGCCGTCGCGGACAAACTGCTTTCTCTCCAGGAAGGAGCGGGCGGCTTCAAGGTCAGGCTTCACCGTTTCAATGCGAACGGGCCGATTGAGATGCTGGATGAAGTCGTTCAGGGCGTCGACATTCAGGTTGTCCAGGGTGAGCCCGGCCATCGGCTGAAGTTCTCGACCCAACCATGTCTCTTCGCGATAGCGATCCTGCGAGTCCAGTTCCGCCTGGGAGAGCGTATGATCCCCGGTCAGGACTCGCTTGAAGGCCGTTCCGCGGTAGAACGCATACTTCTGGTCCGCCGGTAGCTCATCGATCCACACCACTGCAACGCGGCCGTGGAGAAACTCCCGCAGTTCCCAGCGTGGAAACTGTTCCCGTAAGTCAAGCGCCCGCCCCTGTCGGTCAGTGAAGAGGGCGGGCAACTCCTTGAGTTTCTCCTCTGCGGACTCCGAGTAGCCTGTGAACTCATACCTGCGCGCTGCGCCCTGGCCCCTCTCGGCGATGCCCAGCAGCAGCAACCCGCCACGGGTATTTAGAAAAGCGTTGGCGGATTTGTGCCGCTCTCGCCATGAACCGCCGTCGCCGGGCACGGGTTTGATCTCCAGGGTATCCGACTCCAGCGGTTCGAAGCTGGAGTCGCGGATGAGTTGGGCCAGCCGCTGGAGAACGCTGTCGACGATGTCCGGCATTGCGAAGGATGGCCTCAGCGGGGAGAGTGTTCGCCTGGGACGAAGTCGCGGTGCTCGGTGCTGACGGTGCCGCCGCGGCTGTCGGTCGCCGTGAGGAAGTAGGCGGCGGGCGCGCTGGTCGGGAGCGCCGCGCTCATCTGAACGCCATCGCGGCCTCTCGGGCTGAGCGTGGCCGCCGCCATGCGCCACTCTCGCTGCTGCCACGGACTGGAGAGGTCCGCGGTCCAGAGCAACTGGCCCGACCGAAGCTCCAGCTCACTCTCCACCGAAACCGATACGGCGCCCTGCTCCTCGCGAAGTCGACCGAAGCGGGCGAGCGGGGGGTTTTCCGGGCCCGGGCGGAAGTGGGAATCCACGAAACGACCAATCTCCGAAGGCGCCCAGCCCTGGGGGTGGCCGTGGGGCATCTTGTGGGTGATGCAAAGGGTCTTGCGGCCCCGCGTGGCTTGATAGCTCTTGCGATAGCTATCGAGGGGATAGGCGAAGTCGTGCGTGCCGTTTACCCACAGCATGGGAGTTCGGCAGCGCTCCAGGTAGCGGGATGGGTCGAAGTTGTCCACCCAGAGCTGCTTCTCCGCCGCCGGCAGCGAGGCGAAGACCGGAAGCCAGGCACTGTTCTCGTGAAGGAAACCGCAGTCGTACACCGGAGCCGCCGCCTTCAGGCGGTCGTCGAGGCTCATCACCAGATTGGTGAGATAGCCGCCCCAGGAGATGCCGGTGATGCCCACCCGATCCGCATCAACCTCCGGCATGGAACGAAGCAGCGAGACGCAGCGGATGACCGCCGAGACCGCATGGTAGGGCCACGCATTCTTGACTCCGTCTTTCAGCCGGCGGAACTTCCACTCATCGGTCTGGTCCGGGCCACCGTCGGGCAGGGGCTTGCCGTCGGCGCCCTTGCCGGCCAGATCCATCGCCAGCGCCGCGTAGCCGCGGGAGGCCCAGAGGCGGGCCCACTCCGGAAAGGCCTTCCCGCCTCCGCCATGCACCAGCACCATCGCCGGCAGCGGACGCCCATCCCCCGCGTCGACGGGCCGAGCGTAATAGCCGAAGACCCGAGTGGCGGGTCGCTCCATCCACGGCTCGCTCTCGTAGAAAAGCTCCGAGAGGCGGATCGGGACGCCGGCTTCCGTCAGCGTGGCCGTGGTCTTCATCTCATGGCCCGGGGTGCGGCGCAGCCGAGAGAGTTCCCAGGGGCCGGTCCCGGCAGCCTGAGTCTCGCGAACCGCCGCCAGTGAACCTGCTCCGACCCCCAGAGCCGTCGCCAACAATGATCGTCTTGTCTGCATCCTGAACTCCCCACCCGCATCGTCCGGTCCGACGCCGCTCCACCGTTCGACCCGTTGGTCAGCGGAGCCTCTTCCGACTTCGTGCTTCGGGCCGCCGCCCTGATAGAACCATTCCAGCCATGTCTCTTCCCGAACAGTTCTATCTGGGCACATCGAGCTGGACGGCTCCCTCCTGGCGCGGACCCTTCTATCCTGAGGACCTGCCGGGGCCGGAGTGGATCCGCCACTACGCCAATCACTTTCGCTCGGTGGAAGTGGATGCCACCTGGTATCGCGCTCCCTCCGCGCGGACTGTCGATGGTTGGCTGGAGCGGACGCCCGACGACTTCGTGTTCAGCGCCAAGGCTCCGCAAACCATCACCCACGAGAAGCTCATGGTCGACTGCGTTGGGGAACTCGAAGGCTTCCTCACCTCGATGCGCCGTCTGGGACCCAAACTGGGCGTGATCCTGCTTCAGTTCCCCTACTTTCGGAAGGACAAGATCCCTCACTTGCCCGCCTTTATGGAACGACTGGAGCCGTTTCTCCCGCTGCTGCCGACCGACATCCGGTTTGCGCTGGAGGTGCGGAACAAGACCTGGCTGCAGCCCCCGCTGTTCGAGGCTCTCCGCAGCCACGGCGTGGCGCTGGCATGGGTGGACCATCCCTGGATGCCCACCGCTCGCGAGTATGCCCGGCGACGAGGCGCCATGACGGCGGACTTCCTGTATGTGCGCTGGCTGGGAGACCGATACGGCATTGAGGAGATCACGAAAGACTGGGATCGGCTGGTGCTGGATCGGGTGCAGGAAACCGAACTCTGGGCGGAGGTTCTCTCGGAGTTCAACCATCGCGCCAATCGCATTTTCGCGTACTACAATAACCACTACGCCGGCTGCGGCTACCAGAGCGCGGCGCTGTTTGAACAGGCATGGGATCGCGTCGCCGCAAGGCCTCGAGTTCCATGACCGACAGGGAGCGTGCCGAACCGTCCTCGGACCGTTCGGAGCCGCCCGGACCGACCTGGCAGCGGACCCTGCTGTGGATCTTTCTCGCCGCGCTGTCGGTCCGGCTGCTCTATCTCGTGCAGTACTCCCAGTCGCCCTTCTGGCTTCCGGCGCTGGACTCGCTCTACCACGACCTTCAGGCTCGGGAACTGGCGCAGGGGAGGGAACCGGCCGAGCCCTACTTTCGAGCGCCGCTCTATGTGTGGATGCTTGGCGCGATCTATCGACTCGCGGGCCCGAATTACTGGGCGGCCCGACTGGTCCAGGCGACGCTGGGAGCCGGAAGCTGTGTGCTGGCCGCTCAATTGGGGCGCGCCTGGTTTGGAGATCGCCGCGTGGGATGGGTGGCGGGGGGCTTGCTCGCCCTTTACGGCCCCCTCGTCTTCTTCGAAGGAGAGCTCCATACCCCGGTGCTGGAGGTCTTCCTCACTCTGGCGTTCCTCTTCGCCGCCGGATGTGCGCTGAATGCGCCGACCGTCGTCGGGTGGTTGGGAGCAGGGCTGGTGTCGGGACTGGCGGCAATCACTCGGCCCAACGCGCTGGTTGGGCTGCCGCTGACCGTCGCCGCGGCGGTGGCGCCGCGATACTTCGGCGGCGCAGCCAAGGGGCCCTCTGTTCTGATCCGATGCGCTGCCCTGTTCCTCGGAATTCTCATCCCGGTGGGGGGCGTCACGCTCCGCAACGTCATCGTCTCGGGGGATCCGGTATTCATTGCGTCGCAGGGCGGCATCAACTTCTTCCTCGGCAACCGACCCGATGCGGACGGCATCACGCCGACGACCCCTCGCCGCTACGCCTACACCGATACCTATCGAGACTCCGTCGAACTGTTTGGACGCCGGGCGGCGGAAGAGGCTGCGGGTCGACCCTTGAAGGCGTCGGAAGCTCAGTCCTATTGGGTTCGTCAGGGCCTTGCGTGGTGGTCAGCCGACCTCGGAGGGGCGCTCCGCCTCACCTTCAAGAAGCTGGTGCTGGCGTTCACCCACCGGGAAATCCGGAACAATCACTCATTCGACTTCGTCCGAAGCCGCATGGCGCCGGTGCTCTGGGCCTTCCCGATCGGCTACGGGCTGGTCGCGCCGCTCGGGCTGGTCGCCATGGTCAGGTCCGCCCGTCGACGGCCCGAGACTCGTCTTCCCACCCTGTTTGCGGGGCTCTACACCGTGAGCTTCGTACTCTTCTTCGTGGCGGATCGTTTTCGGCTCCCCGTGGCGGCCCTCCTCACCGTTTTCGCGGCATCGCTTCTGGTGAGCTGCACCGACGCGTTTCGAGGCCGTGCGCCGGCCCCGCCCCGATCCATGGCGGTCGCGCTCATCGCCGCCGCGCTGCTCGTTTGGGTGGACTGGTATCCGACTCGATCACCTCGCGCCGACGCAATGGACTGGTTCAGCGCCGGCAATCGCCTCAGGGAGATGCGTCGGCCGGACGAGGCAGAGGGTTACTACCGAGAAGCGGCTCGGCTCGACCCAACCAATGTCGACGTGAGGCTGAACCATGGCGCCTCGCTCTGGGATCAGGGTCGCGCGGGAGAGGCGGAGGCGATCTGGCGCGCCGCTCTGGCGACGGCTCCGGGCGCGCGGGAGCATCCATCGCTGAACTTCAACCTCGCGATGGCGGCGCTGGAGGGAGGCCGCGTTGCGGAGGCCCGCGCATTGCTTGCGAAGACCCTGGCGCTGGATCCGAACCATGCCGGCGCCCGACGGGAGCTCGATGCGCTTCCGGCGGCATCGCCTCCTACCCCAGCCACTCCCTGACCTTTCGCAGGCCCACCACGAAGGCGTCCACGTCGTCTCGACCGCTGTAGAGTCCGAGCGACATCCGCAGCGTGGCGGGCACCCCGAGAAGCTCCATCAGCGGCTGAGCGCAGTGGTGTCCCGCCCGCACGGCGATGCCGTCCTGATCCAGGATGGTCGCCGCATCGTGGGGATGGATTCCCTTGAGCACGCACGAGAGAACCGCCGCCGGCTCCTCCCCACCCGCGAGAACCCGAACGCCGTCCACCGTGGACAAGCGCTCGATCGCGTACTCCAGCAGCGCCCGTTCATAGGCCCTTGCGGAGTCTCGATCCCACGACTCAAGATAATCGATCGCCTCTCCCAGGCCCACCGCGCCCGAGATGTCCGGCGTGCCGGCTTCGAAGCGGTGGGGCGGATCGGCATAGGTCGAGCGCTCGAAGGAGACGGAGCGGATCATTTCGCCGCCTCCTTGATAGGGCGGCAGAGACTGCATCAGCTCCAGACGCCCGTACAACACGCCGATCCCGGTCGGGCCATAGCACTTGTGGCCGGAGAAGGCGTACATGTCGCATCCCAATTCGGCGACTCGAATCGGGAGGTGCGGCGCCGCCTGGGCGCCGTCCACCACCACCAGCGCTCCCACGGCGTGGGCTCGCTCAGAGATTTCCCGGAGCGGCGCGACACAGCCCAACGCGTTGGAGACATGGCTGACGGCGACCACCTGGGTGCGCTCGTTCAACAACCGGTCGAAGGCGTCCAGATCGAGCGAGTGGTCCGCGTTGAGGGGGATAACGCGGATCCGTGCGCCCGTTCGCTCCGCGGCAAGCTGCCACGGCACGAGATTGGAGTGGTGCTCCAGAGCGCTGACCACGATCTCATCGTCCGGCTTCCACCGCGTGGAGAGACAGAACGCCGCGAGATTCAGGGCCTCCGTGGTCCCGCGTAGGAACACAATCTCCCGCGGATCGCGGGCGCCCAGAAACCGCTGCACCCGCACTCGCGCGCCTTCGTAGAGACGGGTGGCCTCCTCGCTTAGCGTATATACGCCGCGATGTACGTTGGCGTTGTGCTCCCGGTAGAAGCGATCCACCGCATCCAGCACGCGGGCCGGCTTTTGAGCGGAGGCGGCTGTGTCGAGATAGACGAGCCGCTTGCCCCGCACGAGGCGCGTGAGGATGGGAAAGTCGGCGCGGACTCGCTCGAGATCGAACGGTCGCGGGCCCGAATGGGGGACGATTCCGGTTGGCATGAATGGAGCGGCGCGGGCCAGGGCTCGGCCCGCGCAACTATACCAGATCCCGCGCGGCATCCTCTGCCGCGCGGCCCGGACCCACGTCTACGGCTTGAGGAACGCGGCGAGCATCTTCTCAGCCGCTTCGCGCGCGGCGGCGTCGGGAATCAACGACTGGCGATTGTTGGAAGCGTC
The DNA here is from genome assembly GCA_005798285.1 of Actinomycetota bacterium. GTDB lineage: Bacteria > Armatimonadota > SYMT01 > SYMT01 > SYMT01 > F1-80-MAGs030. The sequence goes on from SYKE01000190.1 coordinate 10,136, forward strand.
GGAGAAGGCCACCGAGCTCTGGTAGGTGTGCTTGATCCGTGCGGTGGCCACATCCACCACATTCACCAGCATCACAGCCTCCCGATCGGTCTCATTTCGCGCATTGATCGGCTTCCCCACGCTGAGGATGCGCGTGTAAACGACGTAGTCCGCCTTGAGGGTCTTGCCAAGGGCGGCCAACCGGCCAAGCGGCTGGGGCTGCGCCAGTTTCATGCCGGCGGCCGACACGGCTCGGGTGACGAGGGTCGCGTCCAGAGGTCGCAGGCCCTTGCCCTTCAGCACCGTCTCCATGGCGCCGGTGAGCTTGGGACCGTTCTGTACGGCGCTGTTCACGATGGCTGCGGGAAGCACCGCCACGGTACCCGAAGCGGCGGCAGCGGAGCGCGGCGCCGTACCGGCGACGGCGGCGAGGGTGACCAGGGACAGTGTTGTCAGCAGGCGGCGGCGGTTCAAGGTAATGCCCTCCGGGTGGGGATTTCGGCGACACGGACAGGCGTCGGAGACGACACCGCGCCAACGCCCTCTCATGATAGGCCCCCGCGCAGGTGAATTGTGAGGCTCGCAACGCTCGATCTTGAAGCGGTGTGGGCGCCTTCTCATCCGGCAAGGGAAGCCGGCTCGGAGTGAGGAACGAGTTTCGGCGCCTGCGGTCGGCCCGAAGTAAGGGTCCTGGCCCTCGCGGCGCGGGAAAGGGCAACGCGATGTCCCAATCGGAAAGCGACTTCGATCTGTTGGTCAAGGGTGGTTGGGTGATCGATCCGGCGAACGGCCTGTACGGTCCGGCCGATGTCGGGATCACCAGCGGCAAGATCGCGGAGGTCGGGCCGGATCTGAACCCCGCGCGCTCCCGAAACGCCATCGACGCGTCCGGCCTGCTGGTGACTCCGGGGCTCCTCGACATTCACCTTCACGCCTACGTCAACCGGCAGGATCAGAGTCCCGAGTCGTGGATGGGCAGCCTGCACGCCGACGCGCACTTTCTGTCGTCCGGCGTCACCACGGGCGTGGATGTCGGCACGGCGGGGGCGAACGAGATCACGCACTTCCGGCGAACCGTCATCGACCGCTCCATCACCCGCATCCTGGCCCTGGTGAACATCGCGAAGCAGGGCATGGGCGACTGCGAGCAGACGATCTCCAACTTCGACGTGGAAATGGCCGCGGCCGCGGCGCTGGAGCATCGCGATGTGGTCGTCGGCATCAAGACCGCACACTACTGGACCAGCCTGCCGTTCGACGCCGAGCACCCGCCGTGGGAGTCCGTCGACCGCGCGGTGGAGGCGGGCGAGCTCTGCCGGATGCCCGTGATGGTCGACTTCTGGCCCCGCCCACCGGAGCGGCCGTACCCCGATCTTATCCTGAACCACCTGCGGCCCGGAGACATCCACACACACGTCTTCGCACGCCAGTTCCCGGTCATCGACGATGAGGGACGTGTGCAGCCCTACATGCGGCAGGCCCGCGAGCGCGGCGTCTGGTTCGACGTCGGCCACGGCGCCGCCAGCTTCTGGTTCCGCAACGGCAAGCGCGCCTTCGACGACGGCTTCCCGCCGGACAGCATCAGCACGGATCTCCACATGGGCAGCATCCGTGGGCCCGTGAACAGCATGCTCGACACGATGTCCAAGTTCCTGGCGATCGGTATGCCGCTGCACGAGGTGATCTACCGCTCCACCGTCACGCCGGCCCGCGCGATCCACCGCCCGGAACTCGGCACGCTCACCGTCGGCGCCGAGGCGGATGTTGCTCTTCTCGAACTCCGCCGCGGCCAGTTCTCGCTGAAAGACTGCGGGCACACCCGGATCGACACAGACCGTAAGCTGGAGTGCGCGCTCACCCTCCGCGCCGGCAAGATCGTCTACGAACGAGACGGCACGGCCCTTCCTCACTGGCGCGACGCTCCCGAGCACTACTGGCGCATCCCCGAGATCCCCATCCCCGTCGAGCGCCACTGGCGCCGATTGTAGGGCCACGGGCTACCGTATAATTGGAGATGGGGTTCTGGGTCGGCTGCCCGACACCTGATAGCCCTCCCGGTTCCGCAGCAGGTTGGGAAGCGAAGACATGTCACTCGGCATCCGGACACTCCGAACGTACTACGGCAGGTGCGACCCACTCGAGTCGCTGGACCCGTCGGATGATCGAAACCTGGATCTGGACTCGTTTGGTCCAGTCTCCGTGAGGGGCATTCGGTGGGTCGACCGTCTCGCATCCAAGTTCGAGCGCTCCCCCCGTCCCGTGATGGTGCTTTTCACGGGACTTCCCGGGTCCGGAAAGTCCACAGAGATTCGGCGCCTCATGGGGCGGTTGGCGGACCCTGACGGAGCGCACTTCCTCCCGGTCTACGTGGATGCGGAAGTTCAGCTCGACATCCACAATCCCATCGACGTCCCCGACATCTTGATCGCAATCATCCTGCAGACGGAGCGAGACGTTCTCACAAAAGAAGGGAAAGATCCGGATGGGGCAGCCCAGGATGGTTTTACGAAGCGAGTCCTGGAGTTCCTCAAGCACACCGTGGTAGAACCCGAGAAGCTGACGTTTGGACTGCCTGCTGGAGTCAAGCTCGACGTCAAACTCAAGACCGAGCCGACGTTCCGCGAGCGAGTTCGAAGGGTGCTGGCGACCCACCTTTCCGAGTTCTTGCGACAGGCGCGGGAAGCGATGTTAGGACTGGAAAGTCGCGCCAGGTCACTCGGCTATGCCGGCCTCTTCATCGTGGTTGATTCGCTCGAAAAGCTGAGGGGGATCAGCACCAATTGGGAGAGTGTGATTCAGAGTGCGGAGCGGGTGTTCTCAGGTGGCGCTCCCTATCTGAGACTTCCCGTCCATGTGCTCTACACCGTTCCCCCCGCGCTGATTGCTCGTCGCGTGGAAGACGTACTCTTCCTTCCGATGATCAAGCTCTACTCCAAAGAGGGCGAGTTGTATCTGGAGGGGATAGAGGTCGTTCGCGAGTTGGTGCGACGGCGGATTCCCGACGACGGACTTGCGGAGTTGCTTGGGCCTGACGCAGAGCAACGGGTGGAACGGCTCATCCAATGGTCCGGCGGGTACCCGCGGGATCTGATCCGGATGCTTCGGGCCATCCTGGAGGTGTCCGACTATCCGCTCTCGGAGCCTGATTTTGCCCGGGTGGGCGCGGAGTTGGAGGACGCATACCGCAAGGTCGTCTCGGCGGACGCGTTTGAGTGGCTGGCGAAGGTTCACATCAACCGATATGTCACTGCAGATGAGGCAGAGCACAGGAGCTTCGTCGACTCGATGTTGACAAACAGCGCCGTGCTTCGCTATCTGAACCAGCAGGATTGGTTCGACCTGCACCCGGCGGTACTCCGAATTCCGGGAGTTCAGGAAGCACTGCGCAAAGCCGGCGAGAGCGCCGCGGAACCCCAAACTGAGTGATGTTCGCATCCTCGCCGTGGCCGGATCAGTCCTCGCCGGACGCTTCCTCGATTCGTTCGAGCCCCGATTTCCAGCGCCTGGTGAGGGTGCTGATCCTCGGGAGCAACTTCCAGTTTCTTCTGGCGCTGGGGGACTCGCCGCGGGTGGTTCAGGAGGCCGTCGATGAACTCCCGGGGGCCGTGGAGGCGGCCGGGGGCGATCCGATCCGGGTGACGGTGGTGCGCCCTCGCCACGATCTCGTCGGGGATGAGGCATTCAGCGCGCTGGCCGATTCCTTGCAGCATGCGCTTACGACGGCGCCTCCGGAGGGATCCGAATTCCGCCGCGTCCTGCTGCTGGATGGATCCGGGGTCGGGAGCGACGAGGTTCCCATCTGGGCGGAGTTGTTCCGGCGCCTGAACGAACGGCGCAATACCATAGCCCGAACGTTTCCGGAGAGCGTGATCTTCTGGCTCACCCAGACGCTGCTGCAGACCCTCTCCGTAGAGGCGCCCGACCTCTGGTCGGTTCGGAGCGCCTTTCTTCAGTTCGACACACCGCCACAGCCTGCCGTCACCTCGGAACACCAGCCGGACATCCCTCGGAGCGGTGAGATCAGCCCGGAGGCGGATCATTCCAGTTCGGATCCGGCTCGAGCCGCGGCGGATGTTGCCACTGCCCGTGAGCAACTACAACTCCGTCCCTCCGACTCGGTGGCCCGATGGTCGCTCGCACTCGCATTGGGACGCCTGGTGGAAGCATCGGTAGCCCGGGGGCAGATTTCCCAGGGGCTGAGTGCGGCCGAGGAGTCTAATTCACTGCTGGTGGCTCTGGCGGAACAGGAGCCGGACCGAGCCGATTATCAGACCGACCTGTCGGTCTCCCACGACAATCTCGGCGACCTCTATCGAGCACTGGGACAGTGGGAGCAGGCACGGCAGTCGTACGAAGGGGCCCTGAAGATTCGGCAGCGGTTAGCGCAGCGCGAGCCGCACCGAGCCGATTACCGGCGCGATGTCTCGGTCTCCAACGAGCGCCTGGGCGACCTCCTCGCAGCGCTGGGCCAGGGAGAGCAGGCCCGCAACGCGTACGAAAGTGGCCTCAAGATCGCTCTGGATCTGGCGCAGAGGGAGCCAGACCGAGCCGACTACCAGACCGACCTGTGGGTCTCCTACAACAAGTTGGGCGACCTCTCTGCGACGCTTGGAGAGGCGGACCAGGCCCGGCAGGTCTATGAGGACGCGCTGAAGATCGCCGAGACGTTGGTCAGGCAGCAGCCGGAACGGATCGACCACCAGCGCAACCTGTCAGGCTCCTACAACAAACTGGGCGACCTCTGTGCCGCACTGGGTCAGGCGGAACAGGCCCGCCAGGCGTATGAGAGTGCGCTCAAGATCCGTCTGCGACTGGCGCAGCAAGAGCCGCACCGAGCTGACTTCCAGCGCGACCTGTCGGTTTCCTACGGACGCTTGGGGGATCTCTATTGGGCGCTGGGACAGGTGGAGCGGGCGCGGGAAGCGTACGAGAGTGATTTGAGAATCGCTCTGCGGTTGGCGGAGCGGGAGCCGGACCGGGCTGACTATCAACGCGACCTCTCAGTCTCCTACGAGCGCATGGGAGAGCTCTACGCGGCGTCGAGACAGGCGGAACAGGCCCGGCAGGCGTACCGCGACTCGCTGAATCTGCGACTGCGGCTGGTGGAGCAGCACCCGGACCGGGCGGACTACCAGACCGACCTGATCGTATCTCTCGTGAGACTGGCGGACGCGTCTCCCATCGAGGCCCGGGAAACTCTGAGTCTGGCCCTGGAAATCGCTGAGGCGCTGGAGCAGAGCGGATGCCTGAAGCCGGGGCTTGCCTGGATGCCGGCGGACCTGCGGCGGCGACTCGCGGCTCTGGACTGAAGCGCCGATTCCTGGTTCCGGCCCCAGCACGGGAAGCGGGTCGCACTTCAGGAGTGGCCGCCCCGCCTGACCACAGATGGGGCAGGCGGGGGCCAGGCTACTCGCCCGCCGTGAACTCCTCGTCTTCGCCGACGAGATTCACGGGACGGAGCCACACGCGGCGGCGCTCATCGGGCACGGCGCGACCGAGGACCCATGACTCGATCCCGTGCTCCGTCGCGATGGCGCGGAGGCCCTCCGCTGAGCCCTCGGGCGCCACAACGCAGAAGCCGACCCCCATGTTGTAGACCCGATACATCTCTTCTCGGGAGACTCCGCCGCAGCGGGCGATGGCGTCGAACACCGGTTGGGGCGTCGGTAGGGAGTCGATCTCAAAGCCGATGGGGCGCTTGCCGCGGTTGAGGTTCAACAGCCCGTCGCCGGTGATGTGGTAGAGCCCGTGGATCGGGAGGCCGCTGGAGATCATCTGCCAGACGGGGCGCACGTACATCCGCGTCGGCTCCAACAGCTCCAGGCCGGCGCTGCGGCCGAATTCGTCCACGTGCTGGTTGGGGCGGTAGCCGTTCGAGCCGAAGAGCGCCTTGCGAGCGAGGGTGAGACCGTTGGAGTGAACGCCGCTGCTGGCGAGGCCGATCACCACGTCACCGGGTTGAATCTCCTCGCCCACGATGAGCCGGTCGAGGTTCGCCACACCCACGCAAGTGCCCACCAGGTCGACACCGCTGTCCGGCTCGATGCCCTGGACCACGTCGCGAAGCTGGGCGAGCTCGCCGCCGGGGATGTTGATGTTCGCCTGGCGGGCGCCCTCATACAGTCCACGTCCGAGCTGCTCGAGCACATCGGCGCGGGCTTCCTGAACGGCCACGTAGTCCACCATCGCGAGCGGCTCGGCGCCGACGCAGATGATGTCATTGGCGTTCATGGCGATGCAGTCGATGCCGAGGGTGTCGTACTTGCCCATCATCTCGGCGACAAGCACCTTGGTGCCCACACTGTCGGTGGAAATGGCGAGGCCAAGGGTCTCGGTGAGCCGCAGGACATTGGCGTAATAGCCGATGCCAAGCACCGGTTCGCCCAGTCCGGAGCGGAACGACAGGGTCTGGTTGACCCAATGCAGCAGGCCGGCAAGCGGCTTTCCGGCGGGGATGACTCCGGAGTCGGCGTAGGTGAGGGAGGTCGGGGCTGACATGGCATGCTAATTCTACCCCTGTCCGCTCCCGGAAAGGGCCTGAATGCCCCCGGGCGACGCGATTCGGAGACTGAGAATGCGATACTGGGGTGTGTTCGCGGTGTTGTGCACCCCGTTCCTCGAGAACGGGGATCTGGATGAGGGCAGCCTGCGCCGACAGGTGCGTTTTTGTCTCGACTGCGGCGCCCACGGGCTGGTGGCGCCGGTCAACGCCTCGGAGTTCTACACCCTCAGCGATGAAGAGCGTCGACGCGTGGTGGAGGTGGTCGCCGAGGAGAACGCGGGGCGCGTGCCGTTCATCGCGGGCTGCACGGCGCTGAGCGCGCACCACGGGGTGGGGCTGGCGCGACACGCGGAGTCGGCGGGCGCGCACGCCGTCATGGCCATGCCGCCCGCCATTCGAAAGGCGGCGGGCGAGGAGATCTATCGCTACTACCAGGCCATCGCCGGCGCCGTGAAGATCCCGATCGTGATCCAGGACTTCATCCCTCCCATCGGGACCCCCATGCCGGTGGATCTCATGGCGAGGATGGTGCGCGAGATCCCCGGAGTGCGCTTCCTCAAGGAGGAGACCGCCGTTGGTACACAGGTCCTGAGCAAGCTGCGCGATCTCTGCGGCGACAGCGTGGAAGGGATCATGGGGGGACAGGGCGGCCGCCACCTCTTCAACGAGATGGCGCGCGGGGCGTGCGGCACCATGCCCGCCTGCCATATGACGGACGTGCAGGTGGACATCTGGAACCACCTCGTGGCGGGGCGCGAGCGGGAAGCGCGGGATCTCTTCAACCGCCTGCTGCCGCTGACCAATTACGAGTCCATGTATCAGGTCGCCGCCTACAAGGAGGTGCTGCGGCGACGCGGCGTCTTCGCGACGGCCGTGCACCGCGGGGCGCCGGCGGTGCTCGACGCCATCGACCTCGCGGAACTGGACGTGATTATGCGGGATCTGGACGACCTGATCCGGGTCCGGTACGTCTGACGCCGATCCGGGCAGCGGCGAGCGCGGTGAGCGCGCTCATCGCCGTGAGCGCGAGCCAGAGGCCCGCTCGAAAACTGCTCGGCTCATAGCGCCATTCCATCTCGGCGGCGTTCGGACCCACCGGCGCCGCCTGGAAAGCGATGTTGGCGCGGGCGGGTTGAAACGGCTGGGACGTCCCTGCGGTGTAGGCCCGCCAGCCCGGGGCGGCGCTCTCTGCCAGGAGAAGCAATCCCGCAGGGCCGGCATCGAGTCGCAGGCGAATCCGATTTGGGCCGCGGTCCCGATGGAGGGTCACGGGCCGGGTGGCGCCAGGAGGACCACCCGCTGCCGGCGCGCCGAGGTCCGATGCGCGACTGTCGTGGATGAGCGCGCTGTTGGTGAGATCGTCGGCGGACCACTGCTTCAACTTCGAGATCGCGTCGGCGTCGGAGCAGTCTTCCCAGTACGAGATCACTCGTGCTTCGGGCAGCGCGGCGGGGTTGCGGTAGACGTAGACCGGGCCCGCGGTGAACGGATGGATCGGCGGCAGAGGATCGAGCGCCACCCGGCTGACCAGAATGGGCGCGGCCATCAGCGCGTGGAGCGAAGAGAGCGGCGCACGGGTGAAGACCATGTTCCCGTTGGCCTGGGGAGAGGCATTGCCCGTTGCGTCGGCGGCATCCGCCAGACGCCGGTGCGCTCCGAGGAGCAGCGAGTCGTAGCCCTGGGTATCACGCCAACCCATCGCGGTGGAGGTGTTCGGCGGCATCAGCGCGGACGAGGTCTGGTCGAGTCGCCAGCCGCGATTGAGGGTAGAGACGCGGTCCGGCTGCGCGGCGAGCCACCGGGTCAGTTCCGTGCTCCGGTAAGCGAAGCCATCCGGCACGGTGGGATTCGCGCCCAGCCCGGAGAAGAGCAGCGTCCCGGCGGCCGTGAACAGCAGCGCTCCGCCAATCGTCGCCCGGCGCTGCTCCGACGGGTTGTCACGCAGGAGCCAGGCCAGGATCGTCACCAACCCCACCGATGCGGCGAGCATCAGCAGACCCCGTCCGAGCGCGGGCGCCGAAACCGCGCTCAACACCGGCGTCAGATCAACCTGCTTGGTGTACTCCCGAGCAGCGAGGCCGGGCGCCAGCACCCAGAGGATTCCCACCAGCGCGGCGATGAGCACGCACGCGCCCGCCAGCGACAGGGCAGCGCTCTTCCAATCCCGCTCCACGCGCTCCTGGATCTCTTCGGCGCCGAAGCCCGCCAACAGCGCGGCGGCGAAACAAACCAGCACCAGAGCCCGGGCGGGAGAGCCCGACTGCGCGAAGCCGGGCACGCCGAAGTAGAACAGGCGACAAAGCGGGGTGCCGGAGGCGAGCAGGAAGGCGAACAGTCCCAGTCCGAACCAGAGCATCGCTTCGCGTCGGGCGACCTTCCGCAAGGCAGCCAGCAGCGCCAGCGCGGTGGCGGGCAGGCCGCAGTAGCCGGCGAACTCCAGCACGTTCGGGGCGCCGTACCGCCAGAGCGCCCAGTAGTCGCCCCGCAGCGGGGAGCCGTAAACATCCGGGATGAGCAGGCTCAGCCAGTTCGCAGCCGGCAGAGCGAGCTGGGTGTACGCCTTGTAACCCTCTTCGGTCGGCGCGCCCACGCGGTGGGAGATGCGGCTGAGCTCGATGGAGGGCAGCATCTGAGGCGCCGCGAGGCAGAGCGCGATGAGGCCGAACAGAGCGCCGCAGCCGATGGCCCGGAGCAGCCGTCCCTGTCGCGCCGCCGGGAGGGCCTCCGCCAGCCAGAACAGGCCCGCCGCCATCAGGCCGTAGAACGCGACCTGCAGATGGCCCGCCAGCAGCATCACCCCTCCGGCGAGTCCCGCAGCGGCGGCCAGACCGAAGTCCGCCTTTCGCACGGAGAGGCGCACCAACAGCACCACCAGAGGAATCCAGCACGAAACCGCGGGAAAGCTCGGCAGTTCCAGCCACTGCACCAGAAACCCGGAAAGCTCGTACACGGAGCCGGCCAGCGCCGCAGCCGTCGCGCCCATCCCCACGTGTCGTGCCAGAAGAAACGTGAACGATCCCGCCAGCGTCAGGTGGAGCGCCGCCAGCCAGCCCATGCGAACCGCCGTTCCGGGATCGCCGGGCAGGTACAGCAAGGCGTGCAGCGGGTAGAACGGCGCGGATTGACTGTTCGCAAGGAACGGCGTGCCGCAGAGTGCCGAGGGGTTCCAGAGCGGAATAAAGCCGGACTGGAACGACTTCACCGCATGGAGCCGCCAGGGGTAGAACTCCGCCATCCCGTCCCATTGAAGCGGATTCCACTGGGGCAGCGCCTGACGCGCCGCGTCGGATAGCTCCTGGGTCCAGGGGTAGAAGGCGTTCTGGAAGACCGCCGGGAGCAGGACCTGACCGCCGAAAAGCACGTCGAACAGCAGAAGCGCCGCCAGAACAGGGAACAGCGTGAGCCAGAGCAGCGGGGAACGGCCCGCTCGCGGGGCGGACAAAGGTTCGGAGCGGGCGGTCTTCGGCATGGGGCGGGCTGGGCTACTTCTTAAACGTCCAGTACTTGCTGGCGGTAAAGTTCCAGAATACCACCACAAGCGTCGCGCAGACCTTCCCCAAAAAACCGTCGGGATCTCGAAGGCGCCCGGCGAGGGCACTCGTCAGCGCATCCGGCACGAAGTGCGACACCACGCTGAGGATAGTCACGTTGAGAGCGAGACCGATGGTGTTGGTGAGGACGAACCGGACGTAAGTCGCTTTCCAATCCTTCCCCGGCTCGGTGCGAAACGTCCAGCGGCTGTTCCAGTAAAACCCGTTGGAGACCGCGCACGCGAAGGACACAAACTGCGCCAGCAGGCGTCCCACCATCAGGCTCACTCCCAACACGCGATCAATGTGCAGGCGCTCGATGAGCAACATGTAGATGGTGAAGTCGATGGCGGTGCTGGAAGCGCCAACGATGCAGAACTTGAGGAACTGCCGCACGGTGGGTCGTTGAAGTACTGCCTGCACCCGGGACAAGCCTTATCTCCGGCGGTTAGCCGAAAATGAAGATGCCGCCCCTCGGCCGCACCACCAGGGGAAACTCCCCGTGAATCTCGAAACCGAGGCGTTCATACAAGTGATACGCCCGCCGGTTGTCTAGAGTTACCGCCAGACTCACCCGTCGCACGCCGGCGTTTTTGAACGACCAGAGCGCCTCCAGCAGCAACGCCGTACCGGTGCCGCCCCGGTGTGCAGGAACCACCGACAGATTACCGATGAAACCGTCGGAAGGGGAGCGTAACGAGGACATGACATTGCCGCATACGTGGCCCTCGTGCATCAACAGCCGCGTGTGCTCCGGACTGAAGCCGCCGAACCGCCCCGAGATCGCCTCGCGCCACATCCGCTCGCAGCCGGCCGGAGTGGAAAAGTACTGCCAATAGAGGTGGGCATCCACCGTTCCCAGATACGCCTCATGATCCGCCAGCGCCACTTCTCGGAGTCGCATGCCGTCCCACGGAACGATCTCGTAGCCGAGGGGAAGCCTGGGGCGTTCCTGAAGGCGGGAAAGGTCCAGTGTCATCCCGGCGCGCCATCGGCATAGGACACCGAAACGCTCGAGCACTCTCACCAGGCCCGGGAGGCGAAGCAGCCACATACCGGTTTCTGAAACTGGAAACGACGACCGCTCGGACCGGAATCAGGGAGGCGGCTCCACCCCGGGTCCGGTCGTTGCGATTAACGGAAGTAGACGATTTGTCGAAGGGCTTCCGCGTTGTTCGGATCCATTTCCAGGACCGTCTCGAACTCCGCCTTGGCCTCATCCATGTAACCGAGCATGGCGTAGGTCATGCCGAGGCTGTTCCTGCCATCCAGATAGCTCGGAGCGATCTCCACCACTTTGCGAAGCTCATCCAGCGATTCATCGAACAGGCCGGTGAAGCAGAAGACAAGACCGAGTTCCCGACGCACTCTCGGGTTGGCGGGATTCTCTTCCACGAGAGTACGAAGCAGACCCTCGGCTACATCGTATTCCCCATTCACCTTGTGCTTGATGGCTTTCTGAAAGCGCTGTTCGGCGGTGGGTTCCAGGGCCATTGAACTCATCGGTGCGCCCCCTTTCCAGGCCGAAGTCGAGATGAACGAAGTGAGAGAAGTGCTGATGACATTCGGACTGGGTCGCAGAGCACCGGCGATATTGCTCCTTTCACCACGGAGGAGAATATTCCTGCTGAGTGCGTTGGGATGAACGCACAGCAGTCCCGCATTTCAGACGCCCCGCCCACCTCACCGGCGTGCGTGGCTCTTCCCGCCGAGAACTTCCGCCTCAGGCTACTCGCTCCCTTCACCGAACCGGCTTCCGATCGCCCATCGACGACCTCGCGCGTATTCGGATCCGGAACAGCGAGCGCGGCCGGCGGGATGCACCTCCACCAGCTCCAGCGTACCCTCGCCGCACGCCACCGTTAACGGGTCGAGGGTCATCACTTCTCCCGCCCTCCCACCGGCCGAGCCTGCGGGTCGAGCCCGCCAGATCTTCAGAACCTGGCCGGATTCCAGGGTGAAGGCGCCCGGCGCGGGGTTGCAGCCGTGGATGAGGTGAAGGATCTCGCCGGCGGGGCGCGACCAGTCGATGCTGCCCGTTTCCCTTTTAAGCATCGGAGCATAGGTGGCGCGCGACGAATCCTGAGGGACGGGCGTCAGCTCTGCCCGCTCCAGGCCGTCGAGTGTCCGCAGCAGCAGGGAGGCGCCCAGCGGCGCCAGCCGCTCGGCGAGTTCCCCAGCCGTTTCGGTCTCGCCGATGGGTATCGACTCCCAGAGCAGCATGTCGCCGGTGTCCATCCCGGGATCCATGGACATGGTGGTGACCCCGGTTTCCGCGTACCCGCGGATGACGGCCCACGCGATGGGGGCGGCGCCGCGCAGTTCCGGCAGAATCGAGCCGTGCACGTTCACGCATCCCCCGGGGGGGATGTCGAGCACATGCGGTTTCAGGATCTGCCCGTAGGCGACCACCACGATTCGCTCCGGGGCGAGGGCTCGAAGCTGCTCCGCAAAACCGGGATGCGACGCCCGCTCGGGCTGAAGCACGGGCAAACCGAGCTCCACCGCGGCCAGCTTCACCGCAGAAGCCTGCAGCTTCAGTCCTCGCCCGGTGGGCCGGTCGGGCTGGGTAACAACCGCCGCGACCTCACGGCCCGAGGCTGTCAGCGCCTTCAAACAGGGAACCGCGAAGGGCGCCGTTCCCATAAACACCAGGCTCACACCAGGGCCGCCGGCTCTCCGGCCCCCGACGGAGCGACATCTCTGTCGTCTGCGTCGTAGCCGGTGTCCTCATAGGCCGCCTCGCGACGCCGGGCTTCCTGCTCCGGGGTGATCCAGTGCAGTGTGCTCTTGATGACTTTATCAATGAAGAGAACGCCGTTGAGATGGTCGATCTCGTGTTGAAACACCCGGGAGAGGAACTCATCCGCCTCGATCCGAACGCGCCGACCTCGACTGTTCAGACCGCTCACCACCACTCGGGTCGCCCTCGGCACGTCGCCGTGCAGCCTCGGGATGCTGAGGCAGCCCTCTTCCGCCAACTCGTCTCCGCTGGCTTGCAGGATCTCGGGATTGATCAGCGCCTCGGGACCATTTCCGACATCGTAGACGAAGATGCGTTGACTCACGTACACCTGCGGAGCCGCGAGGCCCACGCCGGCGGCGTGCCGCATGGTGTCGTACATGTCCTCAATGAGTCGGCGGGTGCCCGGCGTGATTTTAAGGACCGGGCGCGCACGGGTGCGCAGCACGGTCTCATCATCGGGAAACATGGCGATCTTCAGGATTGGCATGGTGGAACCGTGCGGATCGGCGTAGGGAGGGCGGTCTGCGATCACGAAAACCGCATGATCATAGCAGAGCCGACTTCCACCGGAAAGCAACCGAACTCTCACCCTTATGGACCCCAACACGGACTCGACCGGACAATCCCTCACGGAACTCGCCGTCGCCTGGACTCCCGATGCCCAGACCCTGAAACGCTCTCGTCTCCTTCGCTTCTGCCGTGAGTGCGGCTTCGACGATGACCTGGATCGCTTCCTGGAGTGGTCCGCCACCGATACCGCCGGCTTCTGGGATGCTGCGGTTCGGGACCTCAAGCTGGAGTTCCTGGAACCGTACTCCCGTGTGATGGACGAGGGCGAGGGACTGCCCTGGCGTCGGTGGTTCACCGGCGGGCGTTACAACTATGTCCACAACGCGCTCGACAAGCGGGTGGGGAAGCCCGGTTCAGATCGCGTCTGTCTGATCTGGGAAGGGGACGACGGCGAAGTCCGGCGGCTCACATGGGATGACCTGGGTGAGCTGACGTCTCGGGTGGCCGCGGGGTTCGAGGCGCTCGGGATCCAGCCCGGAGATCGCGTTGGGATCTTCATGCCGATGGCGCCGGAAACGGTCGCGGTCACCTTCGCGCTCGGACGTCTGGGCGCCATCTACATCCCCATCTTCTCCGGCTACGGCGCGGAGGCGGTGGCGCAGCGTCTCAACGATGCCGAAGCGCGCTTCCTGGTGACGGCGGACGGCTTCCCCCGGCGCGGGTCGATGGTGCGAGTGAAAGAGACCGCCGACGCGGCACTGGAACTCGCGCCGACCGTGGAACGGTGCGTCGTGTGGCCCCGCCTGGGCCGTTCCACGCCGATGGCGGCCGGACGCGACATCCACTGGTCGGAGTTCCTCGGCCCGGAAGGCTCCCCCCCGCGGACCCGGGCGACCGATCCCGAAGATCCGTGCCTCATCATCTACACGTCCGGCACAACCGGCCGTCCGAAAGGCGCCGTGCATCCGCACTGCGGTTTCCCCATCAAGGGAACCCAGGACATGGCGCACCTCTTCGACGTGGATGAGACCGACACCCTGTTCTGGTTCACCGATCTGGGATGGATGATGGGGCCCTGGGCGATCATCGGCTCCCTCACGCTGGGCGCCACCTGTGTGCTGTTCGAGGGCGCCCCGGACTACCCGCATCCGGGCCGCGTCTGGGAACTGGTGGAGCGGCACCGGGTGACCGTGCTGGGGATTGCGCCCACGGCAATCCGGGCGCTGATGGCGTTCGGCGCGGACGTGCCGGCGCGCTTCGATCTCTCCAGTCTTCGGATCCAGGGCTCCACCGGCGAACCGTGGAACGTGGAGCCCTGGCTCTGGTTCCTCAAGCACATCGGGCGGGAGCGCTGTCCCGTGCTCAACTACAGTGGAGGCACGGAGGTCTCGGGCGGAATTCTGGGATGTGTCTCCTGCCGACCGCTGAAGCCCTGCTGCTTCAACGCGGTGGTTCCGGGGATGGCGGTGGATGTGCTGGACACCGAGGGGCGCCCGGTGGTGGGCGAGGTCGGAGAGCTCGTCATCAAGAATGCCTGGCCCGGCATGACGCGCGGCTTCTGGCGAGACCGCGAGCGCTATGAGCAAACCTACTGGTCTCGCTGGCCCGATGTGTGGGTGCATGGCGACTGGGCGCTCAAGGACGGCGAGGGCTACTGGTACATCCTGGGTCGCAGCGACGACACGCTGAAGGTAGCCGGCAAGCGGATCGGACCCGCTGAAGTCGAGTCCGCCGCCGGGGCCCACCCCGCCGTCAAGGAATCGGCCGCGGTGGGGGCGCCGGACCCGCTGAAGGGGGAACACATTCTCGTCTTCGTGGTGCCCAATCCCGGAGCGGTGGAGTCGGACCCCCTCCGCTCGGAAATCCAGGACTCTGTGGCTCGCTCCCTGGGCAAACCGCTCCGACCGCATGCCGTCTACTTCGTCGACGAGTTGCCCAAGACCCGAAACGCGAAAGTTCTGCGTCGTCTCGTGCGGGCGGCCCATCGGGGCGAGCCGCCGGGCGACCTGAGCAGCCTGGAGCGGCCGGAGGCCCTGGACGCGATCCGAAACGCCCGGTAGACGCCTTCGGCGCGTTTCCAAACGGCCCGAGGGTGCAATGAAGGGGCCGTCTCGCCGCGGGGGGCGGGGGGTTGA
>SYKE01000191.1 GCA_005798285.1 Actinomycetota bacterium
CTGGACAAAGAGGTCAGCGCTTGGAAAGCCGAACGCAACCAAGCGCTGTGCCCAATGAGATGGCGCTTCACAACTGCCAAGGCGCGAAATCGCCTCGCTCGCCTCTACCCCTCATTAGATGCCTGACAGACCACTAGTCGGCTTTGACCGTGAGCGTGGCTTCTATCCTGCGGTGCTCATCGTCGTCGCGTCGTATTATGTGTTGTTTGCCGTGATGGGAGCGTCCAGCGGAATCATCGTCGTAGAAATCGTGGCGGCAAGCGCTTTCGTTCTGCTGGCCATCCTCGGCTTCAAGAAGAGTCCCTGGATTGTCGCAGCGGGACTGGTGGGACACGGAGTGTTTGACTTTGGGCGCCTCGGGCACATCCACAACCCTGGCGTGCCGTCCTATTGGCCCGGTTTCTGTATGAGCATTGATGTCTTTCTGGGCGCGTGGCTAGCCGTGCTTCTGTGGCGTCGCTCTCATGCTTCCCCCAACTCCGGCGAACCCTGAGAGCGTCGTCCAACCTGTCAAGCCGTGAAAGGCGTCTGGATCAGGCGGGCATCGGAGCCCTCGATCTCCCAACCCGCGCTGCGCAGGCCCGGGGTTAGGGTGCGGTTTCCGACGCCACCGTGCGCGTGCAGTGGCTTACGAGTCGCCCGGAAGGGATGTGCCGTGAGCCGAGATGGTCTGGAGAGAAGGGGGCGGTGTCTCGGCAGAGGTGGGGATGACAAACGGTCGACTCTCCAGGGCGCCGGCCAACTCCACGTGCGCTTCGGCCAGGCGGACCGCTTCGGTGGCGACCTCACGGGCGGAGCTGGCCAGCTCCGCAAACCCGGCGGCATCGAGCGTCTGCGAGTGCAGCGCCATTAGCCCTTCCCGCATGGCGACGATCTGCGATTCGATCTCGCTCCTCAACGTGGCAGCGCGACGAAACATCAGGGCGGAGTGCTCATGGGTCTGGGCACTGTAGCGGAGGGCGCGGGCGCGGCGCTCGAGCGACTCCGCGGTGACGCGATCCGGCTCTGTCCCCGCCTGCAGCTCGAGCGCCTGGGCCTCTTCCCGCAGCGCAGCGGTATCCAGCGGCGTCGCCTCAAGCGGCGGTAGTCGCTCGATGGCGGCGGCCAGATTGCCCAGCGCCTCCCGCACGTTCGCTTCGGTGGCCGCAGGTCCCGGCTGGCGGACGGCGTCCCGCACCAGTTCAAGAAACAGACGGTCCATCGACCCTGGGATCTTCTCCAGCAGCCGGTCGACTTCTTCCGCGGACAGCGGCGCCTCGAGCAGCCGACGGAAACGTGCCCGTGCCCAACCGATGCCGGTCGCGGCCGCCGCGAGTCCCACGGTGCCCAGGTAGAGGGGAAGGAGTTGGATGGGCTGGTGCAGCGGAATGAAGAGCACCACGGAGCCGACAATCGAGATCGGCAACGCGGGAAGCAGCGGGATGAACCAGTTGCTGACCGCCGCTTTAGCCGCTGGAACGAGGGCGGCGGCGCTGCTCTCGTCCAGGCCCATTTCACCGCTGCAGAGATGGCCAACGAGGCCCAACTGCGGCTCAGGCGCCGCCGCGCCCACCTTTTCGACGGAGTCGCGGGCCTGCACGAACCGTACGTGCCAGGCGAGCCCCAGATCTTTCGGAACGATGCGCATGGAGAACCTCTGCCGCCTTCCATCCATTTGAGACGTCGAAACTCCGTCACGGATGCGAGGTACTGGGAGAAGCGTGCCCGCCTCCCCCAGTACCCTCCTTCTGGGGACTCGGGCGGACGCTGGAATTCCACGCCCGATCCCGACTACTTCATTTCGGATTCCAGGAAGCGGCCCGTCTTCGGGTCGCGGGCCAGGCCGGCCTTCTTGCCGTCGTCCTTCTTGTTGTCGTCGGCTTTCTTGTCGTCGGCCTTCCTGGCGCCAACCGGTGATCTCGGTTAAACGTTATGCTGCGCGAGCTGAGGAGTACGCGGCCACCATCCTTCTTGGCTGTGGTGGGGAAACCGCGCCAGATTGCGAGTCGGGTCAAACCGTAAAGGGCGACTGGATTCTCCGTCGGTGGCGTCGAACCAGACTGCGGGTTGCTTCAGGGGATGTTGGCCTGTTCCTCGCAGACGGCCTGCTCGACGCGGCGGTCCGGCACGAGCCAGAGGGCGGCGACCCCCAGGAAGAGCGCCTGACTGATGGCCGGACGCAGGTACGCCAGCCCGATCGAGCCCAGGTAGCAGAGCAGGGAGATCTTTCCCTTCCAATCGCTGCCGATGGCTCGGGCCAGCGGGGAGTCGTCGGCGTGCCCGTGCAGGATGAACCCCTGAAGCACCGTGTAGGCGATCGCCGCAAACAGCATCACGACCCCGTAAGCCGCCGTGGGAGCTGCATCGGTGGGGAACGCGCCCATCCATGCCGTCGCGAACGGCACCATGCTCAGCCAGAAGAGCAAATGGAGATTCGCCCAGAGAATCGCGGCGGTCGGTCTCCGGACGGTGTGGAGCAGGTGATGGTGGTTGTTCCAGTAGATTCCCACGTAGAGGAAGCTGAGGATGTAGCTGAGGAACGCCGGGGCCAGGGCGAGCAGCTCTGCCGCCGCGCCGGAGCCCGCCGGGGGCCGACGCTCGAGCACCATGAGGGGGAGGATGATGGCGATCACGCCGTCGCTAAAGGCTTCTATCCGCCCCGTTGTCATTCGATCGCCATCCCGCTTTCGGACCCGTTTGCCGAGTTTGCGAATTCAGTTCACCCGCCGAACCACCTGCAAACGCGGCGCAAGGGCGGAGAACAGCACTGCCGTGGATAACTATGTCACGGCGGCCGACGGTGGCCGCCACTCCAGTGCGGAGACGTGGGCAGATGGATCGACGCGACGTTCTAAAGGGGATAGGCCTGACCATGGCTGCGGGCGGCACGGCGGCGGGCGCCGCTGAAGACGTGAAGTTGACGACTGTCGGTCACGACCTCGTGGCGACCTGGCGAGAGCGTCCCGTCTTCCGGTACCGCGTCGATCTCGTGGAGGCGCCTGCCGGCGTGAGTCCGCTCCAGACTCGCAGCGGCTACATCCACCCGATACATGCCCCCAACGGCGCCATCGTCACCGACGACATGAACCCGGACCACCTCCACCAACGCGGCGTGTTCGCCGCCTGGACCCGCGCTGAACCCATGATCGACGGGGCGGTGGTGAAAGCCGACTTCTGGAACCTCGGCAGCGGCATCGGCCGCGTTCGGAGCGACGGTGCGGACGCAAAGCGCGGCATTCAGGCGCGCCTTGTCTCCGAAGCTCGGGTTGGGGATTTATGGAAGCTCGTGCTCAACGAGACGTGGAGTATCACGATGGGACCCCTGCCCTCGGATCCCGACGCGCCGGATGCCGCGTTCGTGCTCGACATCATTTCCCGTCAGACGCCGCTGGTTCCGCTGCTGTTGCCGAAGTACCACTACGGCGGTATGGCGATTCGCGGCTCGGCGGAGTGGAAGAAGGGCTCGGCCATGCGCGTGCTCACCTCCGAAGGGAAAGACCGCGTCGGTGCGGACTCCGCTCCCGCGCGGTGGGTGGATATGTCGGGGCCGATCGGCGGTCGGACCGCCGGAGTGGCCCTGCTGGAGCATCCGGGCAACATGCTTGCCCCGAACCACGTCCGGATGCATCCGGACATGCCCTACTACGTGTTTGCCGTCCCTCAGAAGGGACCGGTGCAACTGGAAGCAGGCAAGGAATACGTCTTCCGGTATCGCGTGGTCGCCCACAACGGCGCGTGCGTGCCTGCCGGCTTGAACCGCCTCTGGGAACAGTTCCAAACGCCCGTTCGGGCGTAACCGATGCGGTGGATTGGAACTCTCAAAAAGGTGCGGGACTCCGCGACGAGGATCAGACCATGTTGAACATTGAGGGCCCGGCCGCCGGCCGGAATTGCGCGGGGATCTCTCGCCGCTCCCTGTTGAGCGCCGGATTTCTGGGGGTGGGAGGTCTTACCCTCGCCGACCTGTACCGAGCGCAGGCTGCATCCGCCGCTCCGACGCCGAAGACCGCCTGCATCGTGGTCTGGTTGGATGGCGGACCGCCTCAGCATGAGACCTACGATCCCAAGCCGGATGCGCCCGCCGAATACCGCGGCGCCTACAAGGCGATCGAGACGAATGTCTCCGGGATTCGGCTGTGTGAGTTGATGTCGCGGCAGGCGAAGCTCGCCGACAAGATGTCCTTCATCCGGTCGGTACATCACGATAACGGCGACCACTTCGCGGGGGCCCACATCATGCTCACCGGTCGCTGGGGCGCTACCGGCGCCGACACCCACCCCCGCTTCCCCTCTGTGGGCAGCTATGTGGCCCGCAGCCGGGGACCGAACCACCCCGAAATGCCCGCCTACGTGGGAGTGCCCAACATTCACTCCGTGGGAATCAGCCCCGGCTACCACGGATCCAACTTCCTGGGCGCCCAATACGACCCATTCTTCCCCTACTCGGCGGGCGGCGACGGCGGCAAGCCCGGAACGCCCACGATGTTCAAGCAGTCGGCCGACCAGCTTCGCCTGACGCGCCGATCCAGCCTCCGCAAGCGGCTGGAGGGTATGTGCCGAACCCTCGCTGAGGATCGGCAGGTCTCCAAGCTCGACGTCTTCACCCAGCAGGCCTTCAATACGCTGCTCAGCCCGACGGTCCGCGCGGCTTTCGACCTGGACGCCGAACCCAAAGACGCGGTGGAGCGCTACGGCGACCATCAATGGGGCCGATACGCGTTGATGGCGCGTCGACTCGTGGAACGCGGGGTGACGTTCGTCACCGTGAACTTTGGCGGGTGGGACATGCACGACAACATCGCCGGCGTCGTGAAGGGCCCGGCCGAGCGGATGGATCAGGCCGTGGCCGGGCTCGTCGGCGACCTCGCACAGCGTGGGATGCTGGACCATGTGCTGGTGGTCGTGATGGGCGAATTCGGCCGAACGCCGAAGCTCAACACAACCGGCGTGCCGGGGCAGACCGGACTTCCGGGAAGAGACCACTGGGGTCAGGCCATGTCGGTGATGATGGCCGGCGGCGGCCTCCGGATGGGTCAGGTCGTCGGAAGCACCAACGCCAACGGAGAGTATCCCACCGAGCGGCCCTACACGCCCGGAGACATCCTGGCGACGATCTACCATGTGCTGGGAGTCGATCCGGCGATGGAGTATCACGATCTGACCAGCCGTCCGATTGCGCTCTTGCCGCCCGGCTACCAGGTGGTGAAGGAGTTGGTGTGATGAGGACCGGTCGCCTCGTGCGAACAGCTTTGCTTCTTTCCGTCTGCCTCTTCGGCGCCGACTACGGGGTGTCGGCAAACCCCGAGCGCTCGGGCCGCACGATGAGCCCGAAGAGCATCCTGACCCACCTGACGGATGGAAACCGGCGGTTCGCCGCTGGGCACGCACGGCACCCCCACGGAGATCGTCAGCGGGTCCGAGAAACTGGGCTGCACGGCCAGCATCCACCGGTGGTGGTCCTCTGCTGCGCCGACTCCCGCGTCAGCCCCGAACTCGTGTTTGACCAGGGCATCGGTGATGTGTTCACCGTTCGCGTGGCCGGAAATGTGGCCAACGAAGACGAGATGGCGTCCGTGGAGTATGCCGTGGAGCATCTCGGCGCAAGCGTTTGCGTGGTGCTCGGACACACCGGCTGCGGCGCCGTCACCGCCGCCGCGAAGCACGACAAGCTGCCCGACCGGTTCAACCACCTGTTGGCGCCCGTTCGCGCTACGGTGGACGAACTCGAGCACCGTCACCCCGGGCTCAAAGGAGAAGCGCTCGTCGCCCGGGCCGTGGAAGCGAACATCTGGCGGTCGGCCGCGGATCTGCTTCGCAACGATCCCGAACTGCGCGAGCGCGTACACTCCGGAAAGCTGGTCCTGGTTGGCGCGCTCTACGACACGCACTCCGGCGCCGTGAAGTGGCTGGGCCATCATCCCGACGAGCGCCACCTTGCCAACCCGACCGCGCACTGATTTGACCGGGACTCCAACGAAGAACTACCGGGAGACCAGATGACTGACTCGAACTCACCTTCGGCCAACGGGCTCATCCGCTGCTCGGGCCCGTCTCGACGACGCGCTCTGCAACTGGGAGTCGGCGCTCTCGGCCTGACGCTGCCGAGGATGCTCAGCGCTCAGGCAGCCGCGCCGTCGGGCGCCCGGAGTCGCTGGAAGTCCGTCGTCATCCTCTATCTCTCCGGCGGTCCGTCCCAACTCGACATGTGGGATCTGAAACCGGACGCTCCGGCGGAAATCCGGGGCGAGTTCAAGCCGATCGAGACCAATGTCTCCGGCATCCGGATCGGCGAGCACCTGCCTCGCATGGCCCGCCTCGCCGACAAATACACCATCGTCCGAAGCATGACGCACGATGAGAACGACCACCTGAAGGCAGGCTACTGGGTGATGACCGGACACCCCCTGCCGCGAGCGGTGGTGCAGAAGTCCGGCATGACCCGGCAGGATCGTCCCCATGCGGGCGCCATTCTCTCGCGATTCCTCGGCTCCGGCGGCGCCGCGCCGCCGTTCGTGATGATTCCGGAGTACGTCAGCCCGGTGGACGTGCCGCGGCCGGGCCAGCACGCCGGATTCCTCGGCGCCTCGCACGATCCGTACCTGGTCGACTCCGATCCGAGTGAGGCCGGGTACTTCCCTGGACCCATAGGGAGCTCCTCGCGCTCTCGAGAACATACCGGCCGACTGCGGACGCTCCTGCGCCGGCTGGAAGACGGCTCCCCGCTGGAACGTACGGAACCCGCCTTCGCCGAGTACGCCTCGTTCCGCGAGAAGGCGCTCGATCTGGTGACTTCCAACGGAGCGCAAAAGGCATTCCACATTGAGGATGAACCCCGCTCGGTGCGAGAGCGCTACGGGATGCACACGTTTGGCCAATCCGCCCTGGTGGCGCGCCGTTTGGTGGAAGCTGGCGTGCGGTTGGTACAGGTGAACTTTGTCCGCCACGACAACGGGAAAGGCGGACAGGGCTATGACTCCCACTCCGCTCCCGGCTACCCACTGCACACCCCCTGGCTCCGGGACGAACTCCTGCCGAAGACTGACAGCGCCTTCTCGGGGCTGATCCAGGACCTGAGCGAACGCGGCCTGCTCGAGGAAACGCTGGTTCTCATGATGGGAGAGTTCGGTCGCACCCCCCGATTCAACAGCGCCGGCGGGCGGGATCACTGGGCTCGCTGCTACAGTCTCGTTGTCGCAGGCGGCGGATTCCCCCGGGGCGAAGTGATCGGCGCCTCAGACGCCACCGCTTCGGAGCCAACACTCGACCCGATGACGCCGGAGCAATTGCTCGGGCGCGTTTACACGGCCGTCGGCATTCCCCTCAACGCGGAACTACTCGATCACGAACAGCGGCCTCAGCCGCTCCTCCCCATGCGGGGATAGATCGTCCGCCTCAAGGAAGGCGGCGGAGGGGCTGGAAGCCGAACTTCAGTTCAGTGCTTCTGTGTTTGTGCGTCAACCCCGGGTCATCCCCCATGCTCCGCCGATCCTTCATCCGTCAGTCCTGCTTGCTCTCGACCGCCCTATCCCATCAGGCGATCTCCGTCGCTCGCGCCGATGACTCGGGCGATCCGTGGGAGCCGCTCGATCGGGAGGCCCGAGCCGCCGTGCTGGCGGAGCGTGTGCCGGGTGTCGTGTTCGTGGTCGGCCAGCGCGACCGCATCCTCTATCGGAAGGCCTTCGGCAAGCGAGCCGTGAAGCCGGACGTCGAAGAGATGACGATGGACACCATCTTCGACCTTGCTTCCCTCACGAAAGTAGTGGCCACCACCAGTGCGGTGATGGGGCTCATTGAGGATGGTCGACTGCGGATCAAGGATCTGGTCACCAAACACTGGCCCGAATTCGGCGCCGGCGGCAAGGACAAGGTTCAGATCCGTCACCTGCTGACCCACACCTCCGGCCTGGCCGCGTGGGACAACTACGAGCGTCAGTTCGGCAACCCGATGGGTCCGGCGCTGCAGCCCCACACCGATCAGGTGCTCTCGGCAATCGCGAAGGCGACGTCGCGCTCCGAGCCGGGCACGAAGTTCGTGTACAGCGATCTTGGCTTCATCACCCTCGGCGAGATCGTCAAACGGGTGTCGGGAAAGCCCCTCGATGTCTACGCCCGGGAGCGGATCTTCGAGCCTCTGGGAATGCACGAGACGACCTTCGTGCCACCGAAGGAGTGGGCGCCCCGCATTGCGCCGACCACCTTCGGCCGCGGTGAGTGGCTGCGGGGAGCGGTCCACGATGGGAACAGCGCCATGTGTGGCGGGATCGCGGGACACGCCGGCCTCTACAGCACCGCGCACGACCTCTCCCGGTTTGCACGCATGCTCTTGAGCTCGGATACCGATCGGCCCGGTCGCTTCCCGCTTTCGCCAACGACGGTGCGATGGATGACCTCCCCCCAGACTGCTCCGGGCGTACCGGTGCGAGGGTACGGCTGGGACATCGACACGGGCTACTCGCACGTTCGAGGCGATCTGATGCCGCTCGGTAGCTTCGGACACACCGGCTTTACCGGAACCTACCTCTGGGTGGATCCGTACGCCCAGGCGTTCATCATCGGGCTCTCCAACCGGGTGCACCCCGACGGGAAGGGAAGCCCGCTCGAACTCTGGGCCCGCGCGGCAAATATCATGTGCGGGCGCATCCGCGGCGGACGCCTGCCCGACCGCCGACCCATCTAAACCCGCCCCACCCCACGTTCGGAGGCGTCTCGCCATGGTTCAGAGATGGTTGTTGCTGATGATCCTCGGAGTGATCCCGTTCTGTGCCGCTGAAGGCCGCGACGAAGCGCCGGCGGGGTGGAAGACCGCGTCCCCCCGCGAAGAGATTTCCCCGAAGTTTCGGACCAACCCCTCCGGCGGCCCCGACGGCAAGGGCTCTCTCATCATCGAGTCCGATGAGCGGCCCGGCCTGCAGGGACGGTGGTACAAAGAGTTCCCGATCCGCGGCGGAGGGTACTACCACTTCAGCGTTCTTCGCAAGGACCGCAATCTCGCGGCGCCGCGTCGAGAAGCCGTGGCGCGCGTCCTGTGGCTCGATCGCGCCGGCCGTCCCGCGCTTCACGACGAACCATCCGAGGGGAGCTATCAGCCGGGCATCCCTCCCCGATCCGAGCCCGAGTATCCCGAAGACTCCGGTTCGGCGGGAGCGGGTTGGACTCGGGTGGAAGCGGTTTACCGCACCCCCTCCAACGCCACAAAAGCAGTCGTGGAGCTGGAATTTCGGTGGGCTCCACGAGCCTCGGTGGAGTGGAGCGACCCTCGCCTCGACGCGGCGCAAGCAGCTCCCGCCCGGCGAGTGCGGCTCGCGACGGTGCACCACCGTCCGCTGAGCGGAAAAAGTGCGATGGAGAAGTGTGAGCAGTTCGCACCGTTCATTGCGGAAGCGGCAGCTCAGCGCGCGGATCTGGTGGTGCTCCCCGAGACCCTCACCTTCTATGGTTCGGGCAAGAGCTATGCCGAATGTGCCGAGCCGATTCCCGGGCCTTCATCAGACTACTTTGCCCGACTCGCCCGAAAGCACAACCTGTACATCGTCGCCGGCCTGCTGGAGCGAGACGGGCATCTGGTCTATAACACCGCCGTGATGCTGGGGCCGGATGGAACCGTGAGCGGCAAGTACCGAAAGGTCTGCCTGCCGCGAGGAGAGATTGAAGGCGGCATCGCACCCGGCACGGAGTACCCGGTTTTTCAAACCCGGTTCGGCAAAGTCGGGATGATGGTCTGCTACGACGGTTTCTTCCCGGAGGTGGCGCGGGAACTGAGCAAGCGAGGCGCCGAGGTGATCGCCTGGCCGGTGTGGGGCTGCAACCCGCTGCTCGCGGAAGCCCGAGCGTGCGAGAACCACGTGTACGTCATCAGCAGCACCTACTCGGATCCCTCCCAAAACTGGATGCTCTCCGCCATCTACGGCCACACCGGCAAACCGCTGGCAAAGGCGGATACGTGGGGCAGCATCGCGCTGGCGGAGGTGGATCTGAACCGGCGGGTGCACTGGTCCAGCCTGGGCGACTTCAAGGCTGAAATCGCACGTCACCGACCGCTGGACCCGACGGAAAACTCCGCCAGGCCCGCGCGCTGAGGCCGAATCGTCGGAGCTGGTAGTCGCGCCGCAGCGCGGCTACCAGACCTTCCACCACGGCTTCTTCGCGGGCGGCTCGATGGGAGGTCGCGAGAAGAAGTCTTTCCAGTAGACCCGCAGGGCGGGAAGGTCGCTCGGCCCCACCTCATAGCCCCACTGCATGTCCTCCAGCCGCATATCGAGCGTCACCGCCAGCTCCAACGCCCGGAGCGTCACGGTCTCGGCCAGCGACTCGGAGTTCACCTCGAAGGTGAAGTGGATGGACTCGACGGGGTCCTTGGTGCCGATGTTGATCTGAACATCGCCGAGACTCGACTTCATCCAGAAGCGGCTTTCCAGTCGCTCATCGTGGGTGAAGTCCGGCGCGGATCCAAGCGTTACAAGAACTCGGCTGCGTTCCGGACCCGGGTCCGCAAGCAGCATGATGTGATACGGCATCGAGACGACTCACAAAAAAGGGGGGCCGGCAAAACGGCCCCCCACACGATACCGCGAATCCGACGCCTGGGCGCCATCTAATCGGGATCGAGCGCCTGATCCACCCCAGCGATGACATCCTGGAGATGGATTCGCGAGGTCCGATCGCTGGTCCGTCCGATCGCGGCTTTGGCCGAGTCCTTGATCGCTGTCAGCGAAGCGCGGGCCAGCGCCCGGCTCTCACTCGGGCTGGACGTCCCCGGCGCCACCCGCCCCGCAAGGAGCGAAAGGTGCGCCCGCTGAAGGTTGCGCCGATACGGATCGATCACGACCTGTTTGTTCTGGAGTTCTCCCCAGATTCCGGCGCGGACGTCGTCCATCAAGGCCGCGGGCGAGTAACCCTTGCCTCCCGCAAGCGCGACATGGTCCAGCATACGCTTCATGCGGGTCTCGCTCAGCACACTGTTCATCACGGTGGTCTGCCCCTGGAGGATGCGATCCAGAACGCCGGACGCCTCGATCCGGGTCAGGATTTCCGTGCGCAGAAGATTCTTCGGAGTGGCGAATGAGTTCTGGTTCAGGAACCAGACCGCCGCCCGCTGCCGGTCGGCCGGCACTGGCTTGAAGACGGCGCCGCCTCGACCGAAGTGATAGTCGGTCTCGACCACGCCACCCACAATCGCAGTAACGTGTCCCAGTTCCCGTGCGCGTTGGCTCAGCACTTCTCCATACATTTCCTGGAGCATGCTGTAGTCCTCACCCGGCTTGCAGGTCGCCGCGATGAGGTTGTCCAGTACCCGATTCAAGTTGAGGAATCCGAGACGAGTCGCCTCAATGGCGTCGGAGCCGAGGTCCTCCGTCTGTTGAGTCGGATCGGTTCCGGCGTTGGGAGGCCCGAACCGGAGCATCGGGTTCCCCACCTGACGCGCCGCGATTCGATCCAACTCCGCCTTGTCGGCTTCCGGCGAGGCCCCCGAAAGCGGCTTGTAGCCCCACTCGATGGCGAACTTGTCATAGGGCGCCACCAACGGCAGCAGGCGGGCGTTGTCCCCGGGTTGGGCCACGTAGTTGAAGCGGCCGTAGTCCATGATCGAAGCCTCGGTGCCGTACTGTCGGGTGAAGTTCGGATCGCGAAGCTGCTTGATCGTGTAGGCGGAGGAGCCCTTCATGTTGTGCTGCAGACCCAGCGTGTGTCCCACCTCGTGCGCGCAGACGTAGCGGAGCAGGTCCCCCATTACCTCATCCGGCAGCGGCAGCTTTCGCGCCCGCGGATCATTCGGCGACACCTGCACGAAGTACCATGCGGTATTCAGCTTGAGGATGTTGTGGAAGAACTTCACATCCGCGTCGAGGATCTCACCCGTGCGTGGGTCGCCGACATGGGGGCCGTACGCGTTCTCCGTCGCGGAAGCCAGCCATCGAATGGTGTGGAAGCGGATGTCCTCCGGATCCCAATCGGGATCGTCCTGTTCGCTTGGCGCGTCCTTTGCGATGATGGCGTTCTTAAAGCCGGCCTGCTCAAAGGCAACCTGCCAGTCTTCCACGCCCTGCTTGAGGTAGGTGCGCCACTTCTCCGGGACTTCCCGACCGATGTAGTAAACGATGGGCTGCACCGGCTCCGAAACCGCCGCCGTGGGATCCTTCTTTTCCAGGCGCCAGCGGGCGATGTACTCCTTTTCCTCAACCCGGTGCTCTTTGTCTCCGAACTCGTAATGTCGAGCGCCGAAGTAACCCACGCGAGAGTCCGCAAGGCGCGGCTTCATCGGCTTGTCGGGCAACGCCACCAGGCTGTGGTGGAGCACCACCGTCGCGGCATCGACCGAGTTGTCCTTGCGGGGTCCGCTCCGCTGCGGAAACGGGATGCGCCCACCGCCGGGAATGGCCGGCGCGGCCGCTCCCGCATAGGTGGCCAGCACATAGGTCTCTATGTTCTTCGGAAAGACCTTGATCTTCTCCAGAAAGGTGCGGCTGGCGTCGAGCCGGGACATTTGCAGAGTCCGTCGTGCGGAGAACTCCGTCACGTCCGTCGTGAACAGGCTCGTCACATCAATGACCGGTGCATCCCCCGGCCCGAGGGCAACGATGTCGATCGCCTGAATGATGGGCTCCAGGGTGGAATCGCCGACCGAGCGCCGCACGGCCGGGCTCTCGCCATCGACGCGGACCTGATAGTCGGCGTTCCGAAGCAGAATTCGGTCGCCGCGCCGGACCCAACGGACCACCCGATCCTGGACTTCCGTGCCGCCATAGCCGTAGCCGGTTTGGGTTTGAGCGAAGGTTGTCATCCAGAGGAGCTCTTTCCCCAACTGAGATTGGGGGATCTCGTAGAAGACCTTGTCGCCGATTTCGTGGACCTTGAACAGACCCTCTCGGGTCTTCGCCTGGCTGGTGATCACATCGGCGTAGGGGCGGATGCCTTGACGGGGCGCCGCGGGGCCGCCGGGCCCCCTCCCTCCGCCGGGCAAACCGCCTGCGGGTCGGCCGGTGGGAGGTCCCGGTTGTTGAGCGGCTAGGGGGGCTGCGACCGTCGCCAGCGCGAAGGCCGCGATGGCGAGCGGATTGCGGAACATGATCATCGCGATTCCCGAGAGAGGTGAACGCAGATCGTGCGCGGACGAACTGCATTCGATGATTTGGATAGATTCCATTATGTTTCGATCCCTCCACTCCCTCCTGAAGCAGAGATCCACAGCAAGAACCATGGCTACATGCAAAGTCGGATCCGATTACTATTGGGAAGGTCCTCGGGTGGGCGCGTTCGTTCGGGGAAGGAGTTTTCTCCCTCCACCCTGAACTTTTCTGTATCAACTTCGCCCCGCTCCATCCGAAAAGATCGGTGAGGGCTCGTGTCGACTCGTCGAGAAACGTCTGAACGAAAGCTGGCCCTGGAGCAAGAGCTTCGCAGGGAGTGTGAAACCGGGCTGCTTCGGCCCGGTTCGCCCGCACCCTCGGTTCGCGAACTGGCGGTGCGCTACGGCATCTCCCCGAACGTCGTGCGGCAAGTTCTGGGCAACCTGTTGGAGGATGGCCTCCTCTACACAGTCCCCCGTCGGGGCACCTTTGTCGGAGACGCACGAAAAGCCAATCGCGACGAGTTGTATCTCCTGATCCTGCCGCAGAACCCGGGCCCTCAGTACACCCAACTCAAGGTGGGTTTCGAGCGACGGATATCGGAACTGGGCTGCGGCTCCATCACGATGCGGCGAGACGATGCTCTGGCTCGGCGGAGGCTGCGCGAGTTGCCATCGTTCGCCGGTCTGTTCGATCACGCGTACCGGCCGCATGACGGCCCGTGTTGGGGAGCGGATGGTTCGCTGCCGCGGGTCGGCTACGGCGCCTGGATTGAAGACCCCGCCCACACGGATGTCGTCACCTACGACAATGCAGCGGGTGGGAAACTGGCGACACAACACCTGATGGAGCACGGCCACAGCGCGATTGCCTTCCTGGCCGTGCACCCTGCCGGTAGCTCCGGCGGCCAGCATCTCTGGTCGCCCGAACGGGAGCAGGGTTGGCGGGAGGCGATGCAGACCGCCGGTTGGTACGATCCCTCGATGGCGTTCCGGCCGGAAGTGTTGCCCGGACCCGATCACGAAGACATCATCGCCTCCACGGCGGCGGCCGCAGAGGCGCTTCTCGCCCGGCGAGACATCACCGCGGTGGTGACCCCGAACAGTCTGGCGCTGCGTGGACTGCTGCGAGCGCTTCAGAGAAGCGGTCGAGAATCGAAACTCTGGCCGGCTGCGGTTACCTTCGGGGCCAACTCGATCACCGAGACGAGCACGATCACCGAGGTGTTTCTTCCCTGGGATGAGATTGGCTCGGCCGCTGCCACCCTGCTGTGGGAAAGGAAACGAGGCCGGGTGGAGGGGCCCCCTGTCCGGCGACTCGTGCCGGTCCGCCTCATCTCCCGGCTCACCTCGCGAGCCGGCTGGTCAGATGTGGCGCCTTTGGTTTTGACCGCGTTTCGAGACCCTTGAACCCACCGAACGCCCGACAACGACGACGAAGGATCCCGTTCCAATTGATGAGCCTTACCCCACTTCTCGCAGCGCTGCTTCTGAGCCCGCCGGTCTCGGCGACGGCCTCGAAGCCTGGACGTGTGCTGGCAGGCTCGAAATCGCTCGCCCGAGTGGTACGGCTCGAGACCTATCCGGCCAGAGTGACGCTGGATCGACCCGGCGCATCCCAGAGCCTGCTGGTGACGGGCGTGACGGCTGACGGGCGAGCCATCGATCTGAGCGACCGCGTTCGAGTTCGCAGTTCCGCGCCGCGCATCGCCACGGTTCAGGGAGGCTCCATCCACGCGTCCGCCAACGGATTCGCGACGGTTCGCGTGGAACTGCCGGGCGCCAAACTCACCGCCGTGGTGCCGGTGGAAGTCCGTCGAGCTCAGGAGCCGATTCGCTATTCCTTTTCTCAGGACATCCTGCCCCTTCTCACCAAAGCCGGCTGCAGTTCCGGCGGGTGCCACGGGAAGTCGACCGGGCAGAATGGCTTCCGCCTGTCGTTGCTCGGATTCGATCCGGAGGCGGACTACGTCGCGCTGGTCCGTCAACCGGTCGGCCGCCGGGTCTGCCTCACGGAGCCTGAGAACAGTCTCTTCCTCCGGAAGGCATCCGGTGGTTCGCCCCACGGCGGCGGAAAGCGCTTCGATCGAGCCTCGGCCGCCTACCGTACCCTCCTCGCGTGGGTCGAAGCCGGCGCCCCCATGGGTCCGTCCGACGCGCCGACGGTTTCGCAGATCGAGATCTTTCCACCGGATCGAGAGTTGACGCGGCGCTCCGGACAGCGATTCGTGGTCACTGCCCGCTACACCGATGGCTCCACTCGCGACGTAACCGCTGACGCTGATTACCTCTCAAACGAGGAGTCCGTCGCCGAGGTCGACCCAACTGGCCGAGCCCGAACGCTCGACCTCACGGGCGAAGCCGCCGTGATGGCCCGCTATCTGGGGAGAGTCGCCGTTTCGCGCCTGCTGGTTCCCGCATCCGGGCCGGCGCCGGCGAGCGCCCTCCGGCCAGAGGACGGCCCGATCGACCGGCGGGTCTTTTCCCGGCTGGACCGGCTGCGGATCGGGGCATCCGACCCCTGCTCCGACGAGGAGTTCCTGCGACGCGCCACGCTGGACGTCATCGGTTGTCTCCCTACCGTGACCGAAACACGAGATTTCATCCGGCAGTGCCGGGCCGAGTCCGCCGAAGGTGTGCCGGCGCTTCGAACCCGCAGAGCCTTGGTGGAGCGACTGCTCGCGCGTCCGGAGTATGCCGACTTCTGGGCCGTGCGGTGGGCGGATGTGCTCCGAGTCAACCGCAGCACCCTTGGCACCGATCAAAACGCGCAGAGCTATCATCGCTGGATCCGAGAGTCATTCGCGGCCAACAAACCGTTCGATCAGTTTCTCCGAGAGATCGTGACCGCAGCCGGGCCGGGCTGGACCAACGGCGCCGTCAACTTCTACCGGGTGGCCTTCGAGTCCCCCACCGCGGCGGCGGAAGTGACGACGGCGCTGAGCCAGACGTTTCTTGGCACCCGCATCGAGTGCGCGCAGTGCCACCATCATCCCTACGAAAAGTGGTCGCAGGATGACTTCTACGGGCTGGCGGCGTTTTTCGGACGGTTGAAAAACAAGCGCTCGAAAGAGGGCGACATCGAGTATTTTTCCGATGCCGCCGGCGATGTCAAACATCCGCGAACCAACAAGCCTGTCACTCCTCGCGTGCTCGATGGACCGATGGTGAGTGTTCCCCGCGGCGAGGATCCACGCTCGGTGCTGGCGAGCTGGTTGACGGCAAAGGACAACCCCTTCGTGGCGCGAGCCCTGGTGAATCGGCTCTGGGCGCACTATATGGGGCGCGGATTGGTGGAGCCGATCGATGACCTTCGCGTCACGAATCCCGCGACCAATCCGGAGCTGCTGGACTTCCTGGCGCAGGAGTTTGTAGAGCACGGGTTCGACCTCAAGCATCTGACCCGCCTCATCCTCAACTCGCGGGTCTATGCGTTGTCGTCGCGAGTTACGCCATCCAACAAAGCGGACACCCAGAACTTCTCTCACGCCTACCTGAAGCGCCTCTCAGCAGAGACGCTGCTGGATGCCATCTGCCAGGTCACAGGCGTGCCGGAGAGTTTTGCCGGCCTGCCCACGGGCACTCGGGCGATGCAGCTCTGGAACAACCGGACGCCATCCTATTTCCTGGACACCTTTGGACGTCCGCTGCGGGTGAGCCCGTGCGAGTGTGAGCGCTCCGCCGAGCCCAACGTGGCGCAGGCGCTGCACCTCATCAACTCGCCGCAGATTCAGGAGAAGCTGGCCTCGGATCGGGGAAAAGTCGCCGAGTTCGCCAACTCCGGAAAGACTCCTGAGGAACTGGTGGAGGAGATCTACCTCACTGCGCTCTCCCGAACGCCGAAACCGGACGAACGCGCAGTTGCCGTGGCCTATCTGAAGCGGATCCCCGATCGTCGTCGGGCTCTCGAGGACTTCCTCTGGACCCTCCTCAACACCCGTGAATTTCTGTTCAACCACTAAGCCCCCAGGGAGAGCCTCGTGAACTCCAACACTAGAGCCAACAGCTACTGCGACGGACTGAGCCGACGCAACTTCATCCAGCTCGGCGCCGCGCCGTTCCTCGGGCTCGGTCTCGCGGATGTGCTTCGGTTGAAGGCGGCCGCCGCGCAGCCGTCCGCCCGGGCCAAAAAGGATGGCAACCTTATCCTGCTGTGGCAGAGTGGCGGCGCCAGCCAGTTGGAGACGTGGGATCTCAAGCCGGATGCCCCCGCCGAGATCCGCGGCACGCTGAACCCGATCGACACCAATGTCCCCGGCATTCAGATCTGCGAGAAGCTGCCGAAGTCCGCACGCCAGATGGATAAGTACGCGATCCTGCGATCGGTGACCCATCCCGACGCGGGCCATTTGCGGGCGTGCCACCTCATGCTCACAGGTTACCTGCCCTCCAAGGGCGTGCCGGTGGGCTCCCCGTACAACGAGACCCCCTCCATTGGCTCCGTGATCGCACGTGAGACCGGGTCCGGGCGTGGAATCCCCCCGTACGTCGTGCTGCCCAAGACAGTGCCGCAGGGGCACGGGGCCTACCTGGGGGCGTCATGCAACCCCTACTTCATTGAGGGAGATCCGGCCCAGCCGACGTTTGGGGTGCGCGACCTGAAGCTGCCCCGCGGGATCGATCCGGGACGTCTTGAGGATCGGCGATCGCTGCTGGCACAACTCGACGGACTCCGCCGGGAGGTCGACGCCCGCGTGCCGGCGGTCGATGCCTACTACGAGCAGGCATACCGAATGATCACATCGTCCGCGGTGCAGAAGGCGTTCGACATCGCTCAGGAGCCGGCCGCCGCACGAGATGCCTTCGGACGCACCGCATCCGGACAATCAACGCTCCTGGCCCGCCGCCTCGTGGAGAGCGGAGTTCGGTGCGTCACGGTGGCGCTCGGGAGCTGGGACACCCACGCCAAGCACTTCGAGGCGATGGAGACCAAGCTTCCGGAGATGGATCAGGCGTTTGCCGCGCTCGTCTCCGACCTGCATGATCGGGGACTGCTCGACACCACCCTGGTGGTGATGATGGGCGAGTTCGGCCGCACGCCGAAGATCAACAAGGATGCCGGACGAGACCACTGGCCCAACGTCTGGTCGCTGGTGATGGCTGGCGCCGGAATTCGCGGGGGACAGGTCATCGGCGCCAGTGACGCGCGGAGCGAAACGCCCACAGAGCGCCCCGTCACCGCCGAGGATGTGCTGGCGACCATCTACGACCGTATGGGGATCGACTTCGAGAAGGAATACCACAACGGACAGAATCGCCCCATCAAGATCGTCAAAGGCGGATCACCCGTAACGGAACTCTGGGGAGGCAAGCCCGCCGCCGCCGGCTAACGGACCTCCAGCACCGACGACCGCTCTCCCTATTCGCCGGCCGCTTCGGTGTCTGCGCTGTTCGGAGGCGCGACCACACGCAGTCACTTGACCCAAGCCTACCTCCGCTGCAATCCCCGGTCAGTTCGCCTTTGCCAGCGGTACCAACGAGCCAGGGGCGATCTCGGGCGCTACCGGGCAGAGCAATGGAAACGCCCAGGCCTTCCGGGTGCTCGCCCCAGCGAATGGGGCTGTTCCGGCGTCCGCCGTCCTTTCGCATCTGCCCGGGGGCGACTACTCGGATGCCTTTGACATCAACGATGCCGGGGATGTCTGCGGCGGATCCCGTGCGACGGGCACCACGACCTTCTTCGGGCGTGCGGCGGCCTGGCGGGCCGGTTCGAGCACGCCGATCGATTTGGGAACGCTCGGGGGCGCGGGCAGCCGCGCGAACGCGTTGAGCAATTCCGGGATCGTGGTCGGCTTCGCGGATTCGCCAACCGGGTTCAGTGCCTTCCGATGCGATCTGAATGCGCCGTCTCCCGCGATGCAGGCGTTGGATCTCGGTCCGGTTCTCGGTGGCGGCGCAAGCGCCGCCTATGACATCAGCCCGGATGGCGCATTCATCGTGGGCAGCGCACGGGGAACCGGCACCGGGGGAAACTTTGTCCCGTTCATCCAGTTCAGCGGAACGACGATTGCGCTCCCCATGATACCCGGCACGCAAAGCGGGACCTCGCTTGCCGTCAACAACAACGGTGAAATCGGTGGGTCCTGCGGGAAGCCGAGCGGCGGCACGATTGCCTGTGTGTGGACGAAGAATCCGGAGGGACAGTACGTTGTGAACCCGGTTCCCGGCATACCGCCGGACTCGAGTTTCTCGGATGTTTTGGGGATCAACATTCACGGCGACTACGTGGGGAACATCATCGGACCATCCCCCGGACTCGCTCGAAGCTCATTTGGACTCATTCGGGGAGCCCTCGTTCCCAACCTGGACACGCTTCTCGGCACTCGCGCCGTAGAGCACATCCTGACGGCAGAGGCAATCGACGGCATGGCGCAGATCGCCGGCACGTTGAGCGCGGATGGTCAAAACAAT
Source organism: Actinomycetota bacterium (assembly GCA_005798285.1). Lineage (GTDB taxonomy): Bacteria > Armatimonadota > SYMT01 > SYMT01 > SYMT01 > F1-80-MAGs030. The sequence continues at coordinate 19,454 of SYKE01000191.1, forward strand.
GCCGTAATCCTGAGAATCTTCGCTGCCAATACGCCGGATCTCGCGGGGACCATCGCGGTCAGCTCCACTCGCGTCACTCAGGGAGGCGCCGTTCAAGTCGAATTCACCGTCAAGAACAATGGACCGGGTCTCGCCGACGGTTACCTCGTGAACTTCCCCGCCATCCCCGGGCTTGTTCCGACTCGCGTGGTTAGCCCAGGAGGAGACCTCAGTACGCTGGGGGACGAGGTCCAGCTAAATCGGCTGGGACCCCTGTCGGAGGGCCGCACCGCGAAGATCACCGTAACATATTCGGTGGCCGCCGATGCCTCCGCGGGAGTCAGGGTGATCGCCGCAGGTGTTTCCCAATTCTCACCGGATTCGAATCCTGAGATAACCTGGCAGCGACTACCGTCGAACTGGAGGCAGCGCCGCCCCCCGGAGCTGCGGATCTCTCTCTCAAGGGTCCTACCAACCCGATTGTTGTGGCGGCTGGCAAGACCGCGACATTCGCGTTCGGAGTTGCGAACTTGAGCCGGGTCAATGCTGCGATCCAACAGGCGCTTCGAATTCAGGTCCCGGGCGAGTTTCGGATCGACAGCGTGAAGGCGCCACAGGGATCCACCATGACCCGGGAGGGTGGTACCATCACCGTTTCCGGGACCATGCTTGCGAAGGGCAAGACCGAGACCACCCAGGTCAAGGTTACGGCCATTACACCGACAACGGGAGCATCCCTCCTTGCGGGAGTCGCCGCGACGAGTCCCGACCTCACGCCCGGCAACAACACCTACTCCGCCAACGTGATGATCAACGGACCGGATCTGACCGTGCAGCTAGACAAGGTCGATCAGAAGAAGCCGGCGTCGTCCCGGATGGTGTCCATCGCGGGAAAGTTCGTCAACAAGGGGAAGGGCGGCACCTCCACCGGTGTCTCGGGCAGGGTGCTCCTGGTCCAGTCCGGCGGCGGGACCACCGTGCTCGGCCCGCTCAACGGCGGCAGCATCGGTCCGAACGGGTCCCGGCCCTTCAAATGGAACTTTACGCTCCCGAAGGGGGTGGATCCGGCGACTGCAATGATCCGCGTCGAAGTGGATCCCGATAACGAGATCCCGGAGGACGACGAGGCGAACAACTCCGCCCAGAAGTCCATCAAGCTCCTCCCCTCCGGGCGGTAGTGATTCACGGGCAGAGGGTGAGGGAGTCGAGCGCAATCGAGTTCGCTTCCTCACTCTCTTCTCCGACACTCCGTTTGAACGGGGGCGCAGCGGCGGCGGTCGAGCGGTTCAGGGACCTCGGAGTGCACGGCTTCAGAAGCAGCCGCCCGGCCATCTGACTCGTCTCCGTCGATTTGAACGGCCGAGCCTTAACGCTTCCGCAGAGGACAATTCGAATTGGGGGAACTGAACCCCCCGGCTTGCCCAGGGTTGGAGCTTTGCAACTGAAGGAATGTTAACGCCCCAGATCCGAACGTTTCAATACACCTGAACGAGCGTCAGGTGGCGTTGCGTTCACGGAGTTTGGAATGAACTTCAAGTATCGCGTGATCACGCCGGACCGACTGGGTCTCTTCTCCCTCGCCCTGTTTGCCGTGTTAAGCCTGCTGGTGCAGATGGCGCCTCAGCACGCGTCCGCCGACGGCCTGCCGGCGTACACACTCATCTCGATCCCCAGCGCCGTCGCGGGACAGTCGAGCTTCGGGAGCGCCATCAACGCATCGGGAGCCATCGCCGGGGGTTCCGCTCAGGCAAGTGGCAACGATCAAGCCATCCGGATCCTGACGCCCGCCAACGGCCCGGTCCCCCCCACCGCGCTCCTGTCTCATCTGCCGGGAGGCGACTTCTCCGACGGCTTCGACATCAACGACGCCGGCGACGTGTGCGGCAGTTCCCGCGCCACGGGCACCACCACGTTCTCCGGTCGCGCCGCCGCCTGGCGCGCCGGTTCGAGCGCCGCGATCGATCTTGGGACGCTCGGTGGTCCCGGCAGCGTGGCGCGGGCCATCAGCAATACGGGGGTAGTAGTAGGCGTATCCGACACCCCTGGAGGCGGGTTTCGCGCCTTTAGGTACGATCTGAACGCCGCAACCCCGTCCATGCAGGCGATCGATCTGGGCCCCGAACTCGGCGGCGGAGCCAGCACGGCTCTGGACATCAGCCCCGACGGCGCCTTCATCGTAGGAAGCGCTCGCGGGACGGGCACGGCAGGGAAGTTCCTTCCGTTCGTGCAGTTCAGCGGGTCCACGATGGCCCTACCCCTGCTGCCCGGCACGAGTGCCGGGACCGCACAGGCCGTCAACAATGGCGGTACTGTTGGCGGCTCGTGCGACAAGCCGGGCGGCGGCACCCTCGCTTGCGTCTGGACGAAGACGATGACAGGCGACTATGTGGTCAACCCGGTCCCGGGAATCCCCGCCGACTCCAGCTTTTCCGACGTGATGGCCATCAACGCCTCCGGCGACTACGTTGGAAACATCCTGGGACCCTCCCCCGGATTCTCCCGCAGCGCGTTCGGTCTGATTCGGGGCACACTCCTCACCAACCTCAATGCCCTGCTCGGGACGCGCGCGCCGCAAAGCATTTTGACGGCAGAGGGAATTGACGAGCAGCGGAGAATTGCCGGCACGGCAGTGGGGGGTGTAGGGTTGGCCTCGTTAGCCTACGTGCTCCAGGAGATCGCCTTTCCCACTCCGGATCTTGCGGTCACGATGAAGTTCAACGCCGTTCGCGTGAACCAGGGCGCCACGGTCCAACTCGAAGTGTCGATCAAGAATCTGGGACCGGGTCTGGCCGATAACTTTGAAGTTTTGGTGAGCAGAGTTGCCGGGTTCACTCCGACGCGCGTTTCAGCGCCGGGAGGTCACTTAGATTTGACTTCACCTGACTTCGGTGTAGTAGTCAGCGACCTTGGACCGCTCGGGACGGGTGCTACCGCGAAGATCGTCATCGACTATCAGCTAGCGACTGACACAGAGGTAGGAGTTCAGGAGTTTAGCGCGCTTGTACGACAGTTCAACGCGGCAGAGCAGGAACTGAGCGACCCTAACACCACCAACGACGAGGCAAACACCACCCTCGAGGTCCAGGCCGCGCCGCCCCCTGGAGCCGCGGATGTCTCCATCAAGGGTCCCGCCGGACCGATTGTTGTGCCGGTTGGGAAGACCGCGACACTGGCGTTCGGTGTCTCGAATGGCAGTCGGGTCAACGCAGCGCTTCAGCAAGTGCTCCGAATTCAACTCCCGGCGGCGCTCCGGATCGAGAGCGTGAAGCCGCCCCAGGGCTCCACTGTGACCCGGGAAGGCGGGTTAGTTACCGTTTCGGGGACCACGCTCGCAAAGGGCAAGACCGAGACCACTCAGGTCAAGGTCACCGCCGTTACCCCAACGCCGGGAGCCGAACTCACTGCGGGAGTCACCACGACGAGTCCCGACCCCACGCCCGGCAACAACGCCTACTCCGCCACTGTGGTGGCCAGCGGACCGGATCTAACCGTGCAGTTGGAAAAGGTCGATCAGAAGAAGCCGGCGACGTCTCGAATGGTCTCCATCTCTGGAAAGATCGTCAACAAGGGGAAGGGTGGGACCTCAACGGGTGTCTCGGGAAGAGTTGTCCTTGTCAAGCCCGGTGGCGAAACCACCGTGCTCGGACCGCTCACCGGCGGCAGCATCGGCGCCAACGGCTCCCGGCCCTTCAAGGGAAACTTTACGCTGCCAAAGGGAGTGGATCCCGCGACTGCGATGATCCGCGTGGAGGTGGATCCCGAAAACGAGATTCCGGAGGAGAACGAGGCAAACAATTCGGCGCAGAAGTCCATCAAGCTCCTGCCCCCTGGGCGTTAGTCCCGGCGCTGCCCATCGGTTGGGCGAGCAGAACGGATGGGAAGGTCGGACCCCGTGCCGGATCTTCCCATCCGAAGCTTCACAGCACACGATCGAGCGCAGCAGGGGTGGGGGAGTTCAGAGGTGCACCACCGACTCCCCCACTCTCGAACTCCTACACGGGGGCCGGGATCGACTCACTGAGTTCGAACAAGAGTTCTCCCCCCGGCGTGGCGTCCACGATGATTTTGCTGCCCTCATGGATCTCTCCATCCAGCAGTCGGATCGCGAGCGGGTCCTGGATCCGCTTCTGAATGGCCCGCTTCAAAGGTCTGGCGCCATAGACGGGGTCGAAACCCTCCTGAGCCAGGGAGTCGGCGGCGGCAGGAGTGAGCTCTAGCGTCAGCTTTCGATCGGCAAGGCGCTTCCGGAGGAGATCGAGCTGAATGTCCACGATTCGTCTCAACTGCTCCTGACCCAGGCTGTTGAAGATCACGACATCGTCGACACGGTTCAGGAACTCCGGCCGGAAGTGATTGCGAAGCGCTTCCATCACTCGCCGTCGCATTTCCTCCGGATTGGATTGGCCGAGGTCGTGGATCCAGGAACTGCCGATGTTGCTGGTCATTACGATCAC
>SYKE01000021.1 GCA_005798285.1 Actinomycetota bacterium
CAGCCGTCCGCGTTGATCGCCTGTGCGGTGGCATCGGGGAGGTTGAAGTAGCCCTGCATGATGTGGGGTCCCCGCGAGAGGATCTCCCCGTCGTCCGCGATCCGCACTTCCACCCCCGGGATCGGAGGTCCGACGGTGCCCAATTTCCGCTTCTGCGGCGTGTTGACGCAGATCACGGGGGAGGTCTCGGTGAGGCCGTAGCCTTCCAGAATGTTCAAGCCGAGCGAAGTGAGAAATTTCGCCGTCTCAACGGGCAGCGGCGCGCCACCGGATATGAAGTAGCGAAGCTGACCACCCGTGATGCGCGCCCTCATGGACTTCAGCGCGACTTCGTCCACGACCCAGTACTTCAACTGGGTGAACAGGCCCGGCTTCTCGCCGGTGATGCGCTGACTGTGGTACTCCCAGCCGATCTCGAACGCCTTCTCCGCCTTCTTGCGTTCGGCTTCTGAGCGTCGAGCGAGTTGGTCCTTGATTCGAGACTCCATGCTCTCGTAGAGCCGGGGAACGCTGGCCATGATGGTCGGTTTGATCTCGACCATATTCCCCTGCACCGTAAAGATGCTCTCCGCGTAGGCGATGGTGGCGCCCATGAGCAATGGGAAGTAGTGTCCCGCGATGCGCTCGAAGGAGTGCGAGAGCGGAAGGAACGACAGGAAAAGGTCGGTGGAGCTGATCCTGCACGCCTCCGCGGCGGCCTGAGCGTTCGACATGAAGTTGTCGTGCGTCAGCATGGCGCCCTTCGGCGCGCCCGTGGAGCAGGAGGTGTAGATGATGCTGGCGAGGTCCGAGGGTTTCACCGCGGAGCGGCGGGCGTCCAACTCGGCGAACGGGTGTCCGGCGCCGAGCATCAGCAGATCGGAAAAAAGCGTGACCCCGGCCGGAAGCTCCGCGGGCGGATCCACCACCACGATGTGCTTCACGAGCGGCAGCCGCTCACGGACTTCCATCACTTTCGCGAGCTGCTTGTCGTTCGAGACGATTACCACGCTCGCCTGACTGTCGGCGATGATGTACTCGGCCTGGACCGGAGGCAGCGTGGTGTACAGCGGGGTGTTGACGGCCCCGATGGAAACCACCGCGAGATCCACGATCGCCCACTCGGGACGGTTCTCTGAGATCAGCGCGACCCGATCTCCGTGGCTGACGCCAAGCTGAATCAGGCTCAGCGCCAGGTGCGTCACCTGTTCTTCAAACTCGTGATAGGTGATCGGAAGCCAGTTGCCGCCCTCCTTGTAAAGCAGCGCCACCTTGTCTTGGAAGTGGTGCGCGGTGTGGAAGAACATCGCCGGAATGGTGAGTTCCGGCGGTCGCGTGCTCAGGCTTCCGGCGCGCCGGGGGCCGGCCGGCTGGGATCCGAGGGACGGGATGGGGCTCGACATAGATCCGTGGCTCGCGGCGATCACAGTGCCGCGAGTCGACCCTTCACCCGAGGGGACGCCGTTTCCTCCGGTCGCCGGCGTCTCCGCCACGCGGCGGGTTGTGTGGGGGAGACGCCGGCGTCAGATTACTCCATCGAAGGTGAATCCGAGCGGCGCAAAGTTGTTGCGGATGGCCTCTTGCGCCGACTTCACCATGATGAGGTCTGCGCCATGGCAGATGAAACGCGCGCCCATGTCCATGATCTCGCGGGTTCGGGCGACGGTTCCGGTGGGCATACCCCAATTCTTGCCGGCCGCCGCGGCCGCCCGGCTGATCTCTCGCATGGCTTCCGTGATCTTCGGATGGTCGAACTGTCCGGGGATACCGGCCAGGATGGAGAAATCGCCGGGACCGAAGAAGAGCACATCCACCCCGGGGACGGCCGCGATCTCGCCTACTCTTCCCAGCGCCTCCTCGCTCTCAATCTGCACCACAAGAAACGTCTCATCGTTGGCCTGCTGGAGGTAGTCGTTGAAGCCCATCGTACAATACGGCATGTCCGGGTTGCCGCCGTCAAAGCCGCGGCGGCCCAGGGGGGCGAACTTGGCCCATGAAACCAGCTCGCGGGCCTCGTGCTCATCGTCGCAGCGGGGGTACATCAGGCCCTGGGCTCCGGCCTCCAGCATTCGTCCCAGCCGCATGAACTCGCCCTTCGCGGGACGCACCATGATGTCGGCGGTGTGCACCCGCGCGGCGCGCATGAGGGTCATGGCGGTCTCCAGGCTGTAGCCGTGGTGTTCCATGTCCATCCACACCCCGTCGAACCCCATGAGGCTGGTCATCTCATAGAGCGAGGGTTCCGTGAAATGCAGGGTGGTGAGCAGCACGGGTTCGCCGCGCCGAAGTTTGGCCTTGACTTTGCTTTTTCGCATGGGGGATGGCTCTTGATCTCGTGATGTGGCCCCGGGCACTCGGGCCGAGAGGGTTTTGTCCACCCGCCTCTGCAACACCTTTGGGAGAACGGGATCCACTGCTCGCGGGCTCGTACAATGAGGCGTACTTTTGAATGACTGGTGGGTGTTTCTAGGAGCCGCGGCAGTCATTGTGCTTGCCGGCTCCTGGCTTAGCCGGGATGGGGATGCGATTGCCGAGCGGTCGGGCCTCGGGAGCGCCTGGATCGGCGCCGTCCTGGTCGCGGGAGCCACCTCATTGCCGGAACTCTGCACCGATTGGCAGGCTGTAAAGCAGGGTCACCGGGCGCTTGCTGTGGGCGATCTCTTCGGTTCTTGCATGGCAAACGTGCTCCTGATTGGCCTGGCGGATCCCTGCACCCGTGATGTCGAAGTTCTGAACCGCGTCCGAGCGAATCAGGTTCTGGTTGCATCGATTGGGATTGCGATGCTGGTCCTCGCGATTCTCGGGAGCCTTTCGCCGCTGCGGGGCACGTTACTTGGAATCGGCTGGGCGCCATAGACCATCGCGCTCGGGTACTTCTTCGGGATGCGGCTCCTTCACGTCAATCGGGGTGAAGCGGTGTTTGAGGAAGCGGCGGAGCACTCCGAGCACCTCAAGTCAGTCCCCACTCTGCAAAGAGCAGTACTAGGATTCACCCTTGCCTCGGTCGCCATCTTCGCCACAGCGCCGTTTCTGGCAGCGTCTGTTGCCGCCATCGCGGGGCAATTGGGCATCTCGGGCGGATTTGCCGGGATGGTTCTGCTGGCTCTGACCAGGTCGCTCCCGGAGATCGCTGTTTCCATCTCAGCCGCCCGGGCGGGCTGCTATGACATGGTGGTGGGCAACCTGCTCGGCAGCAATTGCTTCAACATGGCGATTCTGTGGGCTCTGGATCTTGCAGACGGACCGGGTTCGCTTCTGACGGGTCTTGATGGCGGACTGCTGACCGGCGGGCTCTTCGCTGTAATCCTGACAGCACTTGTCATTCTCGGCATCCTCAACAAGTCGGAGAACCCGATCCGATATCTGGAGCCCACTGCGTGGACTCTGGTCATCGTCTACGGGGTCGGACTCTGGATGACCTATCTCTCGGAACCCAAGCAAGCGCAGGGCCACACCGCCCATCCTCGATTGCTGCTGCGGCCGATTGCCGTCGCAAGCTCCGATGAAGCCCTCCCCCGGGTTATCGGGGAGCGGTCCAGATTGTGGCTCCGATGTAACGCTCCGGGGCCGACTCCTTGTCCCAGATGTAATAGATCGTGACGAGATCGCCGTTGGCCCGCTGCACGGTGCGCGGGTAGCCGACGTCGCGGTTTCCGGCGTCGTCTCGCAGCGTGAGTTCGGTTCCCCACGTTCGGCCGCCGTCGCTGGAGATTCGGGCCCGCACCCCGAACGGCGCCTTTCGGTAGCCATAGGTGAGGCAGACCCGGCCGTCCGTGAGGCGGATCATCGAAGCAGGGTTGCCTTCCCCTAGATCGGGGGTGGGGGATGACGCTTCTTCAACCCATGTCCGTCCGTTGTCCGTGGAGCGGCAGAGGGCGAGGTCTCGCCGGGTAGCGGTGCGCCGTCTAATGGCTGAGAGCAACTCGTTGGGACCCAGCCGAATCGTCGAGGGCATGATGGTGTAGCCCTCAACCGGCTCCGGCGTCATCCACCCGAGAAACTTCCATGACTTGCCGCCGTCGGTGGTCCGAGCCGCCACCGCGCGCCCCTCGCCGCCCCCCGCTTTTGAGGCGGTGACAAAGAGATGGCAGCCCGACGGTCCGTTGACGACGTAGTCCGTCCGAGGCGCCAGCGGTCTTCCATCGAGATCGGGCAGACGGAAGGGTCCCCTCCAGCGGTGGCCCCGATTGGTCGAGTAATAGAAGCGTGATGGTCCACCGCCGCCGTTGGTCATACGCAGTGTCATGGCGAAGTCGGGATGCGTGAAGGGGACGCCGCCGGGGCAGTCGGTCCAGGGTCGTTCCACCTGTCCCGGCGGCGTCACGCCGTGGAGCGCTTCACCCACCGGGATCAGGTCGCCATTCACCGAGGGATCTTCGATCTTCCAGGATTCGCCGCCGTCGAGACTTCGTGCCAACAGGTGGTGCTCCGGCCGCTCGCGGTCGATGTTGTGCCGTTCGTTGCCGAGGTCCTTGTGGTACCCCGCGCCGAAACCCACGAGGATCTCGTCTCCCCACGACCAGATGCCATGATTCGCCGGCCAGCCGCCGAAGCGGCCGGGCTGGTGGTAGACCTTGAGGTGCTTCATGCGGGGCGGACGCACCCGTGCGGGACCCGCGGCAGCGGTAACTGCCGCGGCGGTTAACGCCAGGCTGAGCGACAGTGCGAAGGGTCCCAAAGTGGACGCCATCTCGATCTCCCCGGCGGAGTTCTGCCCGCCGCTACTCCTCGACGGCTACGGGGACGCCGCCGTTCTCCGCGCTCCGCCAGGCGGCCTCGCTGAGCTGGATGGTCCGCAGACCGCACAGCGGCGGCGCCTCGTTCTCGGCTCGGCCGAGGATCACGTCGATAAAGGCGTGGTCGGGATCGCTGCCCGACGGAAGTGCGGGGATGTCGGCTTCGGGCTCGGTCTTGCCGCGGAGCCGGAATTGCAGCATTGGCTGACCACCCTCGGTGCCCATGGTCCGGTAATAGATTCCGCCCCGGTCTCCGGCGATGGTCACGTCTTCGTACACATGGCCGCCGATGCCGGGCGCCTGGCCCACGATGGCGATGCTGCCCATGGCGCCGCCCTCGAATTCCACGTTGATGGCCATGTTCACGTCCACTTCGAGCCCAAGGTTTTGCTGGAACGCGGCGACGCGAACCGGGCGGAGGTTGGTGACATGGAGCAGGATGTCGACCATGTGGCTGCCGGAATCGTTGAGCTGGCCGCCGCCGCTGAGGTGGGCGATGTGGCGCCAGCCCTTGCCGGCGATTCGGCCCTCATACCAGCTTTGATACTGCTGGGCCGTGAGAAGCTGGAGGTTGCCGAGAGCGCCCCCGGAGATCTGCGAGCGCATCCAGCGGTAGAGCGCCTGCTGATGGCGCTGGTAGCTCACCATCACCACTTTGCCGCTCTCTTCCGCCCGACGGCACACCTCGCGAGCTTCAGCGCTGGTGCAGGTCATCGGCTTTTCGCAGAGCACATGGCAACCGGCGGCGAGAGAATCGAGGATCTGTTCGTAGTGAAGCGTGTGCGGGGTGGAGATCTCGACCGCGTCGGGGCTTTGCGCTCGCAGAAGTTCCTGGTGCGAATTGTAAAACGGCACGCTCCCGAGTTGCGGGAAAGTCTCTTGTGCGACGCGGACATTCTCCGCGCTTGGCTCCACGATCCCGACGATCTGCGCCTCGGAGATCGTCACCAACCGCCGCAGGTGCGCCCGCATGTTGCCGCCGCACCCGATCAATCCCATACGAATCATCTTCGACTCCCTGAACGGACATTCGGCGCCCGACGGTGACGGCATTACGTCCACCGCCGGGCTTTCCTTCGCGATGGGTACGCCGGTCACCTGCCGCGATCGATCCCCGGCGTCGGAGGTATTCAGGCTGCAGCGTCGAGCACTGCCTGCGCGGCGGCGAGGACTCGCATGGCCGGGATGATCTCGTCGGGATGTGTGGCGGCTTTTCGGCCCTCTCGGATGGCCGCGAGCCACTCTCGATTCTGCTCGCGAATGGCGTTGTGTCCCGCATCGGGCTCACACACGAGGCCGTCGGCGCTCCAGAGGCGGTTCTCGCGGAACTCAAGGGTGGCCTGCTCGCCGACCATCACGTAGTCGTGCCGGGTCCAGTGGCTGTTGTAGGACATCGCGACCGAGACGAGGGTGTTCTCGACTCGAAATTGCAGGTCGAGGTCCAGGGGAATGCCGAGTTCCGGGTGGGCGGGACCGAACTGCGCCCGGATATTCGTGGGAGTTCCCGAACTCTCCGCGCCCACACCGAGGCTGAACAGCGCCGCATCCACCACGTGCCCGCCGTGATGCCACAGCAGATTGTCGGTCCACGACCGCTGCCGGCCCATCCAGTTGACGTTTGCTCGCCGCAAGAAGAACCAGCGGTAGTCGAGATGGTGGGGGGCAAGTTCCCCCGAGGTCACGCGCCGCCGCAGTTCCATGAGGGCCGGAGCGTAGCGCTGAGTGTGGGCGACCTGAACCACCCGGTCGGAGGCGCGGGCGGCATCGGCTACTGCTTCCGCATCGGCGCCATTCGTCGCGCAGGGGATCTCCGCGAGGACGTGGCGGCCCGCATTCAGACACGCGAGCGCCTGCTCGGCATGCATGTCACTGGGCGACGTGATGACCACGCCATCGCACGGATCGTTGAGCGCCTCCGCTACGTCGAGGCTCCAACGACGGAAACCCCAGCGCTCCGCAAATTCCCGGGTAGTTTCCGGGTTTCGACCCACGACAGTGTCGAACTCGACACCGCCTAGGTCGTTGAAGGCGGCGACGTGGGCGGCGGCGATGCTGCCGTATCCGATGAAGCTCAGGCGCATGGGCGATTAGACCGGATCTTCCTCATAGGTGGGAGGGCGGCGGGTCTTGAGCTGGTTCAGGACCGAGGCCATGTCGATGGCGGCAACGACGGCGTCATAGCCCTTGTTGCCCGCTTTGGTTCCCGCCCGCTCGATCGCTTGCTCAAGCGTGTCGGTGGTTAACACGCCGTTGATCACCGGAACCCCGCTGGAGACCGCGAGCCCCTGGAGGGCGCCCGTTACGGAGGAAGCAAGGTGATCGAAGTGCGGCGTGGCGCCGCGCACGAGCGCGCCGAGAGTCACCACGGCGTCGTACCTTCCCGACTTGATCATCGTCGCTGCAACGACCGGGATCTCATAGGAGCCTGGCACCCAGGCGACATCCAGGCGCGATGAGTCGCCGCCGTGTCGGGCCCAGGCATCCTCGGCGCCCTGGAGCAGCGACCGGGTGATCAGCTCATTAAAGCGAGCCACCACCACTCCAATTCGAAGCCCGCTGGCGGTGAGCCGTCCCTGCACCACGTTTGCCATCAGTCTTCATTCCCTCTCTGCACATCGGGGACGTCGCCCCCACTTCCCATTTCCGGAGGGAGCAGGTGCCCCATCTTGTCGCGTTTGGTTTCCAGGTAGCGCTGGTTTTCCTGATTCACGTCGCCGGTGAGCGGCACGACTTCTTCCACGGAGAGCCCGTAGCCGTGGAGCGCCGAACGTTTCTTCGGGTTGTTGGTCATCAACCGCATACGGCGGACGCCGAGATCGTAGAGGATCTGGCAACCGATCCCGTAATCCCGCATATCCGGCGGGAACCCGAGGTGCTGATTGGCCTCCACGGTGTCGAGCCCCTCGTCCTGCAGCGCGTACGCCTTGATCTTGTTGGTGAGGCCGATGCCGCGACCCTCCTGCCCCTGCAGGTAGAGCAGCACCCCCCGCCCCTCGGTTTCGATGCGTCGAAGGGCTCGGTGGAGCTGTGCGCCGCAGTCGCAGCGGAGCGAGTGCAGGATATCGCCGGTGAGGCAGCCGCTGTGAACCCGCACCAGCACCGGCTCCTCGGGATTGATCTCACCCTTGACGAGCGCCAGGTACGGCTTGCGGTCGACCGTGGTCTCATACGCGTGTGCCGTGAATTCACCGAAGCTCGTGGGGAGTCTGGCGGTGGCCTCGCGCATGACCAACCGTTCCGTGCGGCGGCGATACGCAATGAGATCGGCGATGGTCAGGATCTTCAGCGAGTGTTGGCTGCAGAACTCTTCGAGGTCACCGAGCCGGGCCATTTCGCCGTCGGCTTTCTTGATCTCGCAGACGATGCCCGCCGGCTTCAGGCCGGCGATGCGTGCCAGGTCGACCGCCGCCTCGGTGTGGCCGGCCCGGAGGAGCACGCCGCCCCGGGCCGCCCTGAGCGGTCGGACGTGGCCCGGCCGCAGCAGGTCCGACGGTCGGGTGCGTTCATCGAGCATGACTCGGATCGTGTGAGCCTGTTCCTTCGCGGAGATCCCCGTGGTGGTGCCGTGTCGCGCATCGACCGTGACTGTGAACGCGGTGCCGAGCCGGGCGGTGTTCGAGTCGACCATCATCGGGAGCTCGAGCGCGTCGAGCAGGTGGCCTTCCAGAGGCACACAGACCCAGCCCCGGGCGTGGGTCTCCATGAAGTTGATGGCTTCCGGAGTGATGAACTCCGCCGCCATCACGAGATCGCCCTCGTTCTCGCGGTCTTCGCTGTCCACCACGACGAGCATCCCGCCCGCGCGGATCTCGGCGATGGCTTCTTCAACAGAACAAAACTGCATCCGTTCAGTCCGATCCCAACCGAGCGGATAAGAGTCGCTCGACGTACTTGGCCAGCAAGTCCACTTCCAGATTAACCCGATCGCCGATGCGGCGTTGGGACAGATTCGTAACAGTCCATGTGTGCGGAATGATGGCGACCTGGAACGTCCCGGTCGCATCATCCAGTGCTGCAACCGTCAGGCTGATGCCGTCCACGGCGATCGAGCCCTTTTCCACGATGTAGCGAAGGATCTCCATGCCACACTTAAAGCCCAGCCGGTAGCCGTTTCCCTCGGGTTGCAGGGTGTGAAGCACGCCCACGCCGTCGACGTGGCCCTGAACAATGTGGCCATCCAGGCTGCCCCCGGCTCGCAGTGGACGCTCCAGGTTTACGAGGTCGCCCTCTGAGAGATCCCCCAAATTGGTGCGTCGCAGCGTCTCCAGCACCGCATCGAATCCGAGCGCGCCTTCGGTAATCTCGACGACGGTGAGACAACAGCCATTCACCGCGACACTGTCTCCCAGTCGCACTTCTGAAGCCACGCGAGGCGCTCGAATCTCCACTCGGGCCCCGGCCTCGCTGATCGCTATTCGCTGAACGGTCCCTGCCGCCTCGACAATTCCCGTGAACATATCGCCTTACCCCGACCCCAACAGGCCGGTCAACATCCAGTCGGACCCGAATTGTCTTACGCGAACCTCGCGGAGTCTATGCGCCGCGGACATCCGTTCGACACCGACTCCCCCCAGTGCTGCGAGCGACTCCGTGCCGCCGCACAATTTCGGCGCCAGAAACCAGACCACTTCGTCGACCAGTCCGGCATCCAGCAGGCTGCCGGCCACTGCCGAGCCGCCCTCGCAGAGCACCGAATGAAGCCCCGCCTCAAGAACCTCAGCCAGTACGTAGTTGAGATCCACCCGGCCCTTGCGCTCGTCCATTGGACATCGTACCACCTTGAGCCGAGCGGGCAGGGTATCCGGGGGGGCCAGGTCCTTGCCGACACACCACCATGTGGCCACTTCATCAGCCGTCTGAACCATGGCCGAGTCTGGTGGCATCCGGCCCCGCGTATCCAGGATGATTCGAACGGGATCTCGACCGTTCGGAATGCGCGTCGTGAGAAGGGGGTTGTCGGCAAGCACCGTGTCGATGCCGGTGAGTATCGCGTCGTGCCGATCCCGCAGGCGATGCACCTGTCGTCGTGCCGCCGGTCCCGTTACCCAGCGGCTGTCCCCGGTGCGGGTTGCAATCTTCCCATCCAGGGTGCTGGCCATTTTGAGAGTCACCCAGGGCATTCGCCGCGTCGTCGCCTTGAGGTAAGCGCGATTCAGGCTGCGTGCCGCCGGTTCCAGCAGGCCGCAGTGGGTCTCCACTCCGGCCGTGCGCAGAGCCATGAAGCCGCCGCCCGCGACCCGAGGGAACGGATCCTCCATGGCCGCGTAGACACGGCGGATGCCGGCCCCGAGCACCGCATTGACACAGGGCGGCGTTCGGCCGTGGTGACAGCACGGTTCCAGTGTGACGTAGAGGTCCGCGCCCTTCGCCGCGTCGCCCGCCGCCCGAAGTGCGAACACTTCGGCGTGCGGTTCCCCGGCGCGGGGATGCCAGCCTTCACCCACGCAGCGGCCGTTCCGAACCACCACGGCGCCCACCATTGGATTCGGCCGGGTCCGACCCCACCCGCGCGCTGCGAGGGCGAGCGCGCGCCGCATCCATCGCCCGTCCGGATTCATGCCGGAGGCTTTCCGGACTCGTCCCGGGAGACGATCTTACGAGCGAGATCGAGACGGGAGCGAGTATACTGCCGCGCCACGTAACCCGCCTCTCGAACGGCGAGCATCATGGCAATCGGTACCGGCAGCATTCCGAGCAGCATGAGGAGCAACCGCTCGGGCGCCGTTCTCCCCGACATCAAGACATCGGCCGCGAGCCACCAGGCCAGGTCGGTCAGCAGCAGGAGGCCGCCGATTAGCCGCCGACGGATCTGAACCGGCGCCAGACCGGCACGATTGCCCCGTGCATAGTTGCTCCACTCCCATCCGAGATAAAGCGTGAGGCCGCACATGAGCCCGACCACCGCCGGCGCCGCAGCAACCGGCAGCAGCCTCTCGGCGCCGGACGACTGAATCAGCCAGGCCGGACTCGCCTTCACCGCAGTTGTCCCGCCGCAGCGCGAAGCTCCGAAATGCCGGCCGCCGGCCCTGAGGAGTGCCCGAAAATGCTGGATCCCGCCACCACCACCGTGGCTCCCGCTCCCACGAGACTGCCGATCGTGTCCACTGTGACGCCGCCATCCACCGAGAGTTCGGCCTGGGATCCGGCGGTGGTGAGCATCTCGCGGCATCGCCGCACCTTCTCCACCGCATTGGGGATCAGCCGTTGCCCGCCAAACCCCGGATTGACCGTCATCACCAGCACCTGATCGATGTAGGGGATGACCTCTTCAATTGCGGAGAGCGGCGTCCCGGGGTTGAGGGAGACCCCGGGATGCACCCCCAGCGAGCGCAGCCAGTTCAACGTGCGGTTCAGATGCGGGCAGGTCTCCACGTGCACCGTGATCCACTGCGCTCCGGCCTCCACTGTGGCTGGTATGAGCGCCTCGGGGCGTTCCACCATCAGATGTACGTCGAAGGGAAGTGACGTGGCCCGTCGCAGTGACGCGATGATCGGCGGACCAAACGTTAGATTGGGGACAAACTGACCGTCCATGACGTCCAGATGCAGCCAGTCGGCGCCGCCGGCCTCCACGGCGCGGGCTTCCGCGCCGAGTGCGGTAAAGTCCGCCGCAAGGATCGAAGGCGCCACTCGGATCATCACACCGACTCGGATCGCTGCAGACGACCGTTGATGAAGACCTTGATGGTGCACTTGCCGACCGGCCCGCGAACCTTGACGCTCTGTCGCACGGTGTCCCCAGGCTGGTAGGTGGCTTCGGCCGCCGTGCGAGTCGCGCCGTCTGCATCGACCACATCGATGCGAACGTGCTGATCTCCCCGACGCGATTGAGGGATCAAGACCTCCACGATTTGCTCTCGCTCGTCCTCGGAAAGGTCCGTTGGAAGCGTGGTCGTGTCCGGGGCGGGTTCTGTGGGCTCGGGCGCGGGCTCCACATCCACGGGTTGGGCGGGGGGTGTAGGCTCAGGGCCGTTGCTGATGGTCAGGATGACCGGCGTCTTGCGGTTCGCGAGTGTATCTCCAAGCGGGTTCTGACCGATCACCTGGCGCTTCAGGATGAAGTCGTTGTACTCGGTCTTCGGGGCGCCCAGGGTGAAACCCGCAGCTTCCAGTTCGCGCTTGGCCTGATCGAAGTCTTTGGAAACGACGTTGGGGACGGTGATTGGCTCGGGGCCCTTGCTGACCAGGAGCGTGACGGTCTTGCCGGCACGAATCTGAATTCCGCCCCGCGGGTCGGTGCGAAACACTTGCCCCTCGCCAAAGGTGTCATTGAACTCCCGGCGAGACTCGACCAGGATTTCCAACTTCTGGAGCGCCGCGGTGGCCTCTTCTTGAGTCTTGCCGATCAGGTCGGAGGGGACCGTGATCTCGGTGGGGGTCCGAGTCAGAAGCACGCCCGCCGCGAACGAGCCCCCGAGCAGCAGCAGAATCAGGCCCGCCAGGCTCAGAAGCAGCTTCCAACTGGGTCCGCTGTCCTCCCGTGGAGGCGGGGAGGGAGGGGATGCGCTCCGCCGAGCGCGAGGAGGCTCGGAATCGATTGACCGCGTGGGCATTCGTTTCGTGGTGCGAGGCGGCATTCCATCCTGCTCCAGGGCGCCGGTTCGGCGGTCTGCGGTGGGGGACTCGGGCGTTTCGCCGCGGCGGAGCGCGGTCCGGATGCGCTGCAGATCTTCCAAAAGCTTCGAAGTGGTCTCGTAGCGCGCCGTCGCCGGCTTCTGCAATGTTCGAAGGACCAGGCTATCGAGCGCCAGTGGAACATTGGGGTTCTTCGCGCGGGGAGCTGGGGGCTCATCCTGGACGTGGCGTACCGCGACAGCGAGCGGATTCTCGCCCGAGAACGCCGGACGCCCGGCAATCATTTCGTAAAGCACGCAGCCCAGCGCGTACTGGTCCGCCGCTGCGGTAGGAGCGCCTCCGCCGGCGCGTTCCGGCGCCAGGTAGGGGGCCAGTTCCCCGAGAAATGCCATTTGCACCCGACTCGCCACTGCGATCGCGCCGCCCAGGCCGATGTCGGTCAGGCGGACATGGCCGTCGTGGCTCACCTGTATGGTCTCGGGAGAAAGGGCGCCGTGGATAAAGTCGCTCTCGTGCAGGTAGTGAAGCGCTGCTGCCACGCCCGTGGCGATGTCGGCGCCGACGGCCGGAGGGAAGAGGCTGGTTCGCTTGAGACGGTCCCGCAGCGTGGTCGCCCGGACCCATTCGGTGGCGGCCAGAACGGTGCCGCGTTCTTTCCAAACATCCAGCACCTGGAGGATGTTCGGATGGCGCAACTTTGCGGCGGCCAGGGAGCCGCTCAGCAGGCGCTGAATGAACGCGTCGTCCGCGGCGTACTCCGGCTTCAAAACGCGCACCGCGACATCGCGGCCATCCTGTTCGTCGTACGCTCGGAAGTGCAGGAAATAGGCGCTGTCCGACATGCGTTCCTGCAGCCGATAGCGACCGTTCAGGATTACCGCTGCATCGGTGGCGTTGGGCGTCGCGCCTTCCAGGTTCATTCAGGCTCCCGCTCCGCGTCAGATTTGTCGGCTGGCCGCCGGGAAAGCGCGCGTCGTCGAAGGTGTTCAATTATAGCAGCGACCCCGATCAGCACGAGCAGGGCCCGCGATGCCTGGTCGGCTTCGGACAAGCCGGGGACCGCAGCAGTGGTGGGGACCATCGGGTGGTCGGCCAATCGCCAGTACGCGAAGAGGGTGAGGATCAGCCACGACGAGAGAAGCACCCCCGGAAGCATCTCGAAGAGCGATGAACCGCTCTCAGGCGCCTGCTCGGTCGTGGGAGCAGCGTGTCGACCGGCCTGGACTGGCTTACGACTCACCCGTTTGGCGCGCATTCCCATACCCCCAACGTCAACACGGGCCACCGAACATACACCAAGAGTTTCATGGCGAGGCGGCGCCGATCGCCCGAAGAGCCTCCTGAATCATCGGCTCCTCAATCGGGCGCACTTCCATCTCACCCAGCGTTCGTGCCAGTACAAACCGAACACGGCCGGCCCGAGCCTTTTTGTCCTTCCGCATCGCGCTCAGCAGTGGCTCCACCGGCAACGGCGCCTCGAGGCGGATGGGGAGACCGATCCGCAGCAGCAACTCCACCATCCGTTCATGGGATGATTTCGGGAACCCGAGAAGTTCCCGGGAGAGCTCCCCCGCTGCCGTCATCCCGATGGATACGGCAGCGCCGTGGGTGTAGTGCCCGTAGCCGGCGACGGTTTCAATGGCGTGTCCGATCGTGTGGCCGTAGTTCAGAATCGCGCGCCGGCCGGACTCCCGTTCATCGCTGCCGACCACATCTGCCTTGATCTCGCATGACCGCGCAATGACGTGCTCGAGGGCTGAGGGGTCCCGCCCGAGGACCTGATCAAGGTGGCGTTCCAACCACCCCAACAACTCCGGATCCGCGATGACTCCGTACTTCACCACCTCCGCCATTCCCGAACGAAGTTGATCAGGGGGGAGGGTGGAGAGTGAATCGATATCGATCAACACCCCCTCGGGCTGGTGAAAGGCGCCCACAAGGTTTTTTCCGGCGATGAGATCGATCGCCGTTTTCCCACCGACACTTGCGTCTACCTGGGCCAACAAGGTGGTTGGCGCCTGAATCAGCCGGACTCCGCGCAGATAGGTAGCAGCGGCAAAGCCGGCGACATCCCCTGTGACGCCTCCGCCAAGAGCGACGACCGTGCACTCTCGGTCCAACTCGGCTTCCGCGAGCGCTTCCCAGAGCGCCGCGAGCGTGGCGACTGTCTTGTTGGCTTCACCTGAGGGAAGGGGGATGACGGAGGGACTCGTGCCGGTCGCCTCGATCGACGCCGTGGCTTGACGGGCCAGCGCCTCCAGCTTGCAGTCGTATACCAGTGCGATGGATCCCGATGTACCCGACCCACGGATGAATTCGCCGAGGCGGTCGATCAGTCCGGGGGCGATGTGGATGACCGAGCGGCGTGCGTCCGGAAGAGGGATGGCAATTGTTCGCATAGTTGGTCGACCACCTGGGTCGGGGTCAGGTCGGATGTGTCGACGGTCAGGTCGACCTCACTGTACCACGAGGATCTGTCCGCCAGAAGCTTCTCCACCGCCTCGCGGGGGCTCGGCGCGGTCTGGAGCATCGGTCGCCCATCCCAAGGGTAGGTGCGCCGCAGGATGACTTCCGGTGTCGCGATCAAACAGATCAGGATGCCGCTCTGGGCCAACACCCGGCGGTTTTCGGGTCGCCCGAGAAGTCCGCCACCGGTGGAGATCACGAGCCTCCCCTGAGCGGCACAGTCGCGGGCCGCGCTCGACTCAAGATCTCGAAACGCCTGCTCGCCGTGCTGCCGGAAGATCTCCGGAATCGGCATGCCGGCGGTCTCGGTGATCCAACGATCCGTGTCGATGAACGTCCGGCCCAGCCGTCTCGCCAGCCTGCGACCGACGGCGGACTTGCCGACGCCCATGAAGCCGACCAACACGACGTTGAGGGGAGATTCGAGATCGGAACTATTGGAGTCCATCGTACAAGAAAAGAGGCCGGACCCTGGCGGGTCCGACCTCGAGACACCGGAGCAAGTCCGGTTTACTGCGCGTCCGGATCGCCGGTTGCCTGGGCTTCCGACAGAACCGTGGGAGTGAAGAAGAACAGCGATTCGTTGTTGTCGCGGCTCTCCACTTTGCTGCGGAACAGGGGTCCGACGAGGGGCAGGTCCTTCAGGAAGGGCACCCCGCTCTGACTTCGGGACTCGGTTCGGTTCGTGACACCGCCGACAACGATGGTCTGGCCGCTGCGAACACGTCGAAGCGCGTTGACCGAGACGAACGTCTGGTTCGGCAATCGCTGACCGTCCGGACCCACCGACTCTCCAATGTTTCGGGTGATCGTGAACGGGATCAACATGGTGATCGTGCCGTCCGCGTTCAAGCGAGGAGTGGCGAAGAGGAAGGTCGGCGCATTCACCGGGAAGGGCGTAAACGTGGTCTGCGCTCCGGACCCCTGCACCTGTGTGGTCTGCGGGATGAACGTGTAGGTCGTCACACTGGAGATGACGCTCGCCGGGACGTTGTTCATCGTGGTGACGATGACTGAGTCCACAACAGACGCCTTACCCTGGGTCACCGCTGCGGAGAACTGCGCTCTCCACTGGTCGCCGAGAATGGCAACGTTGATGGAGCCGCCGGAGGAGCCCCCGAGGCTGGTGTTGACGTTGATGTTGTTCTGGTTGATGAAGAAGTCGAGTCCGAACGTCTTCAGGAACGTGCTCGAAACAGCGATCTGCTCAATCTTGATCGAGATCTGCCGAGGCGCGATGTCGAGAAGCCGGATGACCTGCTTGAGCTGATTGATGCCGTCCGCCGTTCCCTGCACCAGAAGCGAATTGTCGGTGGCGAAACCGAGAACGCCCGTGATGCCCTCGGG
>SYKE01000192.1 GCA_005798285.1 Actinomycetota bacterium
GCACGTCGCGGAAGAAGCCGTGCGGCTGCTCCAGGTGGAGTACGAGGTGCTTCCGCACGTGCTGGACGTTCAGGAAGCGATGAAGCCCGGCGCCCCGATCCTCCACGATGACCTGCGGACCGACACGGGCGGCGTGAAGGGCGATGAGCCGACGAACGTAGCGGCCCATCTCATCTTCGAAGAGGGCGACATCGAGGCGGGCTTCTCCCGGGCCACCTTGATCGTGGAGCGGGAATTCACCACTGCGACGGTGCACCAGGGTTACATCGAACCCCACAACGCCATCGCAGAGTGGCACGCGGATGGGCAGCTCAACATCTGGTGCAGCACCCAGGGCGCCTTCCCGGTCCGCACTCAGGTGGGCCACATCCTGCAGCACCCCATCTCCCAGATCAAGGTGACCCCATCCGAGATCGGCGGCGGGTTCGGTGGGAAGATCAATGTCTACCTGGAGCCTCTGGCAGCGGCCCTATCGCGGAAGGCGGGACGGCCCGTCCGCATCACGATGGATCGGGACGAAGTGCTCCAGGCCACCGGACCAACCCCCGGCTCGTACATGCGGGTGAAGATGGGGGTGGATGCCGACGGAGAGATCTGCGCGGCTTACGCGTACCTCGCTTTCGAGGCCGGGGGATATCCCGGCTCGCCAATCGGCGCGGGCTGCATGACCGCTTTCGCCCCATACCGGCTTCAGAACGTCCGGATCGACGGCTATGACGTCGTGGTGAATAAGCCGAAGTCCGCGGCCTATCGGGCTCCGGGCGCCCCTCAGTCGGAATACGCCGTAGAATCCGTGGTCGATGAGATTTGCCGCGAGCTCGGTGAAGATCCCCTCGCCTTCCGGCTTCGGACCGGAGCAAAACAGGGAGATTGGAAGGCCGCCGGGCCGCCCTACGGCGTGGTCGGCAATCTGGAGTGCGTGCAGACCGCCATCGACTCCGACCACTACCGCTCCACGCTGGATCGCGCTCCGTCGGAGGGCAAGGTTCGCGGACGGGGCGTGGCAAGCGGCTACTGGTTCAATATCGGACTCACCTCCAGCGCCAGCGGCCGCCTGAACGGCGATGGCTCGGTGACGTTGTTGGAAGGATCCACCGATATCGGGGGCTCTCGGGCCTCGATCGCCATGCAATTTGCCGAGGCGTTCGGGGTGACCTACGACGACATCCGCCCCTCCGTGGTGGACACCGACTCCGTTGGCTACACCGAGGTGACAGGCGGGAGTCGGGTGACCTACGCGACCGGCTACGCCGTCATCGAACTCGCACGCGAAATGCAGCGCCGGATTCGGGAAAAGCTTGCAGCCCACTGGGAAGTCCCGTCCGACAGCGTCGAATGCACCGGCGCCACGTTCACATCCGGAGAGCACTCGGCCGACCTCTCCAGAGTCGCCGACATCTTCGCCGAGTCGGGAGATGAGCTCAACGCGTCCGTGACCGTCTCGCCGACGGGCGCCGGCGGCGCTTTCGCTACCCACATCTGCGATGTGGAAGTCGACACGGAGACCGGCAAGGTCGACGTGATCCGCTACACCGCGATCCAGGATGCGGGTAAGGCGATCCACCCCAGCTATGTCGAAGGACAGATGCAGGGCGGCGTGGTGCAGGGCATCGGCTGGGCTCTCAACGAAGAGTACGTCTATGACTCCCTGGGTCGGTTGAGGAACGCGTCGTTCCTCGATTACCGCATCCCCACGGCGCTCGATATTCCGCTGATCGAAACGATCATCGTGGAGGTCCCGAATCCGGGTCATCCGTACGGAGTGAGAGGTGTCGGCGAGGTGCCGATCATTCCACCGTGTGCCACCATCGCCAACGCAGTGCGCGACGCGATCGGCAAGCGGATCTACGCGCTCCCGATGGCGCCCCATCGGGTGTGCGCCACGCTGGCGAGCTAGCGCCGAAACCGTGGCCACCGTCCACATTCCGGCGGCAATGCGAACCCTCACCGGAGGCCTTTCCCACGTAGAGGCCTCCGGTGAGACCGTTCTCGCTGTGGTTCGCGATCTCGAGGCCCGACATCCGGGCTTCGAGGCCCGGGTGCTCGACGGAGATCGCCTGCGAGCCGGTCTCGCCGTCTTTCTGAATGGCGAACAAGTTCCGCCCCACCTGCGGTCCCGAGTGGTCGCCGAGGACCGGATTTACTTCGCCCCCGCCATCGGCGGCGGCTGATAGCCCACGTCTGAAACGGGGGGCACACGAGACGGGATGGTTGGTGATGACTGGTTGGGAGGCCGATCTCAAAGAACATCCTCTTGGCCTACCGGGCGCATCAGACCCTGGCTGCCTTCTGGCGTCGGGGGAGCGGTTTGCAGCCTCCGGGGCGCTCGTAGTGATCGGCCTGGTGATGGTGGTTCTGGGGGCCAGGGTGACCGCCCGAACGAGTCCTCCGAGCCGGGCTCCACCGGGTCCAGGCTCCGCGCTGCCTGGGACCCGGAAGCCTTGAACTTCTACGGTTCAGGGACTCTCGCGATCTTACCGTTCGTCGCCGCAAGCTTCGTCGACGAAGTCGGAGAGAAAATCGCCATGATTGTGCTCATCTTTTCTCAGCTCATCCTGGAGACCGCGCGGCACGAACTCACGGCCTGGCGGGCACGACAGGAGGGCGCGACACCCACCGCCAGGTCAACACCCGAACCCCACATGGATTCGGACAGCACTGGCGGCCCCTCTTCCTGAACTGATGGCCTGAGAGGTTTTCTCTACTTCTGGCAACTCGCACTCACCTTTTCGCCGGCACGGGGAATACGGCACCGGCTTTCGGGGAACTTGGCGGACAGGTAGTCCTCGTACTTCGTGGGATCCTCGGAGTTCATCGCGAACATATCCCAGTGAGTGGGTACGCTCAGCCGGATTCCGGTTTCACCCGCGAGATCCACGGCTTCCTGAAAAGTCATGTTTCCGAGACACCCCACGCGGTACCGCGCCGCGTCGCGACCGTTGATCGGCAGGAAGGCCAGATCCAGGTCCCAAGCTCCCAATCGCTGGGGAAGTCCCTGCCAGACCAGGGTGTCCCCGGCGTGGTAGATTGCCAGTCCACCGTGCTCCAGGACGTATCCGAGGAACGGAAATCCGGTCGGGCCCTCGTCGAAGAACTCGTGCTTGGCTTTGATCGCGGTGATCCGGATGCCGCCGAGCTCGACGACCTGATCCGGCCAGAGGGTGGTGAGTCGATCATTGGCCACGCCGAGACTTAACATCCGGTCCCGATGGGGCGCCGGCGCCACAAAGTGGGCCTGGGGACTTGCTTTTGCAATGCCGCTCACGGCGAACGGATCAATGTGATCGAGATGATCGTGCGTGCAGAGAACGAGCTCGGCATGTCGGATCTGCTCGGGCGTCACCAGAGGCGGTGTCTGCCGTGCCGGGCTCGGCTCCAGGTACGGATCGATGTAGACCACTCGACCGTTCAACTTGAGGAGCACGGAGTGCTGACCCATCCACCAGTAGTCCACCGAACCGTTTGACGGCTGCGCGGCATCCACTTCGGCTATCAGTTCATGTCCACTCAGGCAAACTTCAGCCATCCCAACCTCCTATACTTTTCCGGACGTCGTCGAGACCCGCGTCTGCGTGTTACCGAAAACACTGGACCCGAGTATACTTTTCTGGCGCCGCAGTGACCGGTCGCCGATCTGCCGCCTCCCGAGAATTCCTCACCGTGCGAACTCCTCACCTGCCCTCTTCCACTGCGCGACCCTTGTTGTTCTCCGTGGCAGTGCTCGTTACGAGCGCTAATGCTCCTGCCCAGACTCCAGCCCCCCCACTCCCGGCCCGATCCCCGGCTCTGCTGGATCTCGATCAGGCAGTTGCGCTGGCGCTGACCCGCAACCCGAGCCTGGACGAAGCAGCCGCGGCTGTTCGGCGAGCACGTGGCGGAGTCGATGAGGCAAAGGGGATGATGTTGCCCCGGTTGGACCTGGATCAACGATTTACGGTTCAGGGACCGATTCCGGTCTTCAACATCACAACGCCACCCACTGTCCCGGGAGGCGTCCCCACGACCCGCGAAGTCCAGTTCGGACGCACGTTTTCCCGATCCTTGAATGTCACCTCGACGTTTGACTCCGACCCGTTCGGTCGGCGACGAGACGGGGTCCGAGCGGCGCGGGCCGGCGAGCAAGTCGCAATGACCGGCATCGAGCAAGCTCGCAATGAACTGGTCTACGCGGTGCAAGCAACCTACCTTGCGGCTCTCAGGTCTCGGGCGCTGATTCTCGTCGCACGGGAAGCCATCGAGGCCTCTCAGGAGCAGCAGCGCGTCGCCGAGGCGCAGTTCCGGGCCGGGACGGCGCCCGAGTTCGACGTGCTCCGAGCATCGGTACAGGTGGCGAACAACCGCCAGACTCTCGTGAGCGCCGAGGCGAGCTATCGCCGCACGCTCGGTGCGCTTGGCCGGCTGCTGGGTGAGGAAGTGCTTCCGGAAAGGGAACTGGCGCCCGTGGAACCGCCTCCCGCAACAGATGCGGTCGCGAGCTCGGTCGCCGGGGCCGCCGCCAATGCAGCGAGTGTCGCGGGCTCGACCGGCTTCCCACTCCCCAACTCCACCCTGGAGCAGGCCCTGGCTGAGGCCTTCACGCGGCGGCCGGAGGTGATCCGAGCGGAGTGGACCCGGAAACTAGCGGAAACCCGAGTCAAGATCGAGAAGAAGGGCAACGCCCCGGGGTTGGGTCTGGCCGTCGGATTCCAATTCAATCCGGACCAGGCCGGGTTTGCCGTAGTCACCAAGACGTACAGCATCATCGCCAACCTGACCATCCCTCTCTTCGATGGCGGTGTGACCCAGGCGCGGACCCGTCAGGCTCGAGCCGGCGTAGACGAGGCGTCGGCGCAGCTTCGCGCGGCGCGCACGGGCATTGCCGATGAGGTCCGTACGGCGTTCATCGATCTCTCCGAAGCGTCCGACCGGCGGAAGACCGCCGGCGAGAATACCCGCCAGGCCCGTGAGGCGCTCCGGATCGCCCGGGTCCGCTACAACGCCGGGCTGGCACAAAACGTGGAGATCACCGATGCACAGGTGGCCCTCACCCTCGCGCAGAGCAATCAGGTGAATGCGGGCTATGACTATCTGACTGCGGTTGCGTCGTTCAACCGAAGTGTGGGCCGCCTGGCACGTATCTCTGTGATCGCTCCGAAGGAAGCAGCCCGATGAGCGGCGATCGGGCAAGATTGATTCGTGCAGCCGATGCCGAACGGAGGGAGCTTCGGGGGCCGTCCCGATCCGGTACTGTCACCATCCTCAGCGATCCCGAAACGACCGGGGCCTCTTCGTACGCCTGCGGCGCCCAGCAGCTACCGCCCGGCGCGCAAATCCCCATCCATCGCCATCCGGATCAAGAGGAAGCACTGCTCTTTCAGGGCGGCCGGGGCGAGGCATTCCTCGGCCACGACTGGCAGCCCGTTTCGACGGGAGACACGCTCCACATCCCAGCCGGGGTATGGCACGGGGTGAGAAACGTCGGCGAGGAGGCGCTGTCTCTGACCTGGCTCATCTCGCCACCGGGATTGGAGCGGATGTTCCGAGCCATCAGCGTAGCGGAGGGTGAGCCGGCGCTCCCTTTGAGCGACACCGAGTTCCTGGAGATCGCCACTGCCTGCGGCCTGGAATACCCGGACCTCCCGAACCCCACAAGAGCCGGATCGAAAACGCGCCGCCAGGGAGATTAAGCGGACCTACCCTGAGCTCCGGTCGCTGCAAGACTTTCTTCGACTGGCACGAGACTCCCAACCTTGTCGGCGGAGGAAGGAGCGACGTCCCACCTGCGAAACGCACGAAGCACCGGGCACCATACCACGGCGCTCACTGGCGTCAGTCCTGCGGGTCACGGCAATGCGACCCCAGGCGCCAGCGCCTCACCGCAACATGATGCTCCCAATTGTTCCCCGGGCTCCCGTGAGAAAATCCATCCGCGCTGGAATGCCGACATCCGCCGGTCGAAAGCGAAAGGCCAGGCCAGAAGAGGGAGTCTCCACCGCGGCCCTCGTACGGGCACTACCGTTCGAAAAGACACTTCGGAGAAGCGACTGTTGATAACGACTCAGGTCATGGTGAAATGCCAGTCCGGAGGTCGATGCCGCGCGCTCCCACTGCTCGGGTGTGAGAGATCGCTTGAATGCGCGGATGTTCTCCACCCTGCGCACGAAAGGATCATCCGTCTCATCCGGATCCTTCCCGGAAAGGCAGAGCAAATGCCAGTTCAGTCGTTTCTGCCAATCACTTCCCGTAGCACATGCGATCCAGCGCAAAACGTCGACACCGCTCCGCCCGGCCGGGTCGACCGCCATCCGCTCTGCCGCAACTCCTATTCTGCCGGTGGTGTCCCAGAGCTCCACCACCAGACGAGCGCCGAATCTACTCGTGAGCTTCTCAACCGCGCAAGCGATATCCGGGACTTGAAACGAATTCTTCACGGGCTGTTTCAACGAGGCGATCGAGGAGATACTCTGCGTCGAAAGTATCCCGGAGTCAGTCATCCAGAATCCAGCCAGAATCAGGGCGTCTCCACAGAACACCCAGGAGTACTGGCGCCCGAGTTGGGCTGCGAGGGTTTGCATCAATTCGCCGGCCGCCAAAGTGCCGACAGTGGGCCGAATCTTGTCGAGCGGGCCCAAAACAACAATGGGACACTTTAGCGCTGCGGAGAGCACACGCACATAGACCGGCGCGCTCTCCCCCGAGCGTTCGGTTTCCTGCGCCTTCTCCAATTTGATCGGAACAGCATACCTTCCCCGTTCTAGAGAGGAGGCCTCCAGCTTCCGCCACTCCGTGGAACCGGCCTCGTCAGAGGCGGCAGACGCGACCGGGGCCCCAGCGATAGCAGCGAGACAGATGCCCCAGAGCAAGGATCTCCGAACGACCATAGAGTGTTCTCCAATCATCGAGACGGCTTGACAACACCTCTTCGTACCGTCCTGACGGATTGTCGACGAGAGAACTCCTACAACCCCCTCGCGCTCGCCGGCTCGGCGGCTGCTCAAACATTCAGTCTCGCTCACGGATGGCAGTGAGGTGTGGGAGCGATGCGAGGACTCGGCGTCGCGCGGGAGACCGGAGCGCCAGAGCGAGTTGGGTCTGCAGGTAGCCCATCGGCACTCCCATGTCGAACCGCTCGCCGTCGATCTCCGCGGCAACGTAGCGGCCCGCCTGTCGCAGCATCTCCAGAGAACTGGTGAGCTGGATTTCCCCGGACTCCCGAAGGTCGTGCCGAATGTGGTGCTCGATCATGTCGAAGAGCGCCGGCGGGAACACGCTGGCGCCGAAGAAGCAGAGATATTCGTCGCGTCGGAGGCCAGGCACCCTCAAGTGCTCCTCCGCGTATTCGACTGTGGGTTTCTCTTTGATCGCTGTCACCTCGTAAACGCTCCCGAGGCCCGCGAGGCGCCTGCCGGCCAGGGTCCCGAAGAGGTGCAGCATATCGCTCGGCGTGCGTTGAACGCCGGTCACCGGCGCCTGCTGCTCGTGGTACACCTGAATCACCTGTCTGGAGCAGGGCGCCTTGGTCGATGAGAGCAGGATGTGGTCACCGAGCAAGAGCAGGAATGGATCATCCCCTACAAAATCTCGCGCGCAATACACCGCGTGGCCGTAGCCTTCCGCCGAGGTTTGCTCCACGTAGTGGATTCGCTTTCCAAGGTCTATCAGCCGATCCCGCTCGTCGGCGATCCAACTCTCCGATCCGACCAGGGATCCCCCATCAAAGTGTCGCCGGAACTGATCCTCGGTTCGAGGGGAGATGACCAGACAGAATTCCTCGATCCCGGACTCCAACGCCTCTTCCAGAATGATCTGGATGGTCGGCTTGGTGGTGCCGTCCCGATCCACCAGCGGAATCATCTCCTTCTGCATAATCTGGGTGACCGGAAAGTGGCGAGTGCCCCTCCCGGCGGCGGTGATGACGGCCTTCTTAACTCGACTGGACATGTTGCGCTGGCTCTAAATCCGTGGGAGCCGCGGAAGGTCATCCCTCGGAAGATCGATCAACCCTGAATGGTGATGGGGCCGGCCTTCGGGTCCTGGCTTCGCAGCAAGCACGCGCCACACACCCACCGAGCCGTTCTTGGCGACAAGCGTCCGCTGAAGGTCACGACTTCATACGCAATCTTCTGGCGGGGGCTGAGGAGATTTCGGACTATTCGCCGTAACGATAGCCGCCGGTTGCAGATCTCACAAACGGGAACAGACATGGGGGGAGAGAGTCCTCACGTTGCATAACTGTATCGCACGGTCGGGCGGCGTGCGGGTTAGCGCGGCCGACCTGTTCTATTCGACTCCGCTGGAGGCCCCATTCGTACGATGGCGCTGGAACTGGTTCGAGCACGAGCCCCCGTTCGGATTTGTGACCTCGGTGGGTGGAGCGATACGCGGGTCGCCGGCGCCGGTGCTGTGGTCAGCCTCTGCATCTCCCAGTACGCGCACGTCACCGTGGAGATTTCTCCTCGACAGGCGTTGACCATCCTGAGCCTGGATGACGAAGGGTCGGTCTCCATCGAGGAGCTTCGACGTCAGCAGTATCAGGGCGTTCTGGATCTGGCGCGGGCGGCGCTCAAGCGAGTGGGCCTGCACCGGGGTGTCCGCGTACTGGCCCGAACCGATGTGCCGCCGGGGGCGGGATTGGGGGCCTCGGCATCGCTGGGCGTGGCGCTCGTGGGGGCGCTCTGCGCCTTCATCGGCCCGCGCGCGCTTCCCGGCGATGTGGCGGAACTGGCGCACTCGGTTGAGACCGAGGAGATGGGATTTGAGTGCGGCGTGCAGGACCATCACGCATCCGCGCGGGGCGGCGCTAACCTGCTTGAAGTGGATTATCCCCGGGCTCGGGTGCACTCGATCCCGCTGTCCGTCGCAGCGCGCTGCGAATTAGAGTCCCGACTCCTCCTGGTCCATGGCCGGCCGGCAGGTATTTCATCGGACCTCCACAGGATAGTCTTCGGCGGGCGGCCGGCGCCGGAGTTGAAGTCGCTGTTCGAGCAGCTCGCGGAGTGCGCGGTGCTCGGAAAAGAGGCACTGCTCGAGGGGGACGTCGGTGCATTCGGAGATGCCATGAACGCCAATTGGACGCTCCAGCGCCAGTTGCATCCAGACGTTGCTCCCGCGGACTTTCAGGAGCTGGAATCGGCCGTGTGTCGCGCCGGTGCTATCGCCTTCAAGGGCAACGGCGCCGGCGGGGGTGGTTCGGCGACGGTATTGTGCGGCGCCGACAATCAGCATCTGGTTGTGCGACAGATCGAGGCGCTGGGGGTCCGGTGGTCGCCCGTTCGACTGGATCAATCCGGGCTACGAGTCTGGCGGCCCCGGGAGACGGGAGCCTGAGGGCTCCCGCTCCGACGCCCAACTACCGCATAAGCAGGACTCGCGCCTCGCTCTGGACGCGCCACTTCCCTTCCAGTCGCGTTTGGGCTTTGAGAACGAGCGGTATCTGACGGTCCTCCGCGGCGAGTCCGCTCAACCGTACGGTTGTGCGCACGCGGCTCTCGCCGGCAGGTATCCGCACCAGAGACGTCGACGCCGTACCGGAGTAGCCTTCTTCGAGGGATGCAGAGAGCTCCAGGTCCCCGTTGATGCGGGGGTTGCGAAGGACCTCAAGCTCCACCGTCACGACACCGTCCAACGGCAACTTCAACTCTCGGGAGACCGGTTCCAGCTTAAGCAGGGCGCCTTCGATCCACACGGTGATCCGTCCGTCGAGGGTGCTGACCACCTGTCGCTCTCGGCCGGCCCCATCTCGTACCCGACCCACTCCAACCAGCACCATGCGGCTGGTGCGACTGGTTTCCAGCCACTCCGGCCAGTAGACGGGGTACTCTACCCGCGCTGCGCCGGCCGGTACCGGAAACTCAGGCCCGGAGATTCCCTGACGGTGCCGATCCTGCTTGGACGCCATCTGCAGCACCACTCCGCCAAGATAGCCGGGATCCCGCTCGATCACCACATCAGCCGGGAACTCGGCGCCTCGGGGCACCCGGCGGCCGCCTTCTTTGTCCGGCTGCGAGATCTTGAAGGGAGCCTTCAAGGTGACCGTCACGAGCACCTGATCCGTCAGCGCTTGCCCGGCCCCCGTGAGATCGTCTGAGACCGGCGCGAGGCATGACGCCCGGAGTGGTTGACCCTGGTGCTCCGCAGTTCCGACCCATCGCGTCAACGCGGCCGATGTGCCCGCGGAAGCCGTATGCGTGATGGGAACGGTGACCTCCGACCTGCCCGCGGGAATCTCGATGACAGCCGGTAGAGTGCAGCCGGCGGGTAAACCCGTTGCAGTGACGCGGATGGGACCTTCAAACCCAGCGAGACGACGGGCCGTCAGCTTGAGAGACGCGCCTCCGCCCTGGAGAAGATCCAGTTTTTGGGGTCCTCGGAGCTCGAATCCGGGCGAAAGTCGCTCCAGCTTGAGATCGAACGGCTGTGGTGGAGCGGCGGGTGGCGAGACGCCGTCAATGACCACGACATACTCCCCATCCTGGGGAAGCGTAGTCTCGATCCCCGGATCAGTGCCGCCGGGGAGATCATCGTTCTGTACGAGTTCCTTGCCGTCTGGACCCCTCAACTTCATCGAGAGGTCCCAGCCGGCGATGCGCCCCACCGAGTTCGCCGACAGGCGGAGGTTCTCACCCTTGCGACCCGTGAAGCGATGTTCCAGAGGGCGATCTCCTGCCCGGAGAATGAAGCGGTTTGGGGCCGGGGCTTCCGGTGCGTAAGGCCCGATCAGGAGGCGATAGGCGTATGCAAAGTCTCCCCGAAAGTCGAGATCGGAGACGGCGACTTCGTAGCTCTCGCCCTTCCGCACCGAGAGGCGAGAAGCCAGATCGTTGCCCGCCGAGTCTGCTTCATCAAGCAGCAGCCGACCGGCAGAGTCCCACACCTGGAGTGTCGCATTGAAGTCGGATCCGAGCGAGCGAGCGGCAACCTGGAGCGCCAGGACACCATCCGAGGCCGCCTGAAACCGGTAGCGGTCCACTTCCTCAATGCGGCTGAGGCGTCCCGAAACTGCGGTCGGGATCGACTCCAGTGTCATCGGCAGAACCCGAAGCCGCCGTTCCATGACGTCGGGGGCTCGGGAGATCCAGAGAATTCCCGTGCTGCTTCCGCCGTTGGCGTTCGCGACCTGCCACCGAACGGGTCCGGGCTCCACGTCCGCGGCAGCGGTCACTCGCACGCGCCACTCGCGGGGCTGCGGAGCGGCCCCGTTGTAGCTCTTCGGACCGAACCAGTAGGGCGGCGGTTGCACGACGACCGGGCCGAGTGGCGCGATCGGATCGATCCGAACCCCCGGGTGGTGGGAGAGAATCTGGCTGTCCGGGGTCCACTCGTAGCCACCGAGGGTAACCTCGGTGGTTCCGCCCGCCACACAGGCAGCCGGAAACGCGTAGCCGGCATCCGGCCCCTTCTGCTGTGCAGACGCATTGCCGCCTGCGAGCAGCAGCGAGGCCGCGGCAGCCGCCGGGATGCCCAGCGTTCGGATTTGCATTGAGACGGCCTAAACCAGTCCGGCGATCAACTCGCCCCCGTTCACGATCGGCACCGGGCGACCCAACTGGGTGTAGTACGTCTTATTGGTGTCCACACCCATCTGTCCCAGAATGGTCTTGAGCAGGTCCTCGACGCCCACTGGAGTCGTGGTGGGATACGCCGCTTCCTTGTCCGTGGCGCCGATCACCTGGCCCGGCTTGATGCCCCCGCCCGCGAAGAGGACGCTCTGGGCCATCGACCAGTGGTCTCGCCCGGCGTCCTTGTTGATCCGGGGGGTTCTCCCCATCTCCCCCATCATCACAACCAGCGTGTTCTCGAGGAGCCCGCGATCATTGAGATCGCGAATCAGCGCCGCAAAGGCACGATCCGCGTGGGGAATCAGGTCCTTCTCGAGACTCAGGAAGTTGGAGTAATGGGTATCCCAACTGCCGTGATCAATCCCGATGAACCTTGAGCCCGATTCGACGAGACGTCGAGCCAACAGGGCGCACTGACCGAGCGACGTGTAGCCGTAGGCTTCGCGCACTTTCGCCGGCTCCGATCGCAAGTCAAAGGCCTTCTGAGCAGCCGGCGACGTGATCAGGTCGTACGCCTTTTCGTAGTAGGTCGACATGGCTCCGGCTCGAGGAGCCGCGCCCGCAGTCTTGCCGCGAGGTTCCATCGCCGAGAGGGCCCCGCGCCGACGATCGAAGCGATCTCGACTCACGCCGCGTGTCAGCCTGAGATCTTTGACTTCGAAATCGGGCTGAACGGGATCGGACTCAATGACAAAGGGAGCGTGCTCGGCGCCGTAGAAGCCGGGCCCGCCGGCGGTCATCGGGTGCGGCAGGTTGACGTACACCGGAACCGCCGTGCGTGGCCCGAGCTCGCGGCTGACGATGGAGCCAAGCGACGGATAGAGCACGTTGTTGGGAATCCGGCTGTTCTGACCGTCCTGAAAGTCCGGCCGGTACCCGGTGAGGCTGTAATGGTAGCCGGTGGTGTGACCGTTGTCGTTGTGACTGTGGCTCCGCAGGATGGAATAGAGGTGTGCCGTCTTCGCACACTCCTTGCAGTGCTCGCCGATCTCAATGCCCGGCACGTTTGTGCGGATCGGTTTGAACGGTCCACGGATTTCAGCCGGAGCGTCGGGCTTGAGATCCCACATGTCGATGTGGCTTGGGCCGCCCTGCAGGTAGATGAGAATGCAGGCCGTCGCCTTGCCGGGCTTCGGAAGCGCGGCCTCACTCTGCATCTGGAGGAGGCCCGGCAGGGTCAATCCACCGATCAGCCCGCTTCCGCCGAGCCGGAGTGCGCTCCGACGCGTCACCCGGTCACAGTAGCCGATGCTCTTGCCCATTCGTCTCATCTCCTGCGGCTCCGTTGCGTGAACGGTCCGCCTGGAGCCCCCTGCTGCCTATTGAAGGTACAGAAAGCTCTTGGTGTTCAAAACTGTCCAGAACAGATCTTCGATGGCCTCTTGCCGAGACCGCCCCGGGCCGAATAACCGGCGTAAGGCCTGCCGCTCCTCGGGAGTCGGATACCGGGTGAGAGACGCCAGAAACGCTTCGTCAATCACAGCATCGGGAGTCTGTTGGGATGCCGCCAGTTCCCGAACTCGACCCCCCGGGGCCGAAAGCTTCTCCCCGATCTCCGGGGAGTTCATCAAGTGGAGCGCCTGAGCAATGGTCGGATCGGTGGAGCGCTCGCACTCGCAGACACTGGCCCGAACCGGGCGTCCGAACACTTTCAAGAAATAGGAAGGCATCCGATTGTCCCACACCTGTATGGCACGATACCCTGGCGGCCAGCCATTGAACTTTTCGGGTACGCCCGCTACTTGCGAGACTGCATCCAGGAGGACCTCTGCCGGCATTGGGCGCTCGTAGGCGCGAGAAAACTGCTGATCATCCAGCCGATTTGTGGCGTTCGGCTCACCGGAAAGCTGATAGACCCGAGAGGTCAACAGCAGGCGTGTAAAGGCCTTGAGATCGAACTTGAGCTCTCTCAGACGACTTTCCAGGAGCGAGAGGAGCGCCGCGTTCGATGCCGGGTTCGTGACCCGTAGATCATCGATCGGTTCGACCAATCCGCGACCGAAGTAGTGAGCCCAGAGCCGGTTTGCTATGGCCCGCGCGAACAGTCGATTCTCCGGCGACAGCATCCAGTCGGCGGCTGCAGCCCTTCGGTCGGAGTCCTCGCTCAACGCCGGCGGCTTCGCTCCCAGTCCACGAGCCGCCAGCACGACACCGGTGCGGGGGTTGGCGAGATCCCTCCCCCCGCGCGAACGAACCGCATCGGCCCCATCCGGGAGATTCTTCATCGTGACTCCCGAGAAGAACCCGGCGAAAGCCCAGTAATCATCCTGCCCCCACCGCTCGGATGGGTGCTGATGACACTGTGCGCATTCCAAACGTGTCCCAAGGAACAACTGACTGAGAGATCTTGCCAGGGTATCGGGACCCTTGATGGATCGATAGAACGCTGCCGGGCCCTCGGCCCGCGTGGAGCCCTGAGCCGTGAGGATCTCTCGAACCCAGACGTCGTAGGGGCGGTTCTCCGAAAACTGCTTCTTCAGCCAGCGGGTGAACGCCACAGCGCCCTGTGCCGTGACGGCATCACGATCCACGCGGAGAATGTCCGCCCACCGCATGGCCCAGTAGTCCGCATACTCCGGCCGGTCCAGCACCCGATCGATCCACTTCGAACGGACGGCATCACGGGCCCGTGGTCCGGCTATCCGCGACTCGGACAAAAACTGCCTGGCTTCTTCGGCGGTCGGCAGCGTTCCAATGGCATCCAAGTAAACGCGGCGCAGAAACACCGAGTCCGATGCCGGCTCGCTGGGCTGAATTCCCAGCCGGGAAAGACTCGACCAGACCGCTCGGTCCACCGGATGCGCGGATGGGGCGACCGCCGTCCGGATCCCGCCGGGCCTCGGAACGAGCACCCGGCAGACCGCTACCCGGCCCTGATACTTCACCAGAATGGCGCCCTCGCCGACCCGACTCGCAGCCTGGACGCGGCCGTCAGGGTCTACGTCGACGACACTGGGAGCATTCGACGCGAACTCGGCTTCCGCCGTCACCGGCTGGGTGACGCCGGCGGAGTTCTTCACCAGCACCCTGAGCTGGAGCGTGCCGTTGAGCGGGAGTTCGACTTCACGGGGCTCGACCGTCACCTCGGCCGCGACTGGCTCTCCGTCGTACGACGCCCCTTCTCCGATCCATCGGGCAAGAAGCCGATATGGGGCGGAGCCGACGTCGAATCGCTTGCCTCCGGCGTGAGGCAACGCCGAGATCGCTTTCTTGAGGATGAGACTCGCTTCGGGCCGCGTCTTCACGACTCGTCTGCCGGCGGCATGCCTGGAAATCGCCCACTGGTCCGAAGGTGGATCGAAGCCGAAGACACTCAGCTTGAAGCCGTTCCTCCCCTCTGCTTTCCCATGGCACCGGCCGCCGTTGCAGCCGTACCGGGTCAGCAGTGGGAGCACCTCCCGGGCAAACGAGACCGGCTCGGGATGACTCGCGCCGCGTACCTGAATCGGGATCCTTCGGGCGGCCGACCCCGCCCCTACGATCAACGTCGTATCCCCGTCGCCGACAGCCGCCACTCGGCCCTGACGATCCACCGCCGCGACCCTGGAGTCCAGCACCCGCATCGGGACTGCGCCCGTCAGATCTACCCAGCGACCCGCCGTCGTCCGGCCCAATCGAAGCTGATCTCGCGACTCCGGCCCAGAGAGGCGGATCGTCGGCGGGTACACCTCAACCGGCTGGGCAGACGCAGGCGCCCCTACCACGAGCGCCAGACCAACCGCCACGAAGTACCGCCTCACTCGATCGTCTCCAGAGCCTTGAAGCTCCCAACCACGTCTTCATTCGCCACGCCGACTGGGTGTCCCTGGCGATTCACACTGACACGTCGTTGCCCCACCTCAGGCCAGCATCTTCGGCACGACCTTGCCGGCAACGTCCGTCAGCCGGAAGTCGCGACCCTGAAATCGGTAGGTCAATCGCGTGTGGTCCACCCCGAACAAGTGCAGGATCGTGGCGTGCAGGTCGTGGACGTGCACAGGATCCTCCACCACGTTCCACCCGATCTCGTCGGTCTTGCCGATCACCTGCCCGCCTTTGATGCCTCCACCGGCCAGGAAAAGGCTGAAGGCAAACGGGTGATGGTCCCGCCCGGTATTCGGCGCGGACCCGCGACGGTTCTCCCCCAGCGGCGTCCGGCCGAACTCGGAGGCCCACACCACCAGAGTCGTGTCGAGAAGGCCACGTTGCTTGAGATCCTGGATGAGCGCCGCGACGGGCCGATCCGCCATGGCGGTGCAGTACCTCAATTCATCGTCCAGGTTGCTGTGGTGATCCCACGATGCGTGGAAGATGTTGACGAAACGGACGCCCCGCTCAACGAGACGCCGAGCCAGGAGACACGACGAGGAAAACTGGTGGAATGTGCCTTTGCCGCCGCCGCGGCTCGCCTTGTAGCCCTCTTCGGTGCGATCCAATCCGTACCACTCCCGAGTGGCGGCACTTTCCGATGATAGATCCATCAACTCCGGCGTCGAGGCCTGCATCCGAAACGCGAGCTCATAGGCAGAGATGCGACTGGCGATCTCCGGATCTCCAATGCCCTTCAGCCGTTCCCGATTGAGATCTGCGATCGCGGTCAACGTCTTCCGCTGCAAGTCATCATCAAATCCAGGAGGGTTGCTGAGGTTCAGCACTGGATCGCCCTGACTGCGGAAAAGCACTCCCTGATACGAACTCGGCAAAAACCCACTGCTCCAGTTCGAGGCGCCTCCCGACGTGCCGCGTCCCGCGCTGAGCACCACGTAGCCGGGCAACTCGCGAGAGGCGCTTCCCAATCCGTAATTCAGCCAGGAACCCATACTGGGCCGACCGAGCAGCGGCGCACCGCAGTTCATCATCAACTGACCCGGATGATGGTTGAACGCGTCCGTGTGCATGGAGCGAATCAAGCAGAGATCGTCCGCGCAGGAGCCGATATGCGGAAGCCAGTCGGACATCTCGATGCCGGACTTGCCGTAGCGCTTGAACTCGCGGGGACTCCCGAGCAGCGTGGCGCTTTCCTTCTGGATGAACGCGAAGCGGACCTCTTTGGTCAAAGAGTCCGGGAGCTTCTGCCCGTGCAGTTCCCGCAGTTTGGGTTTGGCGTCGAAGAGATCGATCTGGCTGGGCGCCCCCTCCAGATAGATCATAATGCAGCGCTCGGCCTTCGGGGCGATGTGCGGCAGCAGACCCGGCAAGCCGCCCAGGGGTCCTGCATCCGCGTCTTGCGCGAGAAGCGACGCCATCGCCAGAGTGCCGATGGCGTTCGCGGAGTTGCCGAGAAAACGGCGGCGCGAGGCGGATGTCCCGGGGTCCGGGCCGTCAGGATTGAGCTGCGTCAGAAGTTTTTCCGTCATCGCCTTGCTCTTTACTCGCGGGTCAGAAACTCTTCCAGATTGAAGACCGTGCGAGCCGCGGCGACCCATCCAGCCAGTTCGTGGAGCGGCAGCTCGGGAGTGGGGGCCGGACCGACCATCTTCTTGCCGCCATCAGAGGTCCCGACGACCCGGTCTGCCACGTCTCGCTGGAGTTGTGAAATCCGCTCGGACTCCCGCTGGGTTGGGTCCCTTGAAAGCGCCACGCGCCACAAAAGTCGCACGCGCTCGGGGTCGCTGTCGGCGCCTGCGGCAACCCGGCGCGCCAGCACCTGAGCACACTCGAAGAATACCGGGTCATTCAGGATCGTCAGGGCCTGAATCGCCGTGTTCGATCGTTCTCGACGCGTGCATGAGGTATTGCTGTCCGGCGCGTCAAAGGTCGCCAGGAGCGGATACGGAACCGTCCGCTGGTAGAAAACGTAGAGCCCGCGCCGGTAGCGCTCGGCTCCCTTGCTCTCCGCCCACTTGACCGAGCCTGCGTAGCCCAGCGCCGCAATGTCGGCCGGAAGTGGTGGCCGGATGCTCGGGCCACCCACAGTGCCGTTCAGCAGGCCCGACGCCGCCAGGTGCAGGTCGCGCACGATCTCCGCCTCCACCCGGAAGCGACTCTGGCGAGCCAGCAGCACATTCTTGGGATCGATCTCGATCAGATCCGGTCGCGTGGCGGACGTCTGCCGGTACGTCGCGCTGGTCACCAGCAGACGAATGAGGCGCTTCAGCGACCAGCCAAGCCCGCCATCCGCCGCGGGAGTCCGGTGGGTGACCGCGAGCCAGTCGAGGAGTTCGGGGTGACTGGGAGCATCCCCGCGAACTCCAAAGTCATTCGGGGTGGCGACGATTCCACGGCCGAACAGAATCTGCCAGACGCGGTTCACCGCCACGCGCGCCGTGAGCGGGTTCTCAGGCGAGACCAGCCACCGAGCCAGATCCAACCGGGTTGCTCGGGCTGAACTCGGCTTGAGGGCGGGCAGCACGGAAAGCCCGCCCGGCTGAACTGTTTCCCCGGGACGCAGAAAGTCTCCACGCAGGTGGATGCGGGCTTCTCGGGGCCCCGCGGGCGCCGCGAGCACGGAGGCCTTCGCATCCTTGTCTGATCGGAAAGCGACCTCTGCAGCCGGGATCTCGACATCGTCCGTGTCGTTGAAGAATGCGAAGAGCTGGTAGTACTCCCGGTGCGGGATGGGATCGTACTTGTGGGTGTGGCACTCGGCGCATCCCACGCTCAAGCCGAGCCAGACCGTGCCCGTGGTGTTGGTACGATCGACGGCGATCTTGTTTCGGTCCTCTTCGGGATCGACGCCGCCTTCCCGGTTCTTCAGGGTGTTGCGGTGGAAGCCTGTCGCGATCCGATCCGAAAGGGAAGGGTTCGGGAGTAGGTCTCCGGCCAACTGGAGCTCGGTGAAACGATCAAACGGAACGTCCTCGTTGACGGCTCGAATCACCCAGTCCCGGTAGAG
Source organism: Actinomycetota bacterium (assembly GCA_005798285.1). Taxonomy (GTDB): domain Bacteria; phylum Armatimonadota; class SYMT01; order SYMT01; family SYMT01; genus F1-80-MAGs030. The sequence goes on from SYKE01000192.1 coordinate 18,352, forward strand.
GTAAGCGTTCGGCCTGGGCGAGTCCTTTTCGTAGCCGTCGGAGTCGGCGTACCGGGCCACGTCCAGCCAGTGCCGGCCCCACCGCTCCCCGAAGGCCGGGGAGGCGAGCAGTCGATCCACGAGTTGGTCATAGGCGTCGGGGCGACGATCCCCGAGGAATCTCGAACGGTCTTCGAGCGTGGGCGGCAGTCCGGTCAGGTCGAGGCTGAGTCTTCGCAGAAGCGTCTCCCGATCCGCCTCGGGAGACGGGCGGATGGCAGCCTGCTCCAGACGGGAGAGTACAAAGCGATCTACGGGGGTACGGACCCACGCCGTCTGCCGCACGGCCGGAGGTTTCGACATCACCGGCGCTCGAAAGGCCCAGTGCGCAGAGGCGGCGGTTGAGCCCTGAGACGCGGGCCACGGAGCGCCGGAGCGAATCCAATCCGACAGCGCCTTCACCTCGGCCGGAGCCAATCTGGGCCCCGAAGGCGGCATCGTCTTGCCGGCAGCCTTCCCCGAAACCGCGCGAATGATCAGGCTGTGGTCCGGGTCACCCGCAATCCAGGCCTTCCCGGAGTCGCCCCCGCGGGAGGCCAGATCACCCAGATCCAGGCGGAGCCCGCCCCGCATCGTCGCGGCGCCGTGACACGTCACACAGCGCCGAAGGAGCAGCGGTCGAATCGCCGTCTCAAAGTGTGCGGCGCCACCCGTCGTGGCGCCTTTACCGATGGCCAGTGCCTGAGTCCATGGCGCAGCGGCCACGCCGCCCACCACCAGCAACCAGAACTGCCTACAACGCATCGGAGCCGTCCTATCCCCCGTTAAACAGACAACCCCTGCGACACCGATCTTTGAACGGAGTCGCGTCTTGTTTGCAGCCGCTGCCGCATGAACTCACCCCACACCGCATCAATCTCATCGGACTCATCGGAGGCGGCGAACCAACGCCGGATCCTGGAGGGCTGTCTGCTCGGAACCGCGGTGGGCGATGCACTCGGATTGCCGTCAGAGGGATTAGGGCCGAATGCCGTCACTCGCCGCTTTGGAGGACCGGATCGCTTCCATCTGATCGGCCGCACCGGTTTCGTTTCCGACGACACGGAGCAGAGTGCACTGGTAGCGGAAGCCATCACGCTCCATCCCAACAATTCGGTGGCGTGTGCCGATCACTTTCGGCGCGAGCTGGGGCGGTGGTTCCTGCGTCTTCCCTTCGGGATTGGTCGAGCCACCATCACCGCCTCTGTGCGAAGTCTGCTCGGGGTACGCCCGTCGGGTGTCATGTCCGCCGGCAACGGCGCCGCCATGCGCGCTGCCATCATTGGGGCGGCATTTCGGGACGACCCGGCGCGCCGGCGGGAGTTCGGCGCCGTTCTGGCGGAGGTGAGCCACATCCACCCACTGGCAGTCGACGGGGCACGGTACGTGGCGGAGGTCGCGGCGGGATTGTGCTCGGGAAGGCAACGACCGGAAGCCGCTGTAAGCGATGCTCTGGCGCAGTGTTCAGAACCGATTCTGCAACAAGCCCTGACGGACGCTCTCCAGGCCGTCGAACTCCAACCCACCGAGGCAGCCAGAACGCTGGGGAACAGTGGATACGTGGTTCACACGTGTGCATTCGCCACCTACGCGCTGCTCCACGCTCCCGACGAGGAGCCGGTCTCGAGGCTCTGGAACGCTATCCGTGCGGGAGGTGACGCGGACTCGATCGGCGCGATTGTGGGGGGGTGGATCGGGGCGGCCGAGGGGCCGGAAGCCTTCCCAAGCGAATTGGTTGGTTGTTTGCACGACGGTCCGTACGGTCCAACCCACCTGCGCGGATTGGCCGCCACGATGGCCGAGGCGGTTTCAGGAAGGCAAACGGCGCCGCCGGAGTACTCCCGCGGCGCCGCGATGGCAAGAAACCTGGCGCTTTACCCGGTCGTGCTGGCGCATGGCTTTCGCCGCCTCGCGCCCCCGTACGGCTAAAGTCCCGGTTCAATGTGGCCCGAAGCCGCTAGATCAGCGGGTTCGAGACGCGGTCATCTCCCTGAGCCAGCCCCAGAGCCCACGAGATCCCGCCGCGCAGATGATCCAGGTAAAGGCCGTTCATATAGACCTCTTCCCGGTGTCCGAGCGAGGTGTAGAACATTCGGCCCTTGCCGACCCGGTTGGTCCAGGCCACGGGGAAGTCACCCTGCATCTGCTTCTTCTGTGGATGCTGCTTCATCGTGAGCAGGACGTGAACGCGGGAACGGTCCCAGTTCTTGAACTCATAGATCTCGTCGAAGATCTTGAAGGAGGCGCCGATGTGAGCACAGGCCGGATGCTTCGGGTCTTGATTGTAGATGGTCACTTCCACCTGAGGTCCGTGTGTCTGGAACTCGCCTCTCACCAGGTTCAAGAAAGCGGGATCCCCGTGAAACGTGTCGCTGGAGCTGTGCACTCCCGCCCAGGCGCCGCCGGCGTCGATCCAGTCGTAGAACGCTTTGTGCCCCTCCGGGGTGAAGCCCAGGTTGCCGGTGGTGTTGGCGAAGAAGACCAGGTCGATTCCTCGAAGCCCGTTGGCGGTCACGGCTTTCGCCACCTCCTCGGCGGTCGCGGCCTCGCCCACAACTTCCCACTTGCCGGTGTAGTCCCCGAGGTTGCGAACCGTCTGTGCGGCGGTCCCAATGGAACTGTGCCGGAAACCGGCCGCCTGAGTGATCGTCAGCACACGCTTCTTGCGCCCCTGAGCCTCGACGGCGCCTGTTACAGCTCCCGCCAGCGAAGCCCCAAGAACTCCTCGGCCAAAATCACGTCGATTCATGCGGGTGTCTCCCTCCGTTGCGATGTTGAAAGGACTTTCAGATGCCGCCGCTCCTTTTCCTCGCCGGAATTGCCGAGGCGCTCGGGGAGATAATCCCTTCCGATGGGTCGGGATTCAGGTTGGACTCTGTCCACGCGACGGAAGGACCGACAAATTGAGTGTGCGACTACGTGATCAACGCCCGGCGAGTGCGGCGCAACTCTCCGGAACGTACATCTATGGCATGGATCGGAAGGGCCGGGTTGTGATGCCCTCCCAGTTCCGACAGCAGCTCGGCGCCCCGTTTATTCTCACCCGCGCGGCCGACGGATGCCTTCTGGCGCTCGCGGAACATCAATGGGGCGCGCTCGTGAAGAAGCACGAGAAGAGCGCCCTGTTTGTCGGCTACTACCTCTCCGCGGCGGTCCAATGCCGGGTGGATCCCACCACCGGTCGGTTCTTGATTCCGCTGGTACTCAGGGAATGGTCGGAGTTGAAGCCGATGGATGAGGTCGCCATCTGCGGATTGGGTCGTGCCATCCTGGTGTGCGGGCGGGATCGGTGGGACCGAATGCGGGAGCGGAACGAGTTCCCTTCCCTAGGCAGCCTCGACACAGACCTGGAGATCCCTCACCCCGATTGCACCCGGCCGCTGGAGATCGAGTGCTCGAAGCCTCTCGGTCTCGCGATGATCCGGTGCCGCGGGACCTTTCAGGATCGCGACAGCACGCGGGTGGTCTCGCTGGTGCAGTCCATGCTGCAGGAGTGCCCCACCGCGCTGATTCTTGATTACCGCCAGACGGTTGGCGGAGACACCGCCGTCGAACTGGCGCTGAGGATGACACAGGACCGCCGCCTCGGGTTGAAGATCCCCTTTTGCTTGATCGCGGATGTGGGCCGGGATCGAGAGCCGGGCGCCGAATGGTTTGCAACGCTGGACGACGTCCTCTGGGCCATGGATACCACAGAGGACGCCTCCGGCGCCCTTCGACTTTCGTCGCTCAACGAGCGAACTCTCCGCCCCGTCGCCCTTTAGAGTCCCAGCATCACCTTTGCGATCAAGAAGTAAATCATCAGCCCGGTCGCGTCGACGAGCGTGCTGATGAAGGGCGCGCTGGCTACGGATGGATCGATCCGCAGCCGGTGCGCCACCATGGGAACCAGCGCTCCCACACTCGTGCTCCAGGTGCAAACCGAAACCACCGACGCTCCGAGAACGGCCCCCATTCGGGGATTGCCGGTAACAGCGAACGCCCCGAAGAAGGCGATCACTCCCAGGAGCAGGCCCAGAAGAAGCCCGGTAACAGCTTCTCGGAAAACGACCTTCCCCGCATCTCTTGGACGGATTTCGCCGAGCGCCAGGCCGCGGACCACGGTGATGACGGTCTGACTTCCCGCGTTGCCGCCGGTCCCAATGAGAAGTGGAACAAAGAATGAAAGCGCGACAAGTTCCCGCAGCTCCGTTTGAAAGTGGCTCAGCACCTGGCTGGTGCAAGAGCCCGCCACAAAGAGGAGCAGCAGCCACCCCACACGCTTTCGAACGGCGCTCGTGATGCGGCCCGCCCAGTAGGAAGCGTCCTCGGCCGCGTCTCCGCCCCCGGAAATGGCGCCCAGATGGAGCACGTCCTCCGTGCCTTCCTGAATCATGACGTCGATCAGGTCATCAACCGTGAGCACGCCCAGCAGGCGCCGCTCGGAGTCGACCACCGGCAGCGAGAGGAAGTTGTAGCGACTGATGAGATTCGCAGCTTCCTCGCGGTCGGTCTCCGGGGTGACCATCACCACCCGCGTCTTCATCAGTTCCCGAACTTGCACTCGAGGATCCGAAACGAGCAATTCGCGGAGAGCCAGCACACCGCAGAGCTTTCGATCTTCGTCGAGGACGAAGAGATCGTTGACGGTCTCCAACTCCTCGGAGTGCTCCCGAAGATAGCGGATTGCCTGGGTGACGGTCATATCCGGGCGAATCCTCGCCACCTGCCGCACCATCAGACGGCCCACGCTCGTGGGTGAGCAGCGACGGATGGCGGCCATTTGATCGCCGTCTTCCAGCGACGAACCCGCCAGGATCTCCGCCTGTCGATCGGCATCCAGCAGATCGAGGAGCTGAGTCGCATGTTCCACCGGCATGCGATCCAGGATCTGCCCCATCAGTTCCGGCGGCAGACGCTCGAGAAGCCCCGATCGGAACGCGGCATCGCCGTTCAAGAGCACCTGTGCGCCCAGGCTCACTGGGAGCGAGCGGAACACGGAGAGCCGATCGCTCCCGTCCAACTGCTCCAACGCCTCCGTCACCTCGACCGGGTGCAGCACCAGGAGTCGCAGCACCAGGGCCTGGGCGCCGTCACGGTCATACAGCTCCCGCACATCGAGCGGGGCCATGGAAGGCAAAGCGAAAGCCATCGCTCCTCCCCCTTCTCACAGACGCACGCGCAGGCGTGAGTCCGTCAAAATGAGCATACGGGAGGGCGGAGATCCGGTGGACCCAGTTGCCTGGACCGGAAGGTGGGGCCAGCGTTTCAGCTAGCCATCGGAGTGACCCACCGAATCATCCCACCCGCCGCGATGCTGTTTGTCGTCGTAACTGTGGGAACCGTCGGTGTCCACTTGCATCCTGCCCGCCCGGACGGATCACGACTCGCGTGGGGTTACCACGTCTTGAAGTGCCATGATCCCGGAGCCACTGGCGCCTCCCACCCGGACGGCGGAGAGGCAGCCCCGTCTCCGGGCGCGCCTACTGCTACTGGAAGCTTAGCAGCCTGAATTTCACACCGTCAACCCGCCACGGGGCCCGCCTCATCCCGACGTTCCCGCCGGGATCATCCCGAGGGGGCTCGGCGTAGGGAGAAAGATCCCGGGGCTGCGCGCTGGTGAGGACGCGTTTTGCTGCCGACATGGAGGCAGGAGTGTTCCGCCGGAAGAACACTGGAGAGTGATGCCTCGATACAAGCTCGTAGCGTGCTGTCTGCTGGCGTCGGCAGCGGGGGCCATGACCCGCGTCCGCCAGGATCCAGGCCCCCTCGAACCGGGTCGGGTTCGAGTACAACTCACCTCCCTCGGCTCTCCCAGCCGGGTTCGGCTGCTCCCCTCCGAGGGCAGCGAAACCATAGCGGACGGAACGAAACTGGATGGATATGGCCCCGGGCGCCCCATCGAGCTCTCGGCGGACGGAGATCGGGTCCGGTTGGGGGATCGATCTGTTGAGAGAGCGGTCGTTTCAGGTACGCTTCAGGAAGTCTTGATCGAACGGCTTCGGAGGCTCTACCCCGGTTCGGTTGCCGTAACGGCCCGCGCCGGCCGGCTCCAATTCCAGAATGAGTGCAGCCTTGAGGAGTACGTCACCGGCGTGCTCGCGCGAGAGTGCCCGGCATCCTTCCACACCGAAGCGCAAAAGGCGTTGGCCATCGCGGCGAGATCCTACAGCTATCGCAAGGCGTATCTTTCGAAACAGCCTCTCTGCGACACCGTCCACTGTCAGGCGTACGAGGGTCTGACCCGGATTCCGGCGGTTATCGCGGATTCCGTACGGGAGACATCGGGACTGTGCGCCTGGTACGACGGGCAGCCCATCGACGCCGTCTATTCCGCAGACTGCGGCGGTTACCGGGAGGCGAATGAAGATGCGTGGCCCGGCACGCGTCCCATCGCTTACCTGCGAGGAGGGCCCGATGCTCCATCGCCAGGAGCTACGCCGTTTTGCGATCGCGGACCCAAAGGGCTCTGGAACATTCGCGTGCCCCGCTCCCGCCTTTTGACCCTGGTGGGGAAAGCGCTTGCCGTGCCGACGGTGGAGATCCTGGACATCACGCCGGGCGGAGCGGCCCGCCGCGTGCGGATCACGTCGGCAGGACTGGCCCCGATGGACCTGGCTCCCGGCGTGGCCCCGCCCGCCGAGGTGGGGATGCCGTCGCTGTTCAAGCTGTTTCGGGGCGACGAGTGGCGACGTGCGATCGGAGCTTCCCAGCTCAAGAGTCTGAAGTTTCAGGTGAAGCTCGTGCCGGATGGAGTGGAGATCCAGGGTCGAGGAAACGGACACGGAGTGGGACTGTGCCAGTTCGGAGCCGAGGGGATGGCCCGCGCAGGGGTAAGCTGCGAGGGCATCCTCAAGCATTACTTCAACGGAATCGAGCTGGCGCCCGCGTTCAGCCCCGGCGCAGCACCTGTCCCGGCAGCGTCCCCAGGTGCCGACCCGAGTCCGCCACCGTAGTGCCGTTCACCAGCACAGTGCGGATCCCGGAAGCATACCGGCAGGGATCTTCGAAGGTCGCCTCGTCACGGATTGCGGTGGGGTCGAACACCACGACATCTGCGGCGTACCCGGTTCGGAGAAGACCCCGGTCGGTAAACCCCATCCGTTGAGCAGGGAATCCGGTCATCTTCCACACGGCCTCCTCCAGCGTCAGCAGACCCGTGTCTCTGACGTAGCGCCCTAACAGCCGCGGAAAAGCGCCGTACAAACGCGGGTGGGTCCGGCCCGGAAGGTGGAGTCCGTCGCTGCCGATCATGTGCAGCGGGTGCTTCAAGATCTTCTCCAGATCCTCTTCCAACCCGAGGTGCGCGATGAAGCACGCCTGCAGATCCTCCTCAACCAGGATCCTACAGATCAACTCTCCCATCGGGAGCCCTGTGGACTCCGCGATCTCCGCAAAGCTGCGTCCCTCCTCGGGTCCATAGGCGGCACTGCGAGCCCCGCACAAGACATGGCGGGTCCAGTCGCGATCTGCTTCGTTCATCGCTGCGACGATCTTGTCGCGCAAGGCCGGGTCGGCCAACCGGGCTCGGAGGACGGCTGGCCCGCCCCCGGTGGCCCATGTCGGCAGCATGGCCTGAACGAGGGTGCTTCCGGCCGTGTAGGGGTAGCTGTCGTACGCCAGGTCCACCCCGGAGGCGTGTGCAGACTCCAGATGGCGCAGCACCTCATCGGCACGTCCCCAATTCTGCTTGCCGCCAATCTGAAGGTGGGAGACCTGGAGCGGGGCGCCGGAGTCGAGGCTGAGGCGGTACGACTCATTCAGAGAGTCGAGAATGTTGTCGCCGTAGTCCCGCATATGGATCGCGAAAAACCCGCCGCGCTCGGCGGCGGCACGGCAGACTGCGGTGTTCTCTTCCACCGAGGCGTAACTCATCGGAGCGTACCACAGGCCCGTGGAGAGTCCCCACGCGCCGTCGTCCATCCCCTCGCGGACCAGATCGGACATCTGCCGCACCTCGTCGGGGGTGGCGGCTCGGTCATCCATCCCCATCACGGACACGCGGACGGAACCGTGAGGAACAAGATAGGCCACGTTGGTCGCCACGCGCCCCTCATAGAGCTCCAGAAACTCGGAAACGCGCCGCCAATCCCACCGAACGCCCGCGTCATCGCCGAACAGTCCCAGCAGGTAGTCCTTCTGAACCGCGAGCCCCTTCTCCGATACAGGCGCGAAGCCCAGGCCGCAGTTTGAAAAGACCTCGGTGGTCACTCCCTGGAGCACTTTGGGTTCGTGGGTGGGCCTGGCCAGAAGCGCGATGTCGGCGTGCGTGTGGATGTCGATGAATCCGGGCGCCACCACGCAGCCCGTGGCATCTACGGACTCCGCCGACTCAACCCCGCCCAGCTCACCGATGTCAACGATGCTCCCTCCCCGGATCCCAACATCGGCGATGGAACCGGGGCTCCCCGAGCCATCCACCACCAACCCACCTCGAATAATGACGTCCACGCACTGCTCCTCAGGCCGGCTGCGGCCCCTGCTCCCTGAGGATACGCGACTGCGAGCCTGCTATCCTGTGTGGAGTCTGTGGGGCGGACTCCCGAACCGTACCGCGAGGCCCGGATCGAGATTACCACGTGCTACTCCCGCCGCGGCCCAATGCGGTCGGTTCCAGTCCCCAGAAAGACGCGCGCGGGCAGGTCGCCCCAGCCGATCCACAATTCGGCCGCGAATCCCGGTGGTCCCGGTCGGGTTGTCTGTGCGAGGGCCCGGCTCTGAACGACGGCATTCGTGGTCGTTCGCTCTTGAGCAGTCGCCTGAGAACGCGATCCAATCTGGTTCTGCCGCCTGGCTGCGGAACCCGGCGGGGCGGGTGTGGCTGCAACGGGCGCGGGTGCACCCCGCACCACGGCGTTGGCGTTCTGCAACTGCGGCGCCGCCTGCTGGCCCCCGCCAAAGCCGCCTGCGCCAGTCGGAGCGGGCGGTTGCGTGGCTCCGAGCGCGCCTCGAGCATTAGCGTTGCCGCCGGCGCCGCCTCGCCCACCCGGAGCGTCCTTGAGGTCGGGCCTGGCGCCGGCCGCCGTCCCACCTCCGCCGGAACGTCCCGGCAACCCTGGACGCACCAACTGCTCGGTACCGCCAGCCCCGAGGGCAACGACTTGGGGCGCCGCATCCCGAGACACCAGTCGTATTCCGGACTCAGCGGGAACGATGACCGCCCCGTTTTCGGCCGCCAGTCGCTGAAGCAGCCGCCAGGCCGGTTCGGAGCCTCCGGTTATGGAGAGCATTCGGTCCCCCATCCCGGGACTCGTTTGCACCGATATCCCCAGTTGTTCTGAAACCGCCGCGCCGATCTGGCTCATCGAACGCTCTCCACCGCCAACCGCCACCTCGCGCCGAAGCGACGCCAGCACCTGCCCCAGAGCTTCGGCGCCCGCCACCGGCCGACCGTTCAGCCCAGCGGCTTCCTTCGCCCCCCCCAATGCTCCGGCCCCAGTCGCCAAATCTTGACGCCCCGGCTGACCCGTGGAGCTGTCTTGGGTTCCCTGACCGGCGACCCCGGGATCGCGACTGAAATCTCGCCGCTCCCGCACGCCGCTTTCGCCCTGTCGTTGCCGCTGGAGTCGGAACTGGTGGGGAGGCGCGGGGACCAGGACAAGAGACTCTCTTTCCCTTGGCGGCGCCCCTCCACCGGAAGACGCCGCTTTCGCCGCCGGCTCGGCGAGCCTTTCGGGTTGAATGCTGGCCACCGCACCGGACGGAGGCCGCCCGGGCACGCCGCTCGTCGGCGTTGATTGCATCTTCCGAGCGTATTCGTTCGGGTCAGACTGCGCCCGCGCCGGCGACGAGCCGCCGCCGGGCCGCACCTGGTTGAACCCAAACCCGGCAGGGGCTTCACGGAGCAAAGCAGGGGAACCCCCGGCGACGATCCTGGACCCGACCGGCGCTGGCAGCGGCACGCCGATCCGGAAACTAACGATCGCGGCGCAGGCAGCCGCTGCCGCCACACCCGCCGACAGCCACCAACCGGGTCGCCGGGGCGGCGCCGACTGGCGTTCAGCGGCGCGCCGCCGATGGAAGTCTTCGAGCATTCCAGGTGGCGCAGACACCGGCCTCGGAGTCCGAAGCGCGCGGTCCGCAAACCGAAGCGACTCCCACTCTCTTCGGCAGGCGGCGCAGGCTCCTGTGTGGGACTCGATCTCTGAGGCGAGCCCGAGTGGCGCCGCATCGGCGTCCAACGCGCGATCCATCTTTCTGCGGATGGTAGAGCAGCTCATCGCAATCCCTGCATTTCAGCGGGTCCCAGGCCGCGGTTTTCCCACTCGCGAGCGAAGGCACGCCGCGCTCGGTGCAGCCGAACCTTGACATTGGCAAGCGACAGGCCGAGCACTTCGCGCATCTCCTCGTAAGAGAGACCCTGAAAGTAGTGCAGCACCAGCACCACCCGATGGTTTTCCGGCAGAGAGGCCACCAGATCGCGCACCAATCCTTCGTCCTCCGCACGTTCCAGCCCCGACGATGGGGATGGGGAGTGGTCGGGCAATTCGCGAACCATCTCGTCCTCCAGGGATCCCTCCGATCGACGGCTGCGCTTCCGAAGCTGCTCGACACACACGTTGACGGTTACCCGATAGAGCCAGGTCCGAAAGGCAGAGCGGCCGTGGAAGCTGTCCGGCTTGCGGAACACCCTCAAGAACGCTTCCTGGACGGCATCGCGCGCGTCATCGGGTCGCGCCAGTATCCCGATACAGATGCCGTACACAAAGTCCACGTTTCGGCGGTAGAGCGCGTCGAACGCAGCGTGATTGCCGGCACGGAAGGACCCGAGCAACTGAGCATCACCGTCGTCCGAGTTCGGGCCGCTGCCGGTGACTCGCGGCGGCACCCTCACCGCCGAAACAAATGCTTGCGCCCACGTCATGCGTTCGCCGACTCTCCGACCCCGAACCCGAGACTCCTGCTCCTATGATGCGCCGGAGGGGCGATGGGTTACGGCGCCGCCACGCCCGTTGGCACAATTCCGCTGGGGCTATAATGCTTCCATGACTCGCCGCTCCGTCCTGAATTGCCTCACACCGCTGCCGGCCGCGGTGGCATTGGCGGGGTGTGGCCGATCTACCGCCCGGGTCTTACGCCCCATCTATACGTTCGGGAGCCCTGGAGAGCACGACGGCCGGTTCAACATGCCGCGTGAGATCGGCTTCTCGCCGGACGGCGCGACGGTGTATGTCCTCGACCGCTCTCATCGAGTGCAGTGCTTCGACCGAGCCGGACGGTTTCTCCGAGGGTGGCAAACACCACCCGGCGTGAAAGGCAATCCTCGCGGAATGGATGTGGATGCCGAGGGAAACCTCTACGTCGCCGATACCCATAACAGCCAGATCCTCGTTTACTCATCCGAGGGTCGGCTGCTCCGTCGGTGGGGGCGGGCGGGAAAGCGCCTGGGAGAGTTCATCTCAGTCACGGATGTCGCGCTGGATCAAAGGGGCAACGTCTGGACATGTGAGTACGGCGCCTACAACGACCGGCTGCAAAAATTTGATCCGAACGGTCGCCATCTCATGGGCACCGGCAGGTTCGGGAGCGCCCCGGGCGAGTTCAGCCGCCCGCAAAGCGTGATCTGCGGAAGTGACGGACGGATGTATGTGGCGGACGCCGTGAATCATCGGGTGCAAGTGTTGTCCGCGGAAGGATCTGTTGTGAACCATTGGGGCAAGGTCGGCACGCGCCCGGGTCAGCTCAAGTACCCCTATGGTCTGGCGCAGGATCACCTGGGTCGGCTGTACGTGGCGGAGTTCGAGAACTGCCGTGTCTCGCTCTTTACCACCGAGGGACGCTTCCTGACAGCATTCGGCCGGCCGGGCCGTGATCCCGGCGAGTTTATGAACCCCTGGGGTGTCGGCGTCGCCACGAACGGCGAGGTCTTCGTCGCAGACACTATGAACTATCGAGTACAGGTCTTCGAACCGCTGCGAGCATAACCACACCGAATGCTTCAGGTTGGGCTGTCACATCCCTGGTATCTGCTGCTCTTGCCGCTCTTTGCGGCCGGTGCGTGGCACATTGCCAACCGGAGCCTGGCTGATCTTTCCACCGCTCGATTTCGGTGGTCGCTATCTGTCCGCCTGACGTTGGTGACGCTGCTGATCCTGGCGCTGGCTGGTCTGCAGTTCAGCCTGCCTGCAAAGCGACTCGCGATACTCTTCGTACTCGATCAATCCGACAGCATCCCCGCCCCCCGCCGTCAGGATGCCCTGGATTACATCAACCGCGCCGCGAAGCGCATGGGGCCGGACGACGAGGCGGGCCTCATCGTCTTCGGAGCCGATGCGTACGTGGAAATGCAGCCCGGGGCCTCCAGCCAGAACAAGGCAGTCAACATCCGGCAGGTTCACAGCGTCCCGGGTCGAGACTACACCCACCTTGCCGGCGCCATACGCCTTGCCCTCGCCGCATTCCCCGATAACGCACAGCGACGAATTGTGATCCTCTCGGATGGGAACGAGAATCTGGGAGACTCGCTTCAGGAGGTGGCCGCCAACGCCTCTGAGCCCGTGCCGATCGACGTGGTTCCCGTGGAGTACCGATACGACCGAGAGGTTCTGCTTGAAAAGATGGCGCTCCCATCGGACGCAAAGATCGGGGAGCCGTTTGAAATCCGGGTGATCGCTCGATCCACGATTGCGAGTTCCGGCGTACTGCGCCTGCTCCGAAATGGGAGCCTGATCGCCCAGCAGAAAGTGGATCTCCTACCGGGTCCGAACGTCATTACCTTTCAGCAGAGCCTGGAAGAAGCCCGGTTCCACACGTATGAGGCGTTGATCGACACTCCAGCCGACGAGATCCCCGAGAACAATCGCGCCCTCGGGTTCGTACTGGTGAAGGGCAAGCCGCGCGTCCTGATCGTGGACAGTAATCCCGCGGATGCACGGTACCTGAGCGCGGCGCTGGCGGGTCAGCAGCTGCAGGTCGACGTGCGGGCGCCCGCGCAGTTGCCCAGCAGCCTGGCCGAGTTCCAGACCTACGACAGCGTGGTGCTGAGCAACGTGCCGGCCTACCAGTTGACCGCGGACCAGATGAAGGCCATCCGCTCCAGCGTGCGGGATCTGGGAACGGGGCTGGTCATGATCGGCGGCGAGTACAGTTTCGGCCCCGGCGCCTATCGGGGCACCCCGATTGAGGAAGCTCTGCCGGTGGACATGGAAGTCCGCAAGCAGAAAATCATGCCGATCGGCGCTGTGGCCATGGTGCTCCACACGTGCGAATTCCCGGACGGCAACCGCTGGGCGGCAGAGACGGCCGCGGCGGTGGTAGATGTCCTCGGTGAGCGAGACAAGGTGGGAGTGCTGCTCTACGGAATGGGCGGCGAGGAATGGGGCATCCGGATGCAGCCCGCCTCGAACAAGCCGCTCCTCAAGTCTCAAATCTACAACTTGAGCCCCGGCGATGCTCCTGCCTTCCACCCGCTGATGCAGATGGGCTATACGGGACTCACAACGGATGCCCGCGACGCCGCAGTCAAACACATGATCATCATCTCGGACGGCGACCCCACTCCGCCGACCCAACAGTTGATGAACCAGATCGCGGCGTCAAAGATCACGGTGAGCACTGTGGCGGTGTTTCCCCACGGGGGCGGTACAGGCACGCTCGAAACCGTTGCTCGGGTTGGAAAGGGCCAGTTTTACAACGTCAAGAACGCCGAAGAAATCCCGCGGATCTTCTTGAAGGAAGCACAGAGGGTCCTCAAACCGGCGATCATTGAAGAGAGATTCCGCCCGGTCCGCACCGCCAATTCAGAGTTGTTGACCGGCATCGACTCCACTCCGGCACTGTTGGGCTACGTCGCAACTTCCCCCAAACAGGCTCCGGGCGTGGAAGTCTCACTTCAATCCCGACGGGAAGATCCGATACTCGCCTCCTGGAGGTTTGGGCTCGGGAAGTCCGTCGCCTTTATGTCGGATGCGAAGAACCGGTGGGCTGCCTCATGGCTGGCGTCCGGAACGACCTTTAACCGGCTCTGGGCACAGACGGTTCGGTGGACCGTTCGGTCCACCTCCCGCGCCAACCTGGACGCACAGGTGGAGATCCAACAGCGTCGGGGACACGTGGTGGCGGACGTGGTCAATCCCGCCGGAGAGTTCGTGAATCTGCTCGACATCCGGGGTTCCGTGGCGGGCCAGACTCAGTCCCCCCCGCTCCGGATGAACCAGACGGCCCCGGGACGCTACGAAGGGGAATTCGACGCCACGGAGAAAGGGCAGTATCTGGTGGCCCTGCGGTACACCGATAAGGGTGGCACGCCACGGATCCACACGTTAGGGGCTGCGGTCCCCTACTCCCCCGAGTACCGTAATCTGACAGCTAATACCGCCCTCCTCACCGGTCTCGCAGAGCGCAGTAAAGGCAGAGTTCTCACCAGCCTCTCCCAACAGCCGCCGGATTCGGACGTTCGTGCGATCTGGCGCCATGACAGCCGCACCATGCGAACTCCTCAAGAACTGTGGCCGATCCTGCTCCTCGCGGCGGCGCTCCTGCTGCCGCTTGACATCGGGATTCGGCGACTCATGCTGACCACGGCCGAGTTTAAAGCAGCCGCATTCGAAACCATCACCAAACTCCGAGGTGGCGGCGCGGTGCAGACCGAACGCCAGGAGTCGATGGGCGGGCTGCTGAAAGCCAAGAGCCGGGCCGGACGCCGCCTGGGCGGAAGTGAGGCTCCGGACCCGGCATCCCCGAGACCGGTGGGAGCCGAAATCCGGAGCGACAACTCGCCTTCAACCACGACTCCAGAGCCGGCAACCCCCGTGGCGTCGCCGGAGGTGGGCGGCGGCTCGCTGGCGGGGTCCCTGCTCAATCGGGGCCGACGCGCGGCGGCTCCGCCGGCGCCATCCGGCAAGAGTACGCTGGCTTCGACGGATGCGGGAGGCGGGAGTTCGCCTCAACCGGCTCAGCCGCCAGCCGCACCCCCCTCGCCCCGCGCTGCGGCCGCGCCTCAGGCTCAGGCTCAGGCGTCGCCGTCCGCGGCAAGGCCGGCGACCGAGCCGACCGATAGGGCGCCGGATCCGGACGCCGATTCCGCCCGCAATCGCCTGCTGGAAGCCAAACGTCGCGCCCGCGAGCGGAGAGAATGAGTTCGGGACAACCCCTCTTCGGTCCACCCAGCTTCGCCCGCGTTGCCGGAGGTCTGTGGATCTGGCTGTACCCCATGTTGGGCGCCGCTGCGATTGCAGTGGCGACCCACCCCTTCACGCTTTCCCAACTCGGATGGGTGGCCACACTCCCGCTTTTCTACGCGTGGATCCGCACCATGGGAGACGCGCGCCACGGCGCCGGTCGGCGGGCATTCGCATCGGGGTTCTGGTTCGGGTTCGTGCTGCTGCTGGCGATCGCGCCGTGGTTCGCCGGCTTCAGCCCGGCTGGTTACCCGGTGGGCGCCGTCTGCTGGGGAGTACTGTTCGGCGGTTCCGGCGTTGTCCTGCGGCTCATCCTTCGGCGCATTTCGGCAATCTGGGTGGCCCCGTGTCTCGCATCAGCGTGGATCCTGCTGGAGTGGGTTCGGTCCATCGGCACCCTGGTCTTCCCCTGGGCGGTGCTGTCGGTTACCCAGTTCTCAAACCTGCCGGTCCTCCAACTCCTGGATCTGACGGGCGCGTTTGGGCTGAGCGGCTTGATGGCGCTGTTCGCGGCGGCGGCAGCGCAGGCATTGTGGGGATTGTCTGCGCCCAGAGTTGAGGAACCCGAGCGATCGAGCGATGCGCGGGTCTGGGGCGTCCGGTGGCTCACCGTAGCAGCCGTGATACTCGTACTGGCGACCATTCGAGGAGTCTATATCCTGTCGCTGCCTCCCAGACCCGGCGAGTCTTTCGACGTGGCGATCGTACAGGCATCCGAGTCCCACCGGCCGTCTGGGATTGCGGTCGTCTGCATATCGCCGTTTGGAGATTACCTTCGCCTGACCCGAGATGCAGCGGAGGGGACTCCCGGCACCGGCGGAGTGCGGGACCGCCCGGACCTGATCGTCTGGGGCGAATGCGCGAGCGTGCCGGACATCGCACAAGATCGCGGCGCCCGCTCCGCCGTGGCAACGATGCTCGCCGGTTCCGAGGCACAGGCGTTGATTGGCAGCTTCGTCACCGACCCCGAGGACGGCCAGACGACTAACGCCGCCGTCCTCTTATCCAACGACGGCAACGTGCTGGACCGATACGACAAGGTGATGATCGTCCCGTTCGGCGAGTACCTGCCGTGGAGGCCCTATCTCGGCTGGACCATCGCGCTGGGCATGCCCGAGGAGGACTTGCGTGCGGGCCCGGCGTTCCGGCCCGTGACCTGGAACCGGGGAAAGATCGGCGTCTGCATCTGCTTCGAGTCCGCATTTCCTCGAGTCACTCGGGCCCTGACTCGAAACGGCGCCGACGTGCTTGCGATCCTGACGAGCGACGGATGGACCACTCGGGAACTGGCCGGCCTGCAGCACTACGCCTTCGCCTCGCTTCGTGCGGTAGAGACACGTCGGACCGTGATTCGGGCTGCAGTGACCGGCGAGTCCGCCGTGTTGGATCCTCAGGGTCGCGTGCTGGCGCGCCTGCCCATGTTCGAGAAAGGCGTGCTGCGCTCACCGGTCCGGCGATCGGACGAGCAATCGCTGTATGTGCGCCTGGGAGATTGGCCCCTGGTTCTGGGCGCCGCACTCCTGGTCGCTGCGACCGTCACGGCGGTCCGCCCGCAGCGAACCCCCAGGGACTAGAGCATTTCCTTGGTGCTGGGAAGGCCGGTAACCCGGGGATCGCGAAGCGTGGCTGCGTCCAAAGCACGGGCAACGGCCTTGAATGCCGCTTCCACGATGTGATGGGCGTTCTCGCCGGACATTTGCCGGATGTGGAGCGTCATTCTCGCGTGGAGGCTGAATGCCCGAAAGAACTCGTGAGCCAGTTCGGCGTCGAACGACCCGATCTTTCGGTTTTTCACGTCGAGGTCGCAGGCCAGATAGGCCCGGCCACTGAGGTCCAACGCCGCCATCACGAGAGTCTCGTCCATGGGCAACAGAAACGAGCCATATCTCACGATGCCGCGTTTGTCGCCCACCGCCTGATCCAGCGCCATGCCGAGACAGATCCCCACATCCTCCACCGAGTGATGGTCATCGATGTGAGTGTCGCCGGCACAGCGTACCGTCAGATCGAAGAGCCCGTGCCTCGCGAAAAGCGTGAGCATGTGATCCAGAAAACCGACCCCCGTAGCGACATCGGCCTTTCCGCTGCCATCTATATTCAGCGAGAGGGAGATATCGGTCTCCGCCGTCTTGCGGGTCACACTCGACTGTCGAACCATATTCAGTCTTCCTCGTGGTACATCGGCTCAGCGCTACAGGAAACGAACAGCGCTTCGAACTCCGCGGACCCGTCATCTTCCCACACCCGCAATCGGATTCCAGGGGTGAAACCCGGGCATCGGCCGAAGTAAAAGGCCTCGTGTCGCTGTTGCTCCCCGGAAAAACTCCAGCGACCGCCGTCCGGATAGATCACCGTCGAAACCCGCCGAACCGCGGGAACAGCAGGCTGAGCGGCCAGTTCCGCGACCGCCTCGACATCGACGTCGACTCCAAGCCCAGGGGTGGTCGGCACATCGGCGTAGCCCGAGCGCACGGTGGGACCCTTGGCTACATCCCGCTCCCAGAGGTCGTGCGCCGCCAGGCTGCTCAGTTGGGCCATGGCGCACGTGGACGCCAGGTGGCTCACCCAGGCGGCCCGGAGTGCCGTCCCAACGGTCTGAATCCAGAACGGCCGGCGATGCTCGTTCAGGACGGCCGCAGTCGCCCGCACCCGATCCACATCGCTGCCCCCCAACACATAACCATCCGCAGAACCCGCGGCGAGTTGGCCGGGGCCGCTGAAGCCGGAGTCCCAACCGGGTTCCGATACAACATGGCAGGCCCCGGCGGCATAGTGTGCGGCGATGGGAAGATCCAGCCTGCTACGAAGAGTCTGATAACCCTCGATGTCTCGCTGAGGAATGGGAGACTCGAAGCCCCCCACACAGGTGAACTCCTGGAGCCTTTTGAGGATCGGCAGCGCGAGTCTTGCCTCCTTCAAATGGCCATTGAAGTCCAGCCAGAGCTTGAAGCCCTCCGGAGCAACTGCCTGAGCCGCTTCCATTTGTTCCACGGGATCCCACCAGGGACGACACTTGAACTTGTAGACCCGGTACCCCAGGGTGGCGGCGTGACAAACCTGATCAGCCAGGTTCTGTGGCGGAAGGTCGATGGTCCAGTACGCAAACGGGACTCGAGATCGCACCTGCGATCCCATCAGGACGTGGGCCGGCTCGCCGAGGGCCTTTCCTACGGCATCGTAGCACGCCATTTGGACGCCGGTGTCCGCGCACGATCGGAGCGCTTGCATGGCGCTGCGCCCTTCCCACGTGCGGTCGTCCTTTCCACCGTCGCCCCAACCCACGGCGCCGTTGTCCAGCGTGACTTCGGTCAGGCGAACCGTACCCCCATGGGTCACTGCTCGGAGCATATGAGGCGCCACCCCTGATATGAAGCGCATCTCCAGTCCGAATGATCGAATGGATTGAATCCGCATCGGTTCCTTCCTCGCCAGACAAGCCGTAGCGGCCCGTGCCTACAGTCTTCCGGAAGTTCTTCGGCGGTGGACGCAACACCTTGACCCGCGCTCCCCGCCGATGCCTCACTGTTGAGTTCGGGCTGAGTCGCTCCGATCTTGCCCTGCTGGAAACAGCCGGAGGAAGCCGCCTGGCGTCAAGAGAAACGGGCATTCACCGGTCAGTCGACCACCGGCCCCATTCGCTCACCTCGCAACCTGCCGTCTGGAAGAGCACCGGATGGGGTGCGATTCAAGTGATGGGTAACTGGCTATAAGTTGAGTCGAAATGGATGTTAGTCCCTTGGAACCGCGGTCGTCTCTATGCGTATTGCAAGAGATCGGGCGCTCCAGTGGAGAGGCGATGTGCGCGAACCGCGAGCACTGCATCGGCGTTTGTGTCCCGCCAGTGCATTCCAGCCTTGTCAAGTCGTTCGGCC
>SYKE01000193.1 GCA_005798285.1 Actinomycetota bacterium
GACCTCTTCGGTGTCAACGAAGCGCTCTACCCCTGAGCTAACCGCCCGCGGGGAGGATTGTAGCGCACCCGTTCCCGCGTGTAAAGGCCGGACGGACCCGGCGGGGCCGGCTTCGGATCCCGTCAGCCATGCGGAGCGGGTTCTCTCCGTGCCCGTGTTCTTCGACGACGCCATCGGTTACTGGACCGGAGAGTACGATCTGGGTCTCGTGGATCGCGTGACCGCCGAGTGGCCCGCGCCGCCCTCGATCACGTGGTCGTACGAGGGCGGCCGGATTCGCCTGCGCGGGCCCCAGCCGGAGCTTGACCGTCTCGCGGAGCGGTGGTTATCCGCCGGCCTCTTCGAGTAGAGCTCAGAGGGCTGCGGCGGCCACGGCGTTGCTCACGAGCCCGATGAATCGTCCACAGCCCGGCTGATTCGTGAACAACACGAAGGTCACTCCCGAATCGGGATCATGCCAGACGCCGGTACCCGTGGCGCCGGCGTGCCCGAAGGCCCGACGTCCAGTCAGGTCCCCCAGATAGTCGCTCTCGCGCCCCGCGGCGACTCGCCAGCCAAGTCCCCAGGTGGAGCGCCGCCGGACGGCATCCGGCAGATTCGGGAGATCCGCCGTCTGATTTCGAGTCATCTCCTGGACGGTGGCGCGACCGAGATAGTGTCGATCCCGCCAGACTCCGCCGCTGCCCAGCATCATCAGGAATCGACCGACCTCCGGCGCCGAGGCGAAGAGCCCTCCCCAGGGCGCCCCGAAATCTCGCCAGTACCGGCTGTTCCAATCCCACAGGCTGGGAGCCGTGCCGCCGTCGAGCCGAGCCACTGCGGCGCGGCCCGGCAGCGCGGGGCTCCACCCGAGTTCGGTCGTGGTCATCCCCAGCGGTTCGAAGAACTCCCGCGCGAGAAAACGGCGACACGGCAGATCGGTCAGGCGCTCGATGAGGGCGCCCAGCAGCAGGATTCCCATGCTCTGGTATGAGACATCCGTGCCGGGTCGAAAGCGCAGTGGAGTCACGCATGCCCGCCTGACATACTCGGCGATCGGCGCGTGCGAACGGCGCAGTTCTACATTCTCAGGGAGCATGTCCGGAAGTCCGGAAGTGTGGGTCAGGAGGTGCCGGAGCGTCATCTCCCGTCGATCCTCCCCGGTCATCTCCGGAAAGAAGCGGCGCACCGGATCATCCAACCCCACCATCCCTCTCTCCAGAAGCAGGCAGACCCCGGCACAGACGATCGGCTTGGTCACCGACGCAACCAGCCAGACCGTTTCGGGAGTCACCGGTCGTGGCTCGGATGCGGCGGGCAGACCAGTGGGTCCGTCGGGGTCGAGTCGGAAGCGGACCTTCCCCCACGCCCGATTCAGGGCGACCTCTCCGCCCCGAGCCACGAAGAGTGAAGCGCCTTCCAGGTCACCCCGACCCACCGCTTCGGCACAAAGTTCCGCAGCGCGAGCCAATCGCGCAGAATCAAACCCGGTGGTTGCCATGCGTTCCGTTTCCAATCATGAGACCATAAGTTGGTGCGGCCTCGCGCGCCCGGGATCCTGCATTCGGAGGGTTCGGTGCCGCGGCACGGATCATGAAAGGATCAGGGACCTTGCCCAGAGTTCTCCATCTCACCACCCTCGCACTTTGCGCGGCGCTTCCTCTGGTTGGAGCCCAGGCCGAACCCCAGGCCGAGGCAACGCTCAAGAGCGCCTTCAACAAGCTGCGCGCGCTGAAAAGCTACTCGGCGCAGTTGCAGGGCGGGGTCAACTTCGGCGGACGCACGGTGGTCACCTACACCGGGACGGTTCAGGCGATGAAGCCCCTCTATCTGAAGGTTGTAAAGACCCAAAAGCAGGGTGACGAAACTTCCACGACTCAGTTCGTCTCCAACGGGAAGGACTACATTGTCCACTCCGAAGGCGATCCGTCGTTCGGCAGGGATCCCGTAAACCCCGGCCAGACCCAGTTTCAAGGCCAATGGGAAGGTGAGATCGACGCCTTCTTCGGCGGGGAGAAGCTGTTGGAAGGGCGCGAAGTGACTTCCGTGGGCGAAGGGCTGGTCGGGAAGATCAGTTGCGTGAAGATTCGCGCCGCCGGATCCGATCCAAGGATCAACGTGACCTACTTCGTGGGGAAGGCCGATCAGATGATTCACCGCTCCGTCATCGAGCAAGATGCGGGCGGAGGACGGAAAGCGATCATCACCCAGAATCTGACCGCGATTCTGGCGAACCCGCCACTGAAGAACACGCTCTTCGCATTCAAGCCCCCGGCCGGCGTGCGTGAGCGCTACGCGAATATGGTTCCAGTCGGCAAGGCGGCTCCCGACTTTCTACTCCCGGCGCTCGGCGGCGGTGAGGTGGGTTTGGAGAAGACCCTCAAAGAGAAGAAAGCCGTGCTGGTGAACTTCTGGTTCTACAACTGAGGGGCCTGTCGTGAGGAGTTTCCTCACCTCCAGAAGCTTCGCGATGAATTCAAGGATCGCGGATTCGAGGTTCTCGCCGTGAACGGCTTCGACAAGGAAGACGTCATGGACAAGTACGTGAAAGAGAACAAGTTCACGTTCCCGGTAGTGGTTGCCAATACCGGCGGCGGAGGGGGCGGCGAGTACGCACTGGCCAAGGCGTACGGCGTCGAAGCGTACCCCACCAACTATCTCGTGGATGCGAAGGGGACCGTCGTGTTTCGCTCCGTCGGCTTCGACGAAGCGGGACTCAGAGCAGCCATCGAGAAGCTCGTCAAGTGATGCTGCGGGGATGCCGAGAGGTTTACGCTCGATAGCGATCGAGCGGACCTGTGAGGCGGCATCCCCGTTGACACCCCAAAGGGGGCGCAGTATACTCTGTCCGCCCTGCGACGGCTGAGCACCTGCGGCTTGGACGGCGCGGATGGGAGGAGTGCGAACATCGCCTGCGGATAGAAACGGCATCCGGTGTAGTTCCGGTGTGTCCCGCCGATGAGCGCTCGCCCTGGTTTGGGGACGGGCGCTTTTGCTTCCAGCCCCCGCAACGTCCCGAAAGTTTCAGAGTAGGTAGCGAATGCCCACGATCAACCAGTTGGTTCGGCGAGGCCGAGAGATCGGCGTCAAGAAGACTAAGGCCCCCGCGTTGAAGGGCGCCCCGCAGAAGCGCGGCGTGTGTCTTTCCGTCCGAACCCAGTCGCCCAAGAAGCCGAACTCTGCTCTCCGAAAGATTTGCCGGGTGCGGTTGTCCAACGGGATGGAAGTCACCGCCTACATTCCGGGCGTGGGACACAATCTACAGGAGCACTCGGTGGTTCTGATTCGCGGCGGCCGCGTGAAGGATCTCCCGGGTGTGCGCTATCACGTGGTTCGAGGCGCCCTCGATGCCGCCGGCACTCGAGATCGCAAGACGAGCCGCAGCAAGTACGGCACCAAGAAGCCGAAGTCCTAAGGACTTTCTCGAGAACAAGAGTGTGCCCGCCGAACCTCCCCGAGGACGGGACGTCGGAACGGCTTAAGGTTTCGCTAGGGTTCTCACAAGCTTACCGCTAGACTGTATTGGAGAGGGAAGAAGTATGCCCAGGAAAGGCCCGGCACCGAAGCGCCAGGTTATCGCGGATCCGGTGTATCAGAGCGAACTGGTGACTCGTTTCATCAACCGACTGCTCCTCCAGGGGAAGCGCAGCACGGCTGAGACGATCTTCTACCGGGCGATGAGCGTGGTCGAAGAGCGGGCGGGAGCCCCTGCCATCGAAGTCTTCGAGAAGGCGATGCGAAACGTCTGCCCGGTCGTCGAGGTTCGCCCTCGCCGCGTCGGCGGCGCCACGTATCAGGTGCCCACCGAAGTTCGACAGGATCGACGACAGTCTCTGGGTATTCGCTGGATGGTCGCATCGGCTCGACGCCGAGGCGGCAAGACCATGGTGGATCGGCTGTCCGGAGAAATCCTGGATGCCGCCAACAACGCCGGCGCCGCGGTGAAGAAGCGGGAAGATACGCACCGAATGGCGGAGGCGAACAAGGCGTTCGGCCATTACCGCTGGTAGCGATTGCCGCCTACAACACGCGCAGTTGGGGGGGCGTCGTCCAACGGACGGCGCCCCTTCGTTGCGACCGGGTGGTACATACGCCTAATAGTTTGCTGTTTTGAGGTAGGAAGAGATGCCGAGACAACATCCGCTGGAGAAAACCCGTAATATCGGGATCGCCGCGCACATCGATGCGGGCAA
>SYKE01000194.1 GCA_005798285.1 Actinomycetota bacterium
GAAAGAATCACCGGCTCTCTCGCACGTCGGCCGCTACAAGGTATCGGAGACGCCCACCTGGGCTTCCCCCGCCGTCAATGGACGCCTCGTCGCGATCAAGGATCTGAAAACAGTCACCCTGTGGGAGATTTAGACGGTGTCACGCTCCCGTCAGGGCGGGGGGAGCGATCGCGATGGCCAAGTGCCGTCATCGACTCCTTGGCCGTCAGAATGGAAGCTGGAAGAAGCCGGTGAATCCGTTTGACATCAGGACCAGGGCCACAACGCCCACGCCGGCCGACAGCCAGAGAATCCCTTTTGACTTCGCCAGGATGGAGACGGAGCCGAGCACGATGGCGATCTGGAAGAGAACCTCTGCGTAATCGAAGTTGGGATCTTTCACCTGCGCGGCATCTCGCTGGCGCTCCCAGTCAATAGCCTGTGCTTTGAGCTCCTTCTTGCCCTCACCCTTCAGGGGATCTGACGGCGCCTTCGGGTCGGGCTCGCTCTCGTAGCGCTCTATGGTGGATCGGTAGTCGGCAATCCGCTTCTCGATTTGCCGGCGCGCCTCGTCCGAGAGCGTATCGGTCACCAACCGGAGTTCCAACTCATCCAGGGCGATCTTGTACTGAGTCTGCCGGACGTTTTTGGCCTGATAGAACGCCCACGTGTCGCTGGAGTGGATGTTGGCCAGGATCATGTCCTCGGTGACGTTTCCGCCACCCAGGCTGGTGATCGCTAGAAGCATTGCAAGAATGGCGATCAAGAGGGCGGCGGCTCCACGAAATCGTTCGTCCGCGTGCGAAGTCGCGGACTCGTCCGCGACTTCGTTGATGGAGTCGGCCGCGTCTGCTGGTTCCAATCGGGCTCAGCTCCCAGACTCGGCCGCGGCTTCGCGAGGGGAGTCAGAGAACTCCACACGGCGGTGGAAACCGTCGCAAAACGGCTTCGTGGCGGAGGCGCCACACCGACAGAGGGCGACCGCGCCTTCCCGGAGCGGCGTGAGGACATTCCCGTCGGCATCGAACATTTCGCACGGGCCGGTCACGAGGATCGGCCCATCTTTTCGGATCTGCAACTTGACTTCAGACATCAACTCTCCCAAGGGATCGAGAGGGAGCGCCATAATGGCGACCCTCTGGAGACGATTCGCGGTTTACCGTACTCAGTCGGCGTGCGCCTTCGGAAGGAGCTCGCGGTACGTTTTTCGGGCGTGCTCGTAGGCCGACCGGGCGTCATCCAGCTCTTCAGGGCGGATGAACCGCTGCTTCTGAGTCCAGCACTGGTCCACTCCCTTCAGGCACCACTCCACAGAACGCTTCGACGGCAGGACGGGTTTGTCGTCGACCACTACCCACACCGGATTGGTGTGCGAGGACGGCAGGATCCTCAGGGCAACCCAACTGCTTCGCTCGATGGGAACGTCGAACGACAGGTCCTGAAGTCCGCCGTCGGCGGGGATCTCCTTACGGGCCACGGGGTAACCGTTCACGATCACCTCAACGGGCACCGTTCGCGTGCTGCCGATACGGGCCCGCTCGATGTGCCAGTAGGGCTTCTGGTTGTAGGGTCGGGCTCGAATGGATTCGTCGGCCTTCTCCGGCAGCATCGCGGCCACGCGGGCGCCGACTCTCACACTACCGGGCCGCGCGAGGGAAACCTGGCTTCCCTTCTCTCCTAACGCCACATCGTTCACCTTGAAGTCGATCAGATGGCTGCGGCCATCTGAGACATAGTTCCGACCGCGGCGAATTTCTTCAACCCAGCGGTCGAAGTCGAGCTGCCCATCCTGCTTGACATAGGAGCGGCCCAACCCAACCCGCTCCCCGTAGATACAGGGGAAGTCGGTCTCGCCGGATATCCGGGTTCTGAAGCCGGCGTTGAGGGTGTGGTACCAGATGTTGAGCTCCCACACGTGGGGAGTGTCCACGGTGGAGATGAAGTCGACGGCGGGCATCATCTTCTCGCCGGGACCGGGCACCTGATGGGTGACGTCGACGATATATTCGTTCGCCCCGATGCCGTTATACGGCGGGATCACGTAGTTGGGCAACTCGCTCGTCTGAACTTCCAGACCCCACCCGGAGTGGGCCGGACCGGTCAGCGCGCCCTGCTTCTTGGCCCAGCGCAGGGTGTTGAGCCCGAGCGTAGGCCAGTGATCCTTCGAGGCGCCGCCCGGGTACATCTGGTCACTCAACCGAAGCAGGCAGAGGTGGCCTGATTGGTGCGAGCCGAACCCCGAGACCTCAACGTCGTACCGCAGCAGGTAGGGGTAGCGCGAAACCTTGTCGACGGCGCCGGTGAAGAATTGCTTCTGATAGTCGAAGCACGGTCCCCAGGTAAGATTGCAGCCGACCTTCAAGTCCTCGCCGAGGCAGTGACGCAGCATGTCCGGCGCGTGCACTCCTTCCGTGGGGTTGGTGTAGTGGGAGCACCCCGCAGCATGAATGTGGTGGTCGCCCGACCACCAACCCATCTTTGACGGGTCAATCCATCGGGAGAGTTGGAACGCGATGTTCTGCTTCCTGGCGTTCGTCACCGTGAACTGTCGCTGCTCGGTCAGATACTCCGGCCCCCGTCCGACCTCAACCGTGTAGCGACCCGCCGGCAGCTTCACCACCTCTCCGTGCTTTCGGTAGATCTGCGGGTGGAAGAAGAAGTCCGGCGCCAACCGTTTGGCCTGCGACGGATAAACGCGCCCTGAAGCATCGCGGATGACGAATGACGCCATTGCCGGTGTTCCGTCCACATCTTTGACGTTGAGGGTGACGTTGGATGCCGGCGCGGCAGTGAACAAAACGTCCAGTTCATTTCGGAAGCCGAGATCCTGTGTGCCCTGGCCGGCGTTGAATCGAAGCTTGGCCTCCCGTTTACCGGCGTCTCGACTATAAAGCGAAACCACACGATACTCGACCGACAGCCCCGAGAGCTCCGGGCGCAGCGGCTGATTGGTGAACGGCATGATCTGCAGCCAGCGATTCGCCAATTGATCGGATGGGGAGTTCGCAAGCTGCCCTGCGTTCGGGCTGTCGATGTTCAGGCGGGCAGTGACGCCTGCCTCATTGGTCACCTTCAGCAGGAAAGTCCGCCATCCCGCCTCGATCAGTTCCGGTTTTGCGGGCCCAGGCTGAACCTTGACCCGTGCTTCTGGGTTGATGTTCACCACGCACAGCGTTCGGCGGTCGAGCAGTTTCTCAATCGCCGCCGCACCGGTCGCGGGATCCAGCTTTGCGGCGGCGGCCAGCGCCTTCCGCTCGGACTCGGAAAGCGGCGAACCGACCAGACTCAGCGCCTCCGCCACTCGCTCGGCGTGGGAAGCCAACGGCTGGAGATCCGCTTGAAGCACTCGCGGCTTCGCGGGAGATTGCGCCTGCCAGCCCAGCGCCGCGGCGACTATGGCCGCCGGCATCCAGATCCGTTTCATCGTTGTCGTCCTCTCCAGCAGGCCGGCGCACAGGTCAACACGGGGCCGGCACGTACGCTTTCGCGATGCTTCCGGGAATCCCTGCAGCACTCCGAGGCCGCCGGCCGACGGGGACTCAAAGGCCAGTGTCTACAGGCACAAAAGCCAATCTGCGAGGTGGGATGAAACATGTTCCTCAAGTGGTTGTCTCAGGCTGGGAGTGGAGGAACCGGGCCAATGTACAGGATGTCGCTGGGACAGGGTGGGGGATTGAACTGCGAGGGAGTCACTCGCCGGGATTTCCTGAAGGTCGGCTCGCTGGGCCTGTTCGGGCTCGGCCTCCCGTCAGTTCTGGCCCAGGAGAGCCGGGCGGCGCAGTCCGATGTCAATGTCATCGTCCTGTGGTTGGATGGCGGCCCGAGCCACATCGATATGTTCGATCCCAAGCCGGATGCCCCGGTGGAGATCCGAGGCGACTTCGGCGCTATTGAGACGAATGTAAAGGGCGTTCGAATCAGTGACCAGCTCCCCCTGCTGGCGAAGCAGATGGACAAGTACTCCATCCTCCGCGTGACATCTCCTGATGCTAGCCACGGAACCGGAAACCACTACCTGCTCACCGGTTGGCGGTTTTCACCCGCGATGACTTACCCGTCCATCGGTTCGGTGGTCGCTCGCGAGCGCGGTTTCCGAAACGGGCTTCCTCCGTATGCAATCGTTGGTGGAATGGGTCAATACACGACCGCCGGCTACATGGGCGCGACCTACAACCCGTTCAACGTGGGTGGCGATCCGAATGCGAAGACGTTTAGCGTGAAGGACGTCACTCCGCCCTCCGGCGTAAACATGGATCGCATTTCCCGGCGAAAGACGGCCCTCGGCGCGATCGATCAGTTCCAGCGCGACGCTGAACTCTCCCAGCGCGGGCTCCAGGCGATGGATCAGTTCTACCAGAGAGCGTTCGATCTCGTGACCTCTCCCACGGCTAAGAAGGCGTTCGACCTGGGGCAGGAACCCGAAAAGCTGAAGGACAGCTATGGCCGCAACAGCTTTGGCCAGGGATGCCTGCTGGCCCGCAGACTGATTGAGGCGGGCACGCGCTTCGTGCACATCCAGAAGGGTGGATGGGACACTCATCAGGGCAACTTCCAGAGCTTGAAGTCGGCACGACTGCCGGAACTGGATAAGGGCTACGCGGCGTTGCTGGAAGACCTGGGTCAGCGGGGGATGCTGTCCAACACCGTCGTCGTGTGCATGGGTGAATTCGGCCGCACTCCGCGGGTCAACAGTTCCTCCGGTCGCGACCACTGGTCCCAGGCGATGTTTGTGACGATGGGTGGCGGTCCAATCCGGATGGGGATGACCGTCGGAGAATCGGATCGAAACGCCGAGTATCCCGCCGACCGTCCGATCAAGGTGGAGGACGTCGCGGCCACCCTTTATGAGGCGCTGGGAATTGAGGGCGAAAAGGTCTATCTCGCCCCCGACACTCGTCCCATCAAGATTGCCGACGGGGGAGTACCCGTTCACGAGATTCTCGGCAGCCCTACAACGGCCTGAGACTAACTCGGCGGCTCGCCGCCGGAGGCCCGCGGCGCAGTGTCGCGGGCCTTTTGATTCCGGGCATCGGGGCGCCGTCTTCACGCCGAGGTTGTATACTTCGGCCTGAACTCAGGCGCCGTCCCCTGGGGAGGTTTTGGAATGCCGAATCAAGATGCGCAGCAGCCGGGAATGGCCTGGCTTGCCTTCGCGATGCTTACCGTGTTCACCTGGGGTGTCTACGGGGTCATGCTCCACACCGGCCAGCAAAACATGGCCGATCCCGTCAATGGTCGCTACAAGGCGTTCCTGTTTGTCGGTATCGCCTATTTCCTGACCGCCGTGCTGGCGCCCCTGGCAATGCTGTTGTTTAACAAGGCCGACCTGACCAGCATGCCCGCAGCCGGGATGAAGTGGTCCCTGGTGGCGGGTATTATGGGAGCGATCGGCGCCTTCGGCACTCTCCTGGCCTTTGGAGCCAAAGGGTCGCCGGCAGTGGTGATGGCGATTGTGTTCGCCGGCGCCCCCATCGTCAACGCGACCGTTGCGATGGCGATGCATCCTCCGGCCGGCGGTATCGGCGCCATCAAGTGGCCGTTCTTCCTCGGTCTGCTGCTCGCAGCTGTCGGTGGATGCCTGGTGACCTTCTTCCGGCCCGCCGCGGTGCCCGCGCCGAAGCCGGGTAGTCATACCGCCATTGCTTCCCCGGGTCGCCACACCTAAGGTGGTGAGCTCGGGCGGGGGGCCCACGCGGAGCCGGTTGGACGAGTCACAGCAGGCGGCTTTGCGGGACCTTTTGGTGGCGGTTCGGGAGAGCAATTCTTTTCAGCGGAGTCGTTTGGGTTGCTTCATCGACCCGAATGCTCCGCTGTCATCCCTTCCGCTGACCACAAAGTCGGAAATTGCCGAGGATCAGCGCCGCAATCCACCGTTCGGATCTAATCGGACGTACTCCCTACCGGAGTACACTCGTTTCAGCCAGACCAGTGGGAGCACTGGGCCTCCCATTCGCTGGCTCGACACAACGGACTCGTGGCGCGCACTGGTGGAGTGCTGGCAGCGTATCTATCGAGTCGCCGGTATCGGTCGGAACGACGCTGTTTTCTTCGCGTTCTCTTTCGGTCCATTTCTCGGATTTTGGACGGCCTACGATGCCGCCATCGCGGAGGGCGCGTTGTGTCTTCCGGGCGGCGGCATGTCGTCCTCCGCGCGCGTGCAGTGCATCATGGATGCCCGCGCCACAGTCCTGTGCTGTACCCCGACCTACGCCATTCGGCTGGGGGAGACCGCACGTGAACATGGACTCGACCTCTCGGAATCGGCGATTCGCGCCATTCTCGTTGCCGGGGAACCGGGAGGCTCGATCCCCTCGGTTCGGGCGAAGATCGAGACTCTCTGGCCCGGCGCACGAGTGTGGGACCACCACGGCATGACCGAAGTGGGGCCCGTGAGCTGCGAGTGCCCGGTCCGTGCCGGCATTCTCCATGTGTTCGAGGATGCGCATCTGCCCGAGATTCTGGACCCCGAGACCCAACGTCCGGTTGTCCCCGGGGAGGCAGGAGAACTGGTGCTTACCACCCTGAAGCGGGTTGCATCTCCGCTCATTCGTTATCGAACCGGCGATCTGGTCCGGTCGGAACCACAAGACGGGCCCTGCGCGTGCGGGAGTTGCGAACTCTCGCTCGTCGGAGGGATCCTCGGACGCGTGGACGACATGGTGGTGGTTCGCGGTGTGAATCTGTACCCGTCAGCCGTCGATCGCATACTCTCCGAGTTCGCCGCTGTGGCGGAGTATCGGGTTGAACTGAGTCGGGTGAACGCGATGGACGAAGTGCGACTCACGATCGAGCCGTTGCCGGGTCACGGTGAAGTAAACACGCTCCGCGAGTCAGTGGCGACGGCGCTCCGCAATGCGTTTCAACTGCGTATTGAAGTAAGTGCGGTGGAGCCCGGAAGCCTGCCGCGTTTTGAAATGAAGGCTCGGCGCTGGGTGAGACTCCCGGACGAGACTGGTTGAGGGCACAATGACGGGCGCGGAATTGATCCTTGTGTTAAATCAGGTCACAAAACTCTACGCCGTCTCGCAAGAGCAGGAACTCAGCATCCTCAAGGGCGTCGACCTGGAGATTGCAGCCGGTTCAACGCTGGCGATTGTAGGTGCATCGGGGTCCGGCAAGAGCACGCTCCTAAACATCATGGGTACGCTGGATCGGGCTACCTCGGGGACGATGACCCTGCTGGGGAGGGATGTGGCTGGCCTCGACGAGAATGCCGTCTCTCACCTGCGGAGCTCCGCCGTGGGCTTCGTGTTCCAACTCCATCATCTCCTCCCGCAGTGCACCGTGCTCGAAAACGTGCTGGTGCCCACACTCTCTGGTCCACGAGAGAGTCGCCGCGAGGATGCCGTGGCGCGGGCGAGGCGGCTCCTCGATCGGGTCGGTCTCTCGTCCCGCCTCAACCATCGCCCCGGTCAGCTCTCAGGCGGCGAGCGGCAGCGGACGGCTGTGGTGCGTGCCCTGATCAACGAGCCTGCACTGCTGCTTGCCGATGAGCCCACCGGCTCGTTGGATCGGCAGTCCGGGGAGAACCTGGTATCGCTGCTGCTGGAGCTGAATCGGGAAGAAGGCGTCGCGCTGGTTGCGGTTACGCACTCCGTGGAACTCGCCGCCGGCATGTCCCGGGTGCTCGAACTTCGCGACGGCCGGCTTGGCGCGGTGGGGGGCGCCCAATGACGCGCGCGTTGCTCGCTGTGGCAGGGCTGCGGCATCACTGGCGACTCTACCTGGGCTCCCTGCTGGGCGCCGTCATTGCCTCCGCGATTCTGGTCGGAGCGCTTGCTGTGGGCGACTCCGTGAAGGAGAGCCTGAGACGCATGGCGTTGTCTCGTCTGGGAGAGACCACCGTGGCGGTCCATGCCGCGGACCGATTCTTCACCCTCGCGCTCGCGGAAGCGGTAGGGCGGGAGCTCGGCGCACCGGCCGCAGCGGTCACGCTTCTGAAGGGCATGGCGTCGCAGCCCGATGGTTCGGCCCGCGCGCCACGCGTTCAGGTGTCCGGAGTCGACGCCAACTTCTGGAAGCTGGGCTCGACCTCGAATCCACTTGCCGGCGGATCGGATCGGCTCGCCTTGAACGAACGCCTCGCGCGACGACTCGGCGCTGTCGTGGGCGGCGAGGTGCTGCTCCGCATCGAGAAGCCGAGTTTGCTCTCCCGGGACGCTCCGCTCTCCACGGTGGAAGATGCGGGGGTGTCGGTTCGGGGGGTAGTCGCGGCGGTGCTCAAGGACTCGGACTTCGGCCGGTTCAGCCTCGAAGCCAACCAGATTCCCCCATACGCCGCTTTCCTGGACAGAGAGACATTGAATCGAGCGATCGATTTGAAGGCCCGAGCCAACACGCTGCTGGTTGGGACCGGTTCCGCGGGACCGCCGACCCTCGAAGCGGCTAACGCCGCACTCTGGAAGCACTGGCGAGTGGCCGACGTCTCGCTTGAGGTTCGGCGAGTCGCGGCGAC
Source organism: Actinomycetota bacterium (assembly GCA_005798285.1). Taxonomy (GTDB): domain Bacteria; phylum Armatimonadota; class SYMT01; order SYMT01; family SYMT01; genus F1-80-MAGs030. The sequence continues at coordinate 8,435 of SYKE01000194.1, forward strand.
TCGTGAGATCGAGTTGCGAACGGACCGTGTGTTCCTGGATGAGCCGGTCGGAACTGCTGCGGTCGGCGCCGCCCCCGGCGGGAGGGGGATTCTCACGTATTTTGTAAACGGCCTTCGCTCCGGCGATCGGAGCACGCCGTACTCCACGGTCGCCTCGCTCAACGGGAGCCCGCTCCCCGCGGGAATGCGCGATGACGAGATCGCGGTGAATAGCTGGCTCGCGAAGGACCTGGGTCTTACGCCCGGATCGCAGCTCACGCTGGATTACTACGTGGTCGGTCCCTTGCGCAAACTGGAGGAGCGGAAGGCCACGTTCCGCGTTCATAGCGTGCTGCCACTCGCGGGCGCCGCTGCCGATCGGGACCTGATGCCGGACTTCCCTGGCGTCTCGGAGAGCGAAAACTGCCGAGATTGGAAGCCGGGCATTCCCGTGGAACTCTCACGGATTCGAGACACCGACGAGGCGTATTGGGACATCCATAAGGGCACGCCGAAGGCGTTCATCACACTGGCGGCCGGTCAGAAGCTCTGGAACAACCGGTTCGGGAATCTGACGGCGGTTCGATACCGTCCCGAAGAGACTGAAGCCAATGTCGAGGCGTGCGTTCGTCAGGCGGTGAATCCTGCGACGGTGGGACTGTTCTTCAACCCCGTTCGTGAACAGGCGCTCGCGGCCGGCGCCCAATCGCTGGACTTTGGTCAGCTCTTTATCGGCTTCAGCTTCTTCCTTATCGGGGCCGCCCTGCTTCTGATGTCTCTGCTCTTCGCGCTGGGGATTGAGCAACGATGTCAGGAGATTGGATTGCTCCTGGCGGTGGGTTGGACGCCTCGCCAGGTGAGGATACTTCTCTTGCAGGAGGGGGCCGGAATCGCCGCGCTGGCTTCGGCGGCGGGTGCGGTACTCGGAACGCTGTATACGCGCGGAGTAGTGGCGGGACTCGGCACCGTCTGGAGTGGGGCGGTTTCGGGGTCGTCGCTGGTTTATCACGCTGAGCTTGCGACCGTTGTCGGCGGTGGAGTCGCTTCGTTCCTGGTCGCGTGTGGCTCCATCTGGCTCGTGGTGCGGGGTCAGGCAAAGACCCCCGCACGGGAACTGATGTCGTCCGCATCCGACTCGATGGTCGCTGCTCCGGTCCGGACAACGCGCCGCCGGATTGCCGCTCCAGTGGGGCTACCGACGGCGCTCATCTCAGGTGTGGCCGGAATTGGAATGGCGCTGGCTGGATTCGTGGCGCCCCATGAGCAGGCAGCGGGGCTCTTCTTCGGCGCCGGCGCCGGACTCCTCATTGCAGGCATCGCCGTAGGGCGACTCCTTTTGAGTCGGTTGGAGCAAGGCGGTTCGGCCCGTCTGAGTTTGCGAGCCATGGGCGCCCGAAACATTTCTCGAAGGGCGGGCAGGAGCCTGTCGGTGGTGGCGCTCCTCGCCAGTGGGAGCTTCCTGGTGGTTGCGATCGGCGCCAACCGGCACGACCCCGCAGACCCGGAAGTCGCACGACGGCGAACTTCGGGGACCGGCGGATTTACCGTCTACGCCGAATCTTCACTCCCGATTCACCAGGATCTGAATCAAGAGGATGGCCGGAACGCATACGGCCTGGATTCCGAGGATCTGGCGGGAGCCGCCATCGCGCCGTTCCGCGTCCGGCCGGGCGATGAAGCGAGTTGTCTGAATCTGAATCGGGCGCAGGCGCCGCGGCTACTGGGCATCGATCCGCGCCTGCTAGCAGACCGCGGGGCCTTCAGCTTTGCAGCCACACACGGCAACGCCGAGAACCCCTGGCTGCTGCTGGACTCTGATCAGCCGGACGGCGCGATCCCCGTGATCGGGGATGAGAATACCTTGCTCTGGAGTCTGGGCAAGTCTGTGGGAGATACGCTGTCGGTCACGGACGATCGTGGGGACGTACTCAAGTTGAGGGTAGTCGGAATGGTGGGCAACTCCGTCTTTCAGGGCAGTCTTCTGCTCTCGGAGAAACCGTTCATGCAGCACTTTCCGTCAGTGAGCGGATATCAGGGATTCCTGATTGACGCACCGCCGGATCGCGTGAAGCAGGTGACGGATGTCCTGTCCGAAGCGCTCGTGGATGTCGGCTTCGACCCCATGCCGGCCGGAGAGCGCCTGGCGCTGTTTGCCGAGGTGGAGAACACCTATCTCTCCATCTTCGCGGTGCTGGGGGGATTCGGGCTGCTGCTCGGGAGCGCCGGGTTGGGGGTTGTGGTCCTTCGAAACGTCCTCGAACGGCGGTCGGAACTGGCGCTGCTTCGTGCGGTGGGATTTCGATCTCGCACCGTGCAATGGCTGGTGTTTAGCGAACACTCTTTGCTCCTCGCAATTGGAATTGCGGTCGGGGTCGGATCAGCGCTGATCGCCGTGCTGCCGTCGCTCACGTCAATGGGCGCCGAGGTCCCGGTACAGACGCTTTCTCTGACGCTTCTCGCGGTGGTTGCGGTTGGCGCTCTGAGTGCCGCCGGGGCCACGAGGGCCGCACTCAGCGGCTCGCTGATGGGCTCGCTGCGGAGTGAGTAACCGCTAGAGAATCTGATGGGTGAGAACGAGTTCGGGCCGTGGATGCGCGCCCGGCGGCAAGGGAGCCAGGGATGAAACGACTGCTTGCACTCTGCGTGATTCTCATGGGCGCAGCTCGCGCGGACAACTGGACTGCGTTCCGGGGGCCGCAGGGAGACGGTCGCTCCGGAGAGAAAAACCCGCCGCTCAAGTGGTCTGCCACCGAGAATGTCCGCTGGAAAATCGCGCTGCCCAGCGCCGGCAACTCCAGCCCCGTCACCTGGGGCAAGAAGTTGTTCCTCACCCAATCCATCGATCCGGCCGGCCGCGTACGGGCGCTCTGGTGTCTGGATCGCACCGATGGTCGCCGGTTGTGGAGCCGGGAGGTCCGCTGCGACTTCGACGAAACCACACATAAGGACAACCCTTTTTGTTCTGCAACGCCGGCGGTCGACGGTCAGCGGGTGGTGGCTTCGTTTGGGTCCGGCGGCCTGGTTTGTTGGGATCTCGAGGGTAAGGAACTCTGGCGAAAGGACGTTGGCCGGTTGGAGCATCTCTGGGGAAACGCTTCGTCGCCGATCATTCACGGAGACCTCGTGATCGCGAATTGCGGGCCCGGCGAGCGGCAGTTCCTTCTCGCGCTCGATAAGCACACCGGACGGGAAGTCTGGAGAGTCGAAGAGCCCGGGGGCAAGTTCGGCCAGGCGGCGCCGGACTGGATCGGGTCGTGGTCCACACCGGTCATCGCGCGGATCGACGGGAAGGACGAGCTCCTGGTGAGCTGGCCGGAGTACCTTCGAGCCTACGACCCGGCGAGTGGGAAGCTGCTTTGGTTCTGTGGCGGCCTCACCAAGCTGGTCTACACGTCTCCCATGGTGGGCGATGGCGTGGTTGTGGCGATGTCCGGTTATGGCGGGGCGGCGATCGGCGTACGAACCGGAGGCGCCGTGGGAGATGTGACCGCCAGCCACCGACTCTGGCGGGTGGAGCGGAATCCACAGCGAATCGGTAGTGGAGTGATGGAGGGGGGATACCTCTACTTCGTCAACGAACCCGGGATCGCCCAGTGCATCGATCCGAAGACCGGAGAGGCGCTCTGGAGCGAGCGAATCGGGGGGACGGCATGGAGCAGCCTGACGCTGGCGGACGGGAAGCTCTACTCCGTGAACATGCGAGGGGAGACCGTCATCTTCGCGGCCCGGCCTCAGTTCGAGGTGCTGGGACGAAACGCTCTGGAGGAGCGCACTCTCTCCACGGTGGTCCTGAGCGACGGCGACCTATTCATTCGAACCCACCAGTCGCTCTGGTGCATCCGGCGCGCTGAACGCTGAGTTGGAGACGACGGTCTTTGGGGCCCGCGCGACGTGACTCGCCGGGCCCCTGTCCGGAGCCGAGTCAGGCTCGGGTTTCGACCATCTTGATGTACTCGTTCAGCGACTCGGCGCCCTCGCGAATGAACGAGAAGCCAGGGACGCCAGCCTGATCCACGTTTCGGTTGACCTTGCCAATGTAGCTCAGGTCCTCCCGTTCGGAGATGAGTCGCTTCATTTCCAGCGCCGGAAAGTAGCCCGTGATCATGCGGGACTCGATGTAGACGGGGTGCGCGGCGGTGGCAAGCGCTTCCCGAGGAAGTCGAACCTGCTCCACCATCTTCAGGGATGCGTTTGAAACGGTCTGAGGCATGCGAACTCCGTGGGAATCGGACGATTCAGGCGGTTGACGGCCAACGGATTTTATCCTCGCGACGCGTCGACCTACAACGAAAATGGCCATCGGTCGACCCACTTCGAGCTTCAAGGCGATACAAAGGTTGGAGTCTGGGGTGGCAACACCCAATCCGGGTCTTTTCGGAAGACCAACTGGCGACAGACGAGGTTGGAAATCCGCCGCACCGGTGGACCATCCGAACTCGAATGAGACGAAAGGTAGACGTTTTGACTTTTCCCAGCCTGAGGGGCGGCTTGCTGGCCGCTCTGATCTGTCTGGTGGTGTGCGGTGTCGGAGTGCTGCCCGCTTCTGCGGCGCGAAACTCCAGGACCGCAGCCAAGTCCCGCAGACCTGCAGCAAAGCGAGTTGTGTCATCTCGTGTCACCGCTTCTCGCGCATCGACGTCCCGTTCCGCTTCCAGCCGCCAGGCGCAGCGAGCTTCGGGGAAGCGCATCCACGACTCTTCGAAGGAGTCTGGGCGCCGCATTGCCGGATCAAGGTCCTCTCGGGACCTTGCCAGGGCACGTCGAACTGCCGCGAGAGCGCCACGAGTGGAGAAGAAGCAAACCACGGAGAGCCGCCGATCCGCGGTAGACCGCCGCACCTCGAAGGGAACCAAGCCGGCAGTACGGATCAGTCGGGTCAAAGTTGCGGCTCGGGGACGAGGTGAGACGGATGAGAAGGGTCGCGTCGCCGTACGCTCGGCCCTCGCCAGGCGCTCTCCAGTTCGACCCCGGGTGACGGCGGCGACCACCGTCCGGCGCACGGATCGGGGAGTTCGGCGTGCCGCGAGTTCACGATCCGGTCGGCTGACGCAAAGGTCCGCCCCGAAGGTCGCGATCGTGCAGAATACGGAAGCTTCCGAGCTTCCGACTCCGGTTGCTGCCGAGCCCGAACCTCGGGTGATTGCGGTGGACGAGGCGCCCATCGCGACCAAACCTCAGGGCTCGTCGAACTCGGACCTGATCCGCGAGGCGCTCCGCCAGCGGGGAAAGCCGTATGTTTGGGGCGGCGCATCACGCGGAGGGTTTGATTGTTCCGGGTTCGTCTGCTACATCTTTCGGACTCAACGCGGCATCAGCTTGCCGCACAGCGCGTCCGGGCAGGCGCTCCGGGGAACGCCGGTTGACCGTTCGGAACTCCGGGCGGGAGATCTGGTGTTTTTCAGCACCTACCGGCCGGGCATCTCGCATGTGGGGATCTTCATCGGTGGCAACCGATTCATTCACGCGTCCAGCGCTCGCCATGACGTGCGGATTGATGAACTGGCGGGCTACTACGACTCCAGGTACCGCGGCGCACGCCGCATCCTGGGTGGCTCGGGGCGATTCACATCCGAGGAGTTGGAGAACCTGATGCGGGATCCGATGCCGACGTCCGGGGAGCCCGAGTAACCGAACACGTTCGTTCTGAGACCTTGGACCCCCGGGAGCACTGCACCCGGGGGTTCTTGCGTTTCAGGCTCCAGCGCAAAGCCCGCGTCCGTATGGGCACTATAATAGGGCGACGCCGCTCGCCCCGCGTGGCGCACAGGCGCCTGGATAGGATTCGTATGACGCAGCTTGCACCGACTTCTACTCCCCTCACCGGGGGCTTCGTTTATGAGGAGCTCCGAGAGCGAGTCGCATGGAACTTGACGGTCCAACAGTTGTTGGATGCGGCTGTCTCCAATGGGGAGGGGGTTCTCACCCGCTCTGGAGCCCTATCGGTGTCAACCGGCGCTTTTACCGGTCGTTCGCCACGTGACAAATTCATCGTTCGGCGCTCGCCCAGTTCGGAATACATCGATTGGAACTCCTCATTCAACAGCGCCATGGAGCCTGAGTCTGCGGCGATTCTAGGTCGAAAGTTTCTAGCTGGGGCGCGCTCCCTGCCGAGGCTATATGGCTTCCGCGGATACGTGGGCCGGGGGTCTTACCGCGTTCCGATCGCATTGATTACGGAGTTTGCCTGGCACACTTTGATGGGCCACCACATGTTCGTCCGACACAGCCTGCCCGACGACGAATGGAGCGAGCCCGAGTTCACCCTTCTCTATCTGCCCTCGGTCCAGGCGGAGCCGGCTCTCCACGGCACCCGGAGCGAGACGGCGATTGTTTGCGACCTCGAACATCATTGCGGCTTCATCGGAGGCACTCGCTACGGTGGGGAGGAGAAGAAGTTTTTCTTCTATCTCATGAACTACTTGCTTCCGGCGCGAGGCGGCTTCCCCATGCACTGCTCCGCCAACACGGGACCGGCCGGCGATGTCAGTCTGATCTTCGGCCTGAGCGGAACCGGAAAGACCACACTTTCCGCAGATCCGGACCGGCGCCTGTTGGGCGATGACGAGCACGGGTGGACGAGCGAGGGAGTCTTCAATTTCGAGGGGGGCTGTTACGCCAAGTTGATCCGCCTCTCCCGTGAGCGAGAGCCCCTGATCTGGAACGCTGTGAACGCTCACGGAGCCATTCTGGAGAACGTCGCGCTGAAAGATGGAGAGCCCGATTTCGATGCGGGCGGGATCGAAAACACCCGAGGGGTCTACCCGTTGGAGGCCATTCCCAACGTAGAGCCGACGGGAATGTCGGGCCACCCGAGCACAGTGGTTTTCCTAACATTTGACGCCACGGGGACCCTGCCTCCACTGTCCATCCTGGAGCCGGAGCAGGCGCTCTACTGGTTTCTCGCGGGTTACACCGCGAAAGTAGCGGGCACCGAGCGAGGGTTGGGCTCCCGGCCGGAGCCGACCTTCAGCGCCTGCTTTGGGGCGCCATTCCTGCCGCTGGCGCCCGGCCGGTACGTGGAACTGTTGAAGTCTTACCTGGAGCGAGAAAAGCCGCTTGTCGTGCTGATGAATACGGGCTCCGTCGGTGGCCCGCTCGGCGCTGGTGGCGATCGCCCGCCGATCGATGTGTCGCGACGACTCCTCCGCGCGGCTCAGAGTGGGGAACTGCGCCAGGTTTCGAGAACGCGTCATCCCGACTATGGCGTCTGGATCCCGGACGAGTGCCCGGGAGTTCCGCAGGAGTGGTTGGATCCGCGCGGCGCGTGGCGTCTTGACGTGGCATCGTACGGGAGCGCTGTGACGGAGTTGGTTCACTCCTTCGAAACGCGAGTCAACGAGGTCTATCGAGGCAGGATTCCGGCAGAGATCCTGAGCGCCGGCCCGACGGGCGGGCGCTGAGGGATGAGGCGCCGGAGCTTCGGGTGGGTGGTCGCCGCCGCAGCAGTCGTGCCGGTTGTGGGCGCAGCGCAACCTGCTCCGTCACCACGACCGGCGATCACGATTCGTTCGGATCGCGAGCTCGGGCCCTTCGATCCGGACAGATTCTGCAATCTCAACCTGGATGGGGGTTACGGCCAGATCGCGGACTTTGGCGTTGACGCGGCGTTTGAGTGGATCCGCGCGACGGGGGCGGTCTCCAGCATCCGCTGTCCGATGTGGCTGGGCGAGGGGCGCCTGAAGCGTCGTCCCGACTGGCTGTGCGGCGCACAGGTCGAGATTGGGCCGACCGGCGAAGCAAAGTGGGATCGACTCGAACGGGCACTCGACTCCCTGGTGGCGGCCGGCGTGAAGCCGTTCATCTGCTGCGGAGGACTGCCGAATGAGTTGCTCACAGCGCCGGTGAAGCGCGACTCGCGGGGTGTGCCGCTCAACTTGCCCGCGAACCTGGACCGATACCGAAAGTTTCTCGTTCAACTCTTCCGACGGCTGCAAAAGACCTACGGAGAGGACGAGGTGCGAAGTTGGCGATTTGAGGCATGGTCGCGCCCCGACGCTCCCAATTCGCCGGCTGCAGATCCCGCCACCTTCCAGGCGCTCTACGACCACTTCGCCTCTGCCGCCGACGAAGTCGATTCACAGCTTCAAATCGGCGCTCCCGGCTTGCGGGACGATCTCGGATTTCTATCGAGCTTTCTGGAACACTGTGCCACGGGGAAAAACGCGGCCACGGGAAAGCTGGGCGCCCGAATCACCTTTGTTTCCTGGACCGCGCCGCCATCCAACTCAGAGCTTCGCACCAGGGCCGAGCAGGTCAGGGCGTTGATGGTCCGGCATAAGGCGCTGTTGAAAACCGAATCCATCGTCTCGGATGAGGCCGCCGGGCCCGCTGAGACCGGCTTGGATGAGCGCAACCGGGTCGTGAACTGGCTGGAGCGTGTCGCGATGCTCTCGGATCCGGCGCTCGGCGTTTCGATGGCTGTGCGGGACGCGGATCTGATGAGCTCTCACTTCGAGGGGAATCATGCCGTCACCACGCGAGTCGGGCAGTTTGCCGTGCCGATGGCCCAGTTCCGGGCTCAAGTCTTGCTGCAAAACCTCGGTCGCGCCCGCGTCCCGGCCGCGGCCCCGGATGGGCTGTTGGTGCTGGCCACCCGAACGCTGGATGATCGGAAGAATCCCGCGGTTCAGGTACTCGTTGCCCGCACCGGTCCGTCGGGCGGCGACGACCTGGAATTCGACGTACGTGTGGAAGCTCTGCCGGCGCGCTACTTCCGGATGCCTGCCCGCATCTATCGGCTGGGGGTGAGCGGTGATCCGCGCCGCGAGTGGGAAAAGGCGGGGCGTCCGCGTCCGGCGCCCGACGAGCTTGGAAAGCGACTCGCCGATGAGGCGGGCTGGAAGCCATCCTCTGAGAATCCCGCGGTACCGGTAAACGCGGGAACCGCAGTTATTCCCATCCGGCTTGTGCCAGGGGAAGCCGCACTGGTTCAACTCGGGTCGGCCACGCGGCCGGAACGCGAGATCTCCCCCCGGGGAGAGCGGCTGCGAGCCGCCGAGCAGGCGTTCGGCCGGGCGCTAGCCCTGTCTGGCCGGGATCTGGATCGCGCGTTGGAGGCGTTGGATCGGCTCATTCGCGAGCAACGAGACAATCACTGGGCTGACGTCGCGCGGCAGGCCAGAATCTCATTCCTCAGGGACCTGAGGAGGGATCCCGAAGGCTCCAACACTGAGCTTCGCGCCCTCTTAGCGAGACCGCTCGATCGGATGGAACGGCTCCGGGTCCTCGAGAGCCTCCGAGTGGCGGCCGTACGAAAGAGCGACGGCGCCGGGGCCCGGGCACTCACAGTCCAGATCGTAGACCTGGAACGACACCTTGCTCAACTGGCGGAGTGGGTAGACGACCACTGAGATTTGTGGGCGGCTGCCGAAGAACTTATCGCGCCCTGTACGCGTCTAATCGACTGAGCATACCGTGAAGCTACTTGCAATCGGCGACATCGTGGGCAAACCGGGCCGGAGGGCTTACCATGCCCTGTTTCCTTCTCTGGTGAGAGCGCACCAGGTGGATTTCGCAATCGTGAACTGTGAGAACTCTGCCGCCGGTTTTGGGGTGACGCCTGAGATCGCGGCCGAGTTGCTGGCGCGAGGCGCGGCATGTCTCACGAGCGGAAACCACATCTGGAAGCATCGGACAATTCAGCCGTACATCGACCAGGAGCCTCGGTTGCTGCGACCGGCTAATTTTCCGGAGGGCGCTCCAGGGAAGGGGTGGGGCGTGTACTCCTCGGGTCAGGAGTTGGTGGCCGTGTGCAACCTGATGGGTCGCGCCGGCCTCGACTCGTTGGACTGTCCTTTCAGGACGTTTGACGCTCTGTACCCGGAGATGCACTCAGTCACCTCGATCATTGTAGTGGACTTTCACGCCGAGAGTACGGCAGAGAAGATCGCGTTTGCATACCATGTGGAGGGGCGGGCGAGTCTGGTGTTCGGCACACACACTCACGTTCAAACCGCCGATGAACGAATTCTCGCGGGAGGAACCGGATTCATCACCGACATTGGGATGACCGGACCGGAGGATACCGTGATCGGCGTCGAGAAATCTTTAGTGGTCGAGCGCTTTCTTCAGAGGATGCCGGTCCGATTCGAAGTGCCGGACCATCCGGCGCGCCTGTGCGGGATCCTGGTGGACGTCGACGAATCGACGGGACGCACCGTGAGCATCCGGCGCATTCAGGAGTTGGCGAGTTGAAGGCGAAGGGAAGACTCAGATGAGACGGACGGTTTCCCGCAAGGCGACAGTCGGCTGCCTGGCCGGTCTGGGTTGCCTCATGGTTTTTGGAGCGCCGGTAAGATCTCAGAAGATCGCGCCGGCGATCGACATCTTCAGTGGGGAGCGGGTGACGACCGTTGGCCTGCGCCTCGGCGGTTGGGGGAGCGGCCGAGCCGTTGAAGACTCGACGCACAAGTATGCCGGAGATGTCTCGATTCGAATCGAGACGAACGGCTACTACTCAGGCGGCAGAATCATCCTTCCCCAACCGAAGGACATTACGGCTCAGAAGAACGACGGCTTCGGCATGATCGAGTTTGCCGCGCGCTTCGTTCCCGGCACCTTGAAGCAGAAGCGAGAGAGTCAGCGCGGCTCGCAGGGCGGAGCCGGAGGGCTGGGCGGCCTGGGTGGTGGTCCCGGCGGTGTCGGTGGCATCGGCGGGCTCGGTGGTGTCGGTGGCGTGGGCGGGATCGGTGGATCCGGCACTCGAGGGACCGGCGGCAATTCCGGCCCCGGCGGCATTTCCGGTAACTTCGGCGGACCCGGACTCGGGCCCGGCGGAGCCAGTGGATTTGGGGCCGGCACCGGAGCGCTGGGCACTTCCGGCAACGGGAATGCCGGAGGCGGCGCCTTCGGACCTGGGGGCGGTGGCTTTGGCCAGGGTGGCTTTGGCGCCGGCAGCGGCTTTGGTCCGGGCGGCGGATCCCTCGATGGCGGGGCGGGCGGTGGCTTTGGGGGCGGCTTCGGCGGCCAGTCGCAGACCCTGGCTCCAGACACGCGAAAGCTCAAAGTAGTGCTCCAGTGCGCAGAGGGCAGCTTCACCGCGAGTGATTTCCCGCTCATCCTGAACCCGGCTCGTGAGGACGGGTGGTACTCCGTGGCGATCCCCTTCGTGGCGTTTAAGGGCCTCTCGAAGGCCAGGACCGCCACACTTCAGGAAGTCCGCATCTTCAGCGACACCAAAGATACGTTCTGGGTGGGAGAGCTCCGAACAACAAGTGACGAGGAACCCATCAACGTCGAGCCCCTTGATGAGGACCTCGAGGTGTCGATGGGTGAGGCGGTCGACTTCACGGCGATTGCATCGAGTGGGCTTTCACCGCTTCACTTCTCCTGGGACTTCGATTTTTCGGACGGGCTGCAGGAAGATGCGGTTGGGCCGAATGCCATCTGGGTGTTCCGCAAAGCGAGCCGTGAAGTTCAGAACAACCCTGGTGAGCTGCAGCCATATGTGGTGACCTTGACCGTGAAGGACCTCGGTGGCGCCAAGCGCCCCGTGCAACGCCGAACCAACGTCCGCGTGAATCCGTAGGCGGACAAGCGGACCGTGCACGATTGTGGAGGATCCCCGGCCATGCCGGGGATCCTTTTTTGCATGGCCGTCTGGGAGAGGTGCTGTCGGTTAGGCACAAGGGCGGGGTGGCGCATCTCGCGGTATCCGGAGGGGAGACGATGGGTGACATTCGCCAGGAGTTCCCGATCGCGCCTGCGGGCGCGGGTTCGCTCTACTTTGGGATTGGCTTTGTGATCTTCATGCTGGCCGTTTCGGCGCTGGTGATATGGGCGACGACGGGGCACCTGCGGGTGAAGTACCAGGTCGGGCCGGACGAATTTCGCATTGCCGGAGATCTGTACGGCCGCGGGATTCCGTGGTCGGACATCAATGGCCGCAGCATTCGGGAGGTCGATCTCTCCTCACACCCGGAACTTCGCCCCCAGCTTCGCTTGAATGGCACGGGAATGCCGGGCTACGCGGCGGGGTGGTTCCGCCTCCGAGGTGGGGCGAAGGCTCTGGCCTTTCTGACGGACCAACATCGAGTGGTGTTGGCCGAGACATCTCGCGGATACTTGTTGCTGCTGAGCACTCCGGATCCCGAGGCTCTGGTGATGGCGATGAAGTCGGCTATAGGTGCGGGAGACAACCCCAGTTCCCGCTGAGGGGTTCCGGTTGACTAGCGCAACCGCACTCGCAAACCGGCTCAGGTGCAAGAGACGAAAAGCGATTGAAGGTGTCGATGTGAACTAGTTCACAAGTCCAACGTCCCTGCTTTGATCGCGATTTTACCCCAGAACTTTATCGGTTTTCCGTCGTCAGAAATAAGGTCTAGTGGTCTGTCAGGGCGGAGTTGATTCTTCACCGGAGCCTCGGACGAAGATGTGATTCACTTGGTGTGGAGGTAATCCCTGTGCCCAAGAAATACCGCGTGACGCTCACACCAGACGAACGCGAGCAGTTGTCCGCTC